>JBBQQT010000012.1:0-42090 GCA_038215555.1 Burkholderiales bacterium | reverse complement strand
CAGATCCTTGTTCTCGAACAGCCCCTTGTTCCAGTCGGCAGCAAAGGCCATGCCCGGCTTCAGCAGGCCGGCAGCAATCGCTACGCTCACCGCGCCGGCGGCGCCAGCACCCTTCAGTACGTTTCTGCGCAAAATGTTCATATCCACTCCTATCTCATTTCGTTGATTACAAGCTATGAACAAAGTCGACGACCTTGTCTATTTCTTCCTCGCTCAGCACCTGATGCTTGCCGAACGGCGGCATGAAACTGGTAGAACTGGATGCGGTGGCATCCCATATCTTGGCGCGCAGAATGCCCTTGTCGGGAAAACGCGCTTGCATGGCAATCATTGGCGGGCCGCTGTTACCCGTCTGCAAGGCATCCGGCACGGCGGGAAAACCGTGACAGGCCAGGCAATTGCCCTTGGAACGATCAAAAGCGATTTCTTTGCCACTGGTGTCGATCGTCGATGCGAACGCACAGGCCGAAGTAACCAGTAGGGTAGCAAGAATGCCAAAACCTTCACTTGCGAGTTTCGGCAACGCTGATTTCGCTTGGATCAAAAAATTTCCACCATCCATTTAATTCGTAAGAAATAAGCCAGACAGATTTATCAAACAATCAGGCGGCGAAGAATATTCGCAACATCGCAACCGACACAAGAGAGAAATCATCACTTGGTACGATATTTTTGGGCGGGAGTATGTTAGTACCAAGACCGCTTTTGATGAATGGTTTTAGCTTCCGAGCTACTGTTTTGCTTGTCGCCGCTGGGTTTCTTCCTGCTGGCGTTCGCGCAGTTCACGCATGCGGGCATCGATGATCGACAGCGTGTAAAAATCAGCCTTGCCCAGACGCTGCGCCATCTGCAATTGCTCAATCGCCGCACCAGTCCGATCCGCCAGCGCGTAGGCTTCGGCCTGCGCCAGGAAGGATTCCGCGCGCTGCCCCAGGGCTTGATGCGCTTGCGCCTTGAGGGCGAACAAAGTCGCATCAGACACCCAGATTCGCTGCCGCTGATTCAGAAAATCCAGCGCCTGTTGCGCCTTGTCGTCGCGCAGCAAAGCTTTCACATGCACATAGGCCAGCGGCCGATAAGTACTGTTCTTTCCCAGCGCCGCGCCGGAAAACTGCGCCGCCAGCGCCGCCTGGCCGCGTGCAAGCGCGAGTTCAGCGCGCGCCAGATCGAATAAGGTTGAAGGTGCCGACAAACTGATCGCAGCGTCCAGCGCACGCGCTGCCTGATCCATCTCGCCCACGCGAAGATTGGCCTGCGACAGGCCATACCAGGCCGCCGCCGTGGGTTGGTCGCGAACTTTCGCCTCGAATTCATGCAGCGCATCCCGCGCCTCGCCGGCTGCCGCTTGCACCCGCGCCCGCACCAGGGCGAATTCCAGGCTATCGGAGAATTGCCGGTAAGGCAGGCTGGCGAGCCGATTCTGAATATCAGCGATGCGTTCAAACGTCAGTGGGTGCGTGCGCAGATAGGCCGGAGCATTGTTTTCATACAACCGGCCCTGCGCCTGCAAACGCTCGAAAAACGTACCCATGCCTTGCGGTGAAAATCCGGCGGCAGACAGAATCTGCAAACCGGCCCGATCCGCTTCGCGTTCGTGTTCACGCGTGAAATCAAGCTGATTCTGGATGCTCATTGCCTGCGTCGTGATGATCGCGGCTTGCGCCGCTTCCGGACTCGAACGAGCGGCAAGAATGGCGATCGCCAACCCGACCAGCGATGCCAGGCCGGAGGATTTCTGGGCATCGACGATGCGCGCGATATGTTTCTGGGTCACGTGCGAAATTTCGTGCGCCAACACACCGGCCAGTTCCGATTCGTTCCGCGCCGCCGCAATCAGACCGGTATGCACACCGATATAGCCGCCGGGCAGCGCAAACGCATTGATACTGGCATCCTGTACCGGAAACAATTCGAACAGGCGCCCAGGCTCCGACGAAGCCGCAGCAAGACGTTCACCCAGGCCGTTGAGATATTCCACCAGCACCGGGTCATCGAGATACTCACCGCTATCGCGGATCTGACGCATGATTTCACGCCCGATCCGATCTTCATGTGCCTCGCTCAGCGTCAGTCGAGAGGCTTCGCCCAGATCGGGCAATTCCAGGGCATGGGTTGGCAAACTAATCTGCAGCGCGAGAGAGAGGGCAAGTGCATGCGAGCGAAATTTTTGCATCGCGATATGATACTTGGCCTCCCTTTCTGGTTCCCTTGTGCTTATCTTATGGCTCATTTGCAAGGCAACTTTCATCCCAATCGCAGCTCACAACCATCCACACCATGAACAATTTCACTCATTTTGATGAACAGGGCCGCGCCTTGATGGTCGGCGTCGGCGAAAAAGCCGAGACCCGACGTGTTGCCGTCACCACCGGCCGCATCGTCATGCAACCCAACACGCTGGCGATGATTCGCGATGGCGCCGCCAAGAAGGGCGATGTGCTTGGCGTTGCCCGCTTGGCCGGCATCATGGCCTCGAAGCGAACCGCCGACCTGATTCCGCTCTGCCATCCGATCGCGCTGACCAAAGTCACCGTCGATTTCCGCATCGACGAATTGGCCAATGCGATTGAATGCAAGGCGATGGCCGAAACCGTCGGCCGCACCGGCGTCGAGATGGAAGCCCTCACCGCCGCCAGCGTCTCTCTGCTCACCATCTATGACATGTGCAAGGCGGTGGATCGCGGCATGGTCATCGAATCCGTCCGCCTGATCGAAAAACTGGGCGGCAAATCCGGACACTGGAAAGCCTGAACTTGAGATACCCATCATGAACGCACCCATCGATCTGCATGCTCCCTTCGTACACGACCTCAGCCCCGTTCAACTGCGCGCGTTGCAGGAAAACGGCGCCCGCCAGTGCGGCGTCAGCCAGCCTTTTCACGACACGCTGCGCGACGGCAGCAGCGGACCGGAACTGGCGTTGATTCCGGTTGGCGTCTACACCCAGGGCAATCCGGAGACGAACCGCAAGTTTGGTGAATTCACGCCGCGCCAAGTCCACATCGAACAAGCCTTCGGCATCGGTCGCTTTTGCGTCACCGCCGATGAATTCCAGCGCTATGCCGAAGCCAGCGGCCACCAATGGCCGGAACATCGGGTGCGCACCGAAGGACGCCAGCCGGTGACCAATGTCAGCCGCGAAGAGGCCACCGCTTACTTGGCCTGGTTATCGCACCAGACTGGCCAGATCTACCGCCTGCCAACTGAAGCGGAATGGGAATACGCCGCCCGCGCTGGAAGCGCAACGCGGTATTGCTTTGGCGATGATCTCGGTTGTAGCGAGGCGAATACCGGCTCGTTTCAGATCGTTGGCCACAGTGTGGCCGGCTGGCGGCGTTTTTTGCCGTTTTGCGCGCCGATGAATCAGGCGATCGATGTCGGCCTTTATCCGGCCAACTTGTGGGGCCTGCACGACATGCACGGCAATGTCTGGGAATTCACCAGCACCCTCTGGGAAGGTCCGGCCGACCCGAACAGCCCGGGCAAAACCGGCCGCTGGTACGTCACCAAAGGCGGCTCCTGGTTTGAATCGGCCTGGCATTCGCGCTCCGCCGCACGCAAGCCACGCTGGTTCGACGAACTGGACGTCAATCTAGGTTTCCGGGTGCTGCGCGAAATCCAATAAAAAATCGAAGCGCTCCAGGCAACCCAAAACCTGCGATGCAAGAGCGAAAACTCAGCTCAGGTAATTGAACAGCGACAAGCCTGAAGTCAGTGCATAAGCGCGACTGATCGCCTCCAGCGAGGTCTGGCGGCTTTGCAGTTCAACGATGGCGGCGGCTTTATCGACTTGGGTCAGGTCACTCAGCGCGTTCTTTTCCAATAACAAAACAGCCTCTGACGACGCTCTCAAGCTTTTGATCTCGGTCAACGCCCCGGCAACACGCTGTTCAATTTCATTGAGTTTTCTTGCCGCCACATCAACGATGGAGATATAGCTCTGCATATTTTCATCCGTCGCCGTGCCTGCTGCGATGGTGGTGATGGCATGCGCCAGATTTTGCAAGACATCATGCCGACCGGTTGCAGGGACAAAAGCAGGATTTGCCGCATCAATGATGGCCGCTCCCGCCTCCGCATCGGTAAAACTTAACGCACCGGTAAGGCTGTCCGTCACCTGCACGCGTTGACTGGAGCCAATCTGAATCTCGCGCGTCGCAGAG
Source organism: Burkholderiales bacterium (assembly GCA_038215555.1). Lineage (GTDB taxonomy): Bacteria > Pseudomonadota > Gammaproteobacteria > Burkholderiales > Thiobacillaceae > PFJX01. Next base: position 37,927 of record JBBQQT010000012.1, on the reverse strand, counting down.
ATTACCGCCGGACCGGGGGGGGGAGCGCCGCCAAAGGTGGTCGCAGCGGGCACTGTGCTTGTGCTGCCGTTGGCAAATGGCTGCAAATTTGTGGCGGTTCCACCAAAAATGTACTCACCAGCCGTATTGCGCGTGTTCGCCAAGTCGAGCAATTGATCGAACGCCCCCTTCAACTGCGCCGAGTAAGCGCTGCCCAAGGGTACGGTCTGGGATGAACTGGCACTCAGCAACAAGCCGCGTACCTGATTCAAGACGGAACCCATTTCCCGCAACGCCACATTTTCGTACTTCAGATCCAACTCGGCCTTGGTCTGGTTTTCCGCATATTGGGTCCTTACGGCGATGCGCTCACTCAATTCCATCGCTTTGACCGCGCTGATCGGATCATCTTTGCTGGATTGCATCCGCAAGCCGGTTGCGATCTGTTGATTCAAACGGGCAATGCCGTTTTGATTGCTCTGGATGCCAACCAGGCTGGTACTGAGATAAGTCAAAGAATCAATGCGCATGTTGTCTCCTTATCGCAGGCTGGAAATCAGATCATCAAACAATCCTGAGGCAATTTGCATCGCCCTTGCGGAAGCCTGATAAGCCTGCTGAAAACGGATCAGATTCGTCGCTTCTTCGTCCAGATTAACACCAGAAACGGACTGCTGCGCTTGAGTCGAAATTCGCGTCAATGTCTCGAAAGCTGCGACCCCGATATCCGCCTCTGAGGCCACGGTTGCCGTTCGGGAAACAAGTTGCGCATAGAAGCTGAAAAAAGTATCACTTCCGTTGACCGTATTCGGTGCCGTCTGCAAACCAGCAAGCAACAACGCATTCGTGTTGTCCCCCGGACTGCCCGGGGCCGTCGCAGATGCCGCGATCAGATCTGGATCGTTCATCGCAATGTTCATCGACATTCCAAAAGCGGCCCCTTTCGGTGGCGTCGCAAGTGTGGTCAGGTCAGTAAAGAAGTTGATACCTGCGGCACCGCTTTTATCAAAGCCAACAGTGTGTTGGGCATTAAATTGAGTCGCCAGCTCGAAAGCCAGCGTATCCAGATCCGCTCTTGCCGGCATCAGCACAGATTCGCGCGCTGCGAGCAGGCCGCCCAGTTTGCCGCCGCTGATAATCGAGGCATCAAGCGGCATTTGGCTGCCGCCGGCCAGATTAAAAGCCGGCACATCGAATCCCGGATTGGTCGTATCCGGAATACTGACCATCGGCGTCACGCTGGCACCAACGACCAGCGGTTGTCCGTTGCCGATGAACAAGTTGTAGGTGCCATCACCTTGCTGCACAGGTGTGATGTTGACCAGCTTGTTCAACTCACCGACCAGTTGATCGCGCTGATCCCGCAGATCATTCGCCAACTGGCCGATTCCGGACTCAAAGCGGGTGATGTTGCCACTCATGGCCGCGACCTGCCCGGCCAAGGTATTAATGCGCGTCACTGTCGTCGCGATGTCGCGATTGGTCCCTTTGCGCAAATCATCCAACGAAGTTGCCAGCGTGTTGAAACGTGATACCAGATTGCTCCCGGCAGACAACATCACTTGCCGAGCCACATTTGAAGCAGGGTCGCTTGCGACTGTCTGCGCGGCGTCGAAGAAGGCATTCATCGCACTGCTCAGACCGCTATTCGGATTGCCGGTCAGGCTGTCGATCTGGCTGGCCTGGGTTGATAAAGCCTCGTTGCGCGACAACTGGGCCTGATTCAGCAAAACCTGGCTGTCCTGAAACTGACTGTATAGATTACGTACTGTGGTAACCCCCACGCCTGTGCCATAAAAACTTGCACCGGCCTGATCGGGCGTGAGTGATGAGTAATTAACTTCCTGGCGCCTAAAGCCGGGCGTATTGATGTTGGAAATATTGTGCTGCGCGGTGCGAATTCCCGCCTGCGCAGCAGCCAGACCAGTGAGTGAAACTCCGAGCAATCCAGTTGCCATGGCAACCTCCTGTTACCTGCAAAACCTGTTTCCAAGACGGAATTCTTCCGTCAAACCCCCGCCATCGCCACGCTGGCGATAACGGATTTCAATTTCCCGGCATAAGCCGGGTCGGTGGCATAACCCCCGGCGGCAAGTCCTTGGGCGAATACATCAGCCGTCAGATCATCGCCGGCGAGCGCTGCGCCGTAGCGTGATTTCAGCAAATTGGCGTAATCGGTGAAGCCGGCGCTGTAGCCGTCATAGGCGCGGAAATTCTGCTGCAGCTTCATTGGCACGCCCTGGCGGTATTCGGTGGTCAAGGTCTGCACCGAGGCGCCATCCCAACTGGCGCCAGCCTTGATGCCGAACAGGTTATGACTGGCATCGCCGTTGGCGCCGCGAATCTCGCGCTGACCCCAACCGGATTCAAGCGCCGCATGCGCCAGGATGAAGCGAGCCGGTACCCCCGTCGCGGCGGCGGCAACTTCGGCATGCGGCTTCATGGTTTCCAGGAAATCTTGTTTGCGGCTGATCGAACCCAGGTTGCCAGCAATTGAATTGCTTGCCGAACTGGCCGCAGACGCAGTCACTGCGGGACTGGGTACAGCGTTTTGCGCAGAATTCAGCGCAGCCGCAACCGGCTGCCGGATGTCAGGCATGCCGGCCACCTGCGGCGTGGCGTCGGGCACGCCAGCCATACCGCGACTTTCCATCGCCTTCACCATCATCTCGGCAAAACCGAGGCCTTTGCCGGCGGAGAGGCGGCTCGCCCATTGCTGGTCGAGCATTTCGCGGTAAAGTTTGACGCCCTCGCCGCCGGTCATCGGATCGTCTTCTTCGTTGAAGCGGGTCTCGCGCATGGTTTTGAACATCTGCGCCACCAACATCGACTCAAACTGACGCGCCGCCGAACGCAACGCCTCCGGATCGCCCGACGCGGCGCGGCCTTTCAGCGCCTGGGCATCGGCGACATCGATCGCGAGACGTTCGTTGCCGACCAGCATCAGATCACCTCGAGTTCCGCTTTCAACGCGCCGGAGGCTTTCATCGCCTGCAGGATCGCCAGCAAATCCTGCGGGGTCGCGCCGACCGCATTGAGCGCCTTCACCACATCATTCAGCGTGGCGGAAGACGGCAGCACCATCAGTTCGCCTTTGTCGCTCTTGATCTCGACATCGGTTTTCTGCGTCACCACGGTCTCCCCACCCGCCAACGGATTCGGCTGCGAAACATCGGTTTCGGTATTCACGGTGACCGTCAAATTGCCATGCGCAATGGCGCATTTCTCCAGGCTGACCAGCTGATTCATGACGATGGAACCAGTGCGCGGATTGATGATCACGCGTGGCATCGGCGTACCCGGATTCAGATTGATGTTCTCCAGCTTCGACAGGAAAGCCACCCGGGCACCTGACTCGGCGGGCGCCTTGACGCGGACCACGCGCCCATCCAGGGCTTGCGCCGAACCTTTGCCGAAAGCGCGATCTACCGCCTCCATCAAGCGGCTGGCGGTGGTGAAGTCGGATTCGCGCAATTCCAGATGAACAAAATCGCCTTGGCCCAGCGCCGTCGGCACACCGCGTTCGACGGTAGCGCCGGAAGGAATGCGGCCGGCCGAGAGATGATTGATCTGCGTGCCGCCACCAGCGCCGCCAGCCCCCGCGCCGCCGACCAGCAGATTGCCCTGCGCCAGCGCGTAAATCTGGCCATCGGCGCCTTTCAGCGGGCTCAACAACAAAGTGCCGCCGCGCAGGCTCTTGGCATTGCCCAGGCTGGAGACGGTGACATCGAGCTGTTGACCGGGACGCGCGTACGGCGGCATCACCGCAGTCAAGGTAACCGCCGCGACATTCTTCGATTTGATCGCGGCGGCATTCTGCTGCACGCCCAGCTGACCAAGCAGCGTTGCCATGCTTTGATTGGTCATCGACTGGCTGGAATCGCCGGTACCGTCGAGACCGACCACAACGCCGTAGCCGATCAGCGGGTTGGACCGCACACCAGCCATGGTGGCGATGTCCTTCACTCGTTCAGCCAGCAGCGGTTGCGCCAGAGACGTCAGAAGAATGAATGCAAGCCAGTGTTTCATCGCCAACTCCTAGAACGGCAACACAGTCATCAGCAGTCTCGCCAGCATGCTGGCAAACTGCGACTTGTCGACGCTCTGGCTGTTCTTCGACTCGAACTGGACATTTGCCAGTTGCGTCGAATTGATGCTGTTGGTGCTGCTGATCTGGTTCGGATTGACCACACCGGCCAGGCGGATGTATTCGGTATCGCTGTTGATCGCCACCTGCTTCTCGCCGGCAACCACCAGATTGCCATTCGGCAGCACTTCCACCACGGTCACCGTGATTGAGCCGGTGACGCTGTTGGAATTGGTTTCGTTGTCCTTCAGCTCGCGCGAGGTATCGCCGGATGCAGTCCAGGAACTGGCGCCAATACCCCGTGTTGCGCCAAGAATCTTCGGGCTGGGCACATCAAGGTTGGCTTTGGCGCTGCGCTCATCCGTAGTTTCCGACTTGCGCTTGGCCTCGGTTTTCTCAGTCAGGTTGACGGTCAGCGTATCGCCGACATAACGCGCCTTGCGATCCTCGAACAAGCTCACGCCCGGGCGCGCCTGACTCGGCGCCGGCTGGAAGATCGCGCCATTATTGACCGGCACGCTGGCCAACGCCTCCGGCCGCACGTTCAGCGGCATTTTGATCGCGGTCGCCGGCGGTGGCGTGGCACAACCCGCGACGAGGGCAAGCAAGGCAAGCAAGACAAATAAGCGGCTCATGTCAGTCTCCTGTCAGCTCGGCTTAAAGTTGCGTCAAGCGCTGCAACATCTGGTCCGACGTGGTGATGGCGCGCGAATTCAGCTCGAAAGCGCGTTGTGCGACGATCATGTTGACCAGCTCCTCGGCCACATTGACGTTCGAGGTTTCGATAAAACTCTGGTTGAGTACGCCAAGGCCTTCCGTGCCGGGGTTATTGACCTGTGGCGCGCCGGAGGCGGCTGTTTCCAGATACAGGTTCTCGCCCTGGCTTTGCAGACCGGCGGTATTGACGAAGGTCGCCAGTTGCAACTGGCCCAGCTCGGTCACCGTGTTGGGATTGCCCGGCTGCGTCACGCTGACGATGCCGTCACGCGCAATGCTGACCACCAGCGCATCGTTCGGGATCTGCAAGTTGGGCTGCACCGGGTAGCCGCTGGCGGTGACCAGCGTGCCCTGGCTATCGACCTGGAACGAACCATCGCGGGTATAGGCAGTGCCGCCATCAGGCATCTGAATCTGGAAAAAACCGCGTCCGTTGATTGCGATATCGAGCGAATTGTTGGTCTGCTGCAAACCGCCCTGTTGATGAATTCGCTCCGTCGCCACCGTGCGGGCACCGACACCGAGTTGGAAACCGGACGGCAACTGGGTCTGCTGCGACGACTGCGCACCAGGTTGGCGGATGGTCTGATACAGCAGGTCTTCAAAAATCGCGCGGCTCTTCTTGAAGCCGGTGGTGGAGACGTTGGCCAGGTTGTTGGAGATCACATCCAGCTGGGTTTGCTGAGTATCCAGACCAGTACGGGCGATATGCAGGGAACGGAGCATGTGGAGTCCTAAGGGTGCGTTATCAGCAAATCATCAGGTGGCCGACAGCACTTTGTCGGCACTGCGGTTGTTGTCTTCGGCGGCGCGGATCACCCGCATCTGCATCTCGAACTGGCGCGCCAGGCTGACCATACTGACCATCGCCTCGGCGGGGTTCACGTTGCTGCTTTCAAGCGCACCGGAGATCAAGGTCACATTCGCATCCGCCTCAGCCGGCTGGCCCGACTTCTGCCGAAACAGACCATCTTCGCCGCGCACCAGATCAACTTCCGCCGGGTTCACCAGCTTGATGCGGCCGGCGATGGCGACCGCGTTCAGGTTCTGACCGATCGGCACGGTGGACACCGTGCCATCCTTGCCGATCAGCAGTTCCTGATCCGGCGGCACCGCCACCGGGCCGGCATCACCCAGCACATTCAGCCCGTTGGTGGTCTGCATGATGCCGTTCTGGCTGATCTGCAAATGCCCCATGCGGGTGTAAGCCTCCTGGCCGTTGGCATCCTGCACCGCAATCCAGCCCGGACCGCGCACTGCCACATCAAGCGGCCGTTCGGTCTGCTGGATCGCACCGGGGGTAAAGTCGCTGCGCGGCGTCGTTTCCAGCACGAAAGCGCGCGTTCTGGCGCCTTCGCCAACCACCGGCAAAGCGCGGAACACGTTCAATTCCTGCTTGAAACCATGCGTCGAGATATTGGCCAGATTGTGCGATACCGCCGCCTGCTGGCGAGTCACCTCGCGGGCGCCAGTCATGGCGATGTAGATTACGCGGTCCATTCAGCTGATCTCGTCCGGGCTTCGGTTGAACGCGATCAACGCAGGTTGACCAAGGTCTGCAAGATCGTGCTCTGCGCGGTAATGCTTTGCGCATTGGCCTGATACAGACGCTGCGCGATGATCAGGTTGACCAGTTCACCGGTCAGATCGGTATTCGAATCTTCCACCGAATTCGACTGAACCAGGCCAGCCACGCCCTCGCCCGGCTTGTTGATGGTTTCTGCGCCGGCATCCAGCGTTGCCACCCACTGGCTCTGCCCCACCGGCACCATCGACTGCGGATTGCGGAAGGTGACCAGCACGAGTTGCTGCAGCGGCTGATTGACGCCATTGCTGTAACGACCCGAGATGACGCCATCGTCACCGATGCCGAGACCGACCAGACTACCGCTCTGGAAACCGTTCTGACTCACTGAATTGACGCCGGAGCCGCCGAAATACTGGCTGGAGCCGGTGAAATCCATATTGATGACTAAATTTTCCGCACCGCTGATTACGATGGGGTCTAAGGCGTTGGTCGCGGTGAGACCCCCTGTCAGGTTGCCGGTATTCGAAAACGTCATCGTATGGCCGCCACCCGCCACCGCACCGTTAAGATCTATCTGATCCCCCGGAGGGGTTCCACCTATCAAACCTGGAGCGGTATTGTCCAGATAGGCATAGGCGGTCCAGGTGTTGGGCGTTGCAACCGGGTCTTCCTTGACGAAGAAATAGCGCACCGTATGTTCGGTACCCAGGCTGTCATAAACAGAAACCGACGTGCTGTAGTTGTAACTGGCCGGAACGGTCGCATCGAAGGCGACGGGAGGCGTCAAAGAACCCGGCGGGACAGCGGATGAATTCAGGTTGACGTTGAGCGCCAATTCGGTGGTCGCATCGGCATTAATGCCATCCAGGTCAATCTTGATATTCCCAAGATTGCTGGTCCCGACAACCTTGAAATTATCCAGCGTCAGGGTGGTGTATCCGGTCACGTTTTCGCCGGTGTTGGTGACCAGGAAACCATCCTTGTCCATCCGGAACTGGCCACTGCGCGTGTAGGTATTCCCCGCCTCACCGCTCAAGCGGAAAAAACCGTTGCCGCTGATCGCCACATCGAGTGGATTGCTGCTGACGCTCAAGCCGCCTTGCGTGAATTGCTGCGCCACGGAGACGGTCTGCGCGCCCAAGCCGGCCTGCAGATTGTTGGCGCCAAAGGTGGCCGTGGCATAGACATCGGAAAACTCGGTCCGGCTCGACTTGAAGCCCACCGTGCTGACGTTGGCGATGTTGTTGCTGATCACATCGAGATTTTTGGAAGCGGCATTCAGTCCGCTCAAGCCTTGCTGGAAGCCCATTTCAACCGCTCCTTAGAAAATTTGCCGAATCTGATTCAGGCCACGTTCACCGAGGCCATCGATCTCGACATCCATGTCACTTTCATTCAGCGAAACGCTGAGCACACTGCCCAAAGTGAATTGGGTTGCCGCCACCGTTGCAGCACCGGCGCTAGCGGTTGCGGTGAAGGTGTAATCACCCAGTGCCTGCGCAGCTCCGCTGGCGTCCATGCCATCCCAGGCAAAGCGGACCAGACCGGCGTCCTGTTTACCCAAATCGAGGGTTTGCACCAGTGCGCCATTGCTGCCGAACACCTTGATCTTGACGCTGTCGGCGGCGCCAGCCAGTTCAACCGCCCCTGCCGCGCCGCCGGAACCCAGAATCAACGCATCGCCTTCAGCCAGCACCTGGCGGCCGACCAGCGCCGCGCCCTGCAAGACCTGATTTGACTTGTACTGCGCCAGCAGGCCATCCAGTGTGCTGTTCATCTTGTTGATCCCCTCGACGGTCGACATCTGTGCCAACTGCGTCGTCAGCTCGGCATTTTCCATCGGGTTCATCGGGTCCTGATTCTGCAACTGAGTCACCAGCAACTTGAGAAAGCGATCCGAGGCTTCGGCGGTCGCACTTGCCGCCTTGGTCGCCTGAGTGCCATTCAAGCTGGACACCAGGCTTGCATTGCTATCGTTCTGGACTGCGGATATGGCCATGATTCAGGGCTCCTAACTGGCCGCAACCGCCAACGTGCGCTGCATCAGCGACTTGGTGGTGGCCATGACTTCGGCGTTGGTTTGATAGGAACGCGAGGCGGAGATCATGTTGACCATCTCCTCCACCGCGTCCACGTTGGGGTAAGCGACGTAACCTTTGGGGTCGGCCAACGGATGTTTCGGGTCGTACACCATGCGCGCCGGCGACTTGTCTTCCACCACCTCGGTCATCCGCACGCCTTGGGCCCAGGGCGCAGATTTGTTGATCGCCACCGCCTGAAAAATCACCTGCTTGGCCTTGTAGCCCTCGCCAGTAGAAGCGTGCGCGGAATCGGCATTGGCCAGATTGGAGGCCACCGCGTTCAACCGCATCGACTGAGCAGTCAGCGCGGAAGCGGCGATCTGGAAAACATTGTCAAGCGACATTCAGGCCTCCCGGTTCTTATTGAGCCGCACCGACCGCCTGCCCCATCCGCTTGAACGACGAAGCGGCGCGGTCGAGCAGGAATTGGTAATGCAGCGAGTTTTCGGTGAAATGGGCCCGTTCGACATCGGGATCGACGGTGTTGCCATCCAGGCTGGGCTGCACACTGGAACGGTATTTGACATGCCCGCCGGCGGTCGCCGAGCCACTGCCATCGAGATGGCCGCCATGCGTCCGCGCCAGCTTCAGCGGACCGCCATCGGCGCCCATCGCATTCTTCAAGGCGGCGGAAAAGTCCAGATCGCGCGCCTTGTAGTTGGGGGTATCCGAGTTGGCGATATTGCCGGCCAATATTTCATGCCGCCGCGCCCGCAAATTGAGGGCGTTCTGGACAAAGGCGATTTCGGTGTCGATTTTATTGAGCATGGCGGGTCTCCGCGTTCATTACAGCAAGCGGCATGCCAGCCAGAAAAACGTCTCAACCCATTGATTTGCTGAACTTCAGCGGCCAGCGGCAACGCCTTGCCGGCAAGCTTCGCCGAGGGCGGCAAGATATGCCGCCGGTGTCGGCTTACACCAACGCCGCAGCCAATCGCTGCAATGCCATTTCGATCAGTGCTTTTGGCGCGCCGATGTTCATCCGCATGAAACCGGAACCACCGCTGCCGAATACGGTGCCGGGATTCATGCCGACTTTGGCTCGTTCAACGCAGAAGCGTTTCAGCGCGGCGTCATCCCAATCCCGCGCGGCGCAAAGTTCGCGGCAATCGAGCCAGAGCAGATAAGTGCCTTCCGGTTCGATCAGCCGGATGCCGGGCAGATGCTGGCGCGCGAATTGACTGACAAAATCGCGGGTCTGCGCCAGATAGGCCATCAACGCATCCAGCCAGGCCGCGCCGTGCTGGTAACCTGCGGCGAAGGCGACGCTGCTGAACGGGTTGTAGTTACCTGCGTGCAACAGGTCGAACGCCCGCGTCAGCGCCTTGCGCCGCGCCGGGTCCGGCACGATCAGCGCCGACAGGCCGAGACCGGGAATATTGAATGTCTTGCTCGGCGCCAGCGCGGTCACCACGCGGGAGAGGTTGTTCGTCAACGTCGCCAGCACCGGATGCTTCGGACCCAGATGCTGCCTGCCAGGATAGATCAGGTCGTGATGAATCTCGTCGGACAGCACGACCAGATCGTGCCGTTCGGCGATATCCAGCAACTGCGCCAGTTCTTCCCGCGTCCAGACGCGACCAACCGGGTTATGCGGCGAACACAGCAACAGCAGGCGGGCATCTTTGGCGCACTGTTCGAGATGCTCGAAATCCATTTCATAACGACCTTCGCGCAGGCGCAGCGGATTTTCGATCAACCTGCGGCCAGTCGCTGTCACCGCCGAGAAAAACGGGAAATACACCGGCGGCTGCACGATGACGCCTTCGCCGGCTTCGGCAAACGCCAGCACGGCGGCATGCAATGAGGGCACGACACCGGGCGCGAGCAGTATCCAGTCGCGTTCGATCGCCCAGCCATGGCGCTGTTGCAACCAACCGATCAGCGCTTTGAACAACGCCTCCGGATAGCGGCTGTAGCCGTAGATCGGATGCGCCGCGCGCGCAAGCAGAGCCTGTGTGATCTCGGTGGGAGCGGCGAAATCCATATCGGCGACCCACAGCGGCAATACATCGGCGGTACCGAAATACTCGGCGCGACCGTCGTGCTTGACCGAATCGGTACCGTCGCGGGGAATAATGCGGTCGAAATCCATCTGAAACCGTCATACCGGCGAAAGCCGGTATGACGGAAGACAGGCAGTCATCGTTTCTCCCAAATGGTCACTTCCGACAACGTGTGCTGAAACTTGCGTTTGGTTTCGCGCAACACAAAGGGCACATCGAGCGGCCCTTCGATCAGTTTGAAATGCCCGCCCAGCTTCGCCTTCAATCCGTCCAGCGTGGTGAAGTTTTCGCCATCCCGCTTGAAACCGCCGACCCATTCCTCACGCGGCGTGTGCTCTTCCAGCCAGGTGCAGGGGGTGGCGATCAGCAGCAAACCACCGGGATTCAGGCGTTCATGCACCGTATCGAGAAATTTTGCCGGGCTGTACAGCCGATCGATCAGGTTGGCGGCCAAGATCAAATCGTAGCCGGTGAAATTCGGCTTCAGGTTGCAGGCATCGCCCTGGAAGAAGGCGACCTTGCCGCGCGTTGATTCCAAACCCAACTCCGCCAGTCCGCGTTCGTGATAGCTGACCAGTTCACCCTCCTCGGCGAAGGTGAAGCGCAACACGCCCTGCTCCAGCATTTGCACGCCGAGACCGATGAAACGGGCGGAAAAGTCGATGCCGGTGACGTGGTCGAAATGCCGCGCCAACTCGAAACTGGAGCGACCGGCGGCGCAACCGAGATCGAGTGCACGCCGGGCCGGGCGCGCCCCCATCGCGTTAATCGCCAGATCGACCAGCGCTTTGGGAAAGTTTTCGACGCCGAAATGGGTGTCACCATAGTGAAACTCGGCGTATTCGGACAACAGTTTGTCGGTTTCGTATTGCGAAGCGTGCATGGCGGTTTCGGTGGCGCGCACCGGTTCGCCGACAACATAGCGAAATCCGGCATGCTGGAAGAAATGGCGGCGGAAGGCATAGCGCGCGGAGACGCGGCTTTCATTGCCGGCACTGATCCACGAACCGCCCTTGAACAGATTGTGGTGGCCATCGAAGGTTGGCGTAGTGAAATCGTCGTAGAGCGGATGCACACGGAAGCCGTCGAACGGGTAGATTGGGGTCTGCGTCCATTGCCAGACGTTGCCGACCACGTCATATAACTCGCCATGACGAAAGCGATCCACCGGACAGGATGAGGCGGCATGATCGAGATGCAGGTTGGCCAGGGTCGACGCACCAATCGTCACTTCATCGACGCCGGTGTGATCGACCATGCGACGCCATTCATCCTCGCTCGGCAAACGCACCGGCAATCCGGTTTGCGCCGCTTTCCAGGCGCAGAATGCCGCCGCTTCCAGGCAGTTCACCTCCACCGGCCAATTCCACGGCATCGGCACTTCTTCCAGCATCAGCCGCAAACGCCAATCTTCGCCTGTAGGAATCCAGAAGGTCGGATGACTCGCCCGCGCGTAAGCCTTCCACTCGCGTCCTTCCGCATCCCACCAGGCTTCGTCCGCATAACCGTCGTTCTGCACGAATTCGAGATATTCGCCATTGCTGACCAGATGGCGGCCAGCCTGAAACGCCGGCACGCGCGCCCGGTGGCGGCCATATTCGTTATCCCATCCGTAACTGGCGTCGATTTTTCCCAGACTGACTTCTCCCTCCGGAATATCGACCAGCGCATTGATAGGCACCTTCGGCGGCGCCGACCCGCTTTCGCGCCAGGGCGCCCAGGCCGGATGCGGACGCACATGCTTGAGCGCGTGCTGACGAATCAGCACCGACGAGGTTTCGAGATGGATGCGCTCATGCTCAATGCCCATCAATATCACCCAGGCCGGCGCTTCCCAATCGATCGGCAAGCTCAGTTGCATTTCCGCGATGACGGCGTCGACCGCCACCCGCAACTGCCCGCGATAAGCGCGCACCGCATCGACGGCGGGCCAGTCGTAATGCGCGTCGTTCAAATCATCCCAGCTCATCTCATCGACGCCGACCGCAAACATCGACTCGAAGCGCGGCTCGATGCGCACCTTCAGCAAGCCGGACAGAACCAGCTTGTTGACAAAAAAAGTGGCGGTATGGCCGTAATAGAAAATCAGCGGATGCCGCAGCGGAATCGGCTTCTCGTAGAACGCCGCGTCGCTGGTCAGCACTTCGAACAACTGTTCGTAGCGTTCGAAGGTAGCGTGAAAATAAGCGCGAATTTCCAGTCGTTTGGCGTTGACATCGTCGCCATCCAGACAAGGCGTGCGGGGAAAGAGCAAGGCGGACATGCGGAATCGAGTTTGAGAGCAGTCCGCTATTTGTATAGGTCAAAACAATATCTTGCAAGAATTGATGCCGCGGCCGTTGCCAACGCGACGGACAGAGCCCGCAATGGCATGCCGCAACATGGCAATTGCACACAGTTCAGAAAAAATAAATGTGCGGCGTCAACGTATCGCAACATAGAAAAAATATTTCTAAAGTTCTATGCCATGCTGCCGTCAAGTGTTTACTTTTTGTCCCGGACAAAAAACCCTCCACCACTTTGAGGTTAAAACATGAAAAACAACCAACCGGTAACCGGGCAGGAATACCAGATCCGCAACGATGCCGCGTTCATCACGCACACCGATCAAAAGGGGCGCATCACGCGTGCCAATGACGAATTCGTCGAGGCCAGCGGCTTCACACTTGAAGAGTTGGTTGGGCAATCCCACAACGTCGTGCGCCATCCGGATATGCCGGTGGAAGCCTTCCGCGATTTCTGGGACACGCTGAAGCGCGGGCGTCCTTGGTCAGGTCTGGTCAAGAACCGGCGCAAGAATGGCGACCATTACTGGGTGCGCGCCAATGCCTCGCCGACAGCGGATGGCTACACCTCGGTGCGGGCGAAACCCTCCCGCCAGGAAGTCGATGCTGCTGAAACGCTCTACCGCGCCATGCGCAACGATTCCAGCATCAAGATGAACGGCGGCCACCTCGTCCCCACGGGCTTGGCTGGCCTGCGCTACAAGCTGTTTGGTCGTATGCGCATTGCGCAGCGGCTCTGGTTGATGGTCGGCTTGTCTTCGTTGCTGTTCGTCATCGCAGTGGCCATCGGCTGGATGGGCCTGAATGACGCCCGCAACGCGCTCAAGACGGTTTACGAAGACCGCGCGGTGCCGATGTACGATCTGTCGAAATTCAACTCCCTGATCAAGGAAAACTACGCCGAGGTCCTGCGCGGCTTCCAGCATGACCCGATGGGCGCCTTGCACGCCGCACACGACCATCCGCCCAGCCTCCACACGGACGCGATCAAGGCGCGCCGCAGCGAACTCGACGCGCTCTGGAGCAAATATATGTCCACGCGCTTGACCGATGAGGAAAAACTGCTGGCGGCGGATTTCAGTGAAAAACGCAACGCCTGGACCAACAAGCTCGGCATTGCGCTGGCCGCGCTCGAAGCCAATGAGTATTCCTCGGATGTCATGGCCGCGTTTCTGAAAGCCGGCAGCGAAGAGGGCCTCGCTGCCGAGCTTGCGATGGACAAATTGATGAAGTATCAGGTGCAACAGGCCAAAGTGGAATTCGAGACGGCCGAAGCTAATTATCAATTCGCCCGCATGACTTTCGGGCTGTTACTGGTGTTCGGGCTGATCGGCGTGCTGTCGCAAGCGATCCTCACCGTCGGCCGCATCACCCGTTCGTTGCGCGAAGCCGGCGATGCCGCCGAAACCATCGCGTCGGGTGATCTGACCAAGCCGATGCCGCGCGCCGGCGAAGATGAAATCGGCGACCTGATGGCCAAGCTGGGTGTCATGCGCAACACGCTGCATGAACTGATCGCCTCGATCAGCCAGAACATGAAGGGGCTGAATCAATCGGCCGGAGAACTCTCCAGTTCGGCATCGAGCAGCGCCCGCACCACGGAGATGCAGGCGGAGGCGGCCTCCAGCATGGCGGCGTCGGTGGAACAACTGTCGGTTTCCATCGACCAGGTCGAAGAGCATGCGCGTGAAGCACGCACCGTGACGCAAGCCTCCAGCGCGCAATCGACTGAAGGCGGCCGCATCATTCACGAGGCGGCGGCGGAAATGGGCTATATCGCCGACGCGGTGAAGAGCACCGCCGGCACGATCAAGGAACTGGAAGGCTATTCCGATCAAATTTCCAGCATCGTACAGGTGATCAAGGACATCGCCGACCAGACCAATCTGCTCGCGCTCAACGCCGCCATCGAGGCGGCCCGCGCTGGTGAACAAGGCCGCGGCTTCGCGGTGGTGGCCGACGAGGTGCGCAAACTGGCCGAGCGCACCGGCAACTCCACCCAGGAAATCAGCAGCATGATCGGCAAGATCCAGCAAGGCACGCAACGCGCCGTGCAGGAAATGGAAGCGGGCGTGCGGCGCGTCGGCGATGGCGTCGACCTGGCGCACAAAGCAGGCGATTCGGTGACCGGCATCCGCGACAGTGCCGAACTGACGACGCGAGCGGTCGACGACATCAATCTGGCGCTGAAGGAACAGGCGGTGGCGGCGCGCGACATCGCGCAGAAAGTCGAGCGCATCGCACAAGGCTCCGAGCAAAACAGCGCTGCGGTCGCACAGACTGCGGCTTCCGCGCATCGCCTGGAAGTTCTGGCGGGCGAACTGAACAGTCTGGCCGCGCGTTTCCGCATCGCCTGATAAACGCTTGCCTCTGGATGTCATAATCCAGACACGTTCATCCGATATAAGGGCGCGTTTACGCGCCCTTTCAATTAGCCATGCAGGAATACGAAACCCTCGCCGCAATCGACCTCGGCTCCAACTCCTTTCATATGCAGGTAGGCCGTGTCGAAGGCGAGCAACTGTTCTACCTCGACTCGATCAAGGAGCCGGTCCGTCTCGCCAGCGGCCTCACCGCGACCAAACGACTCGACGCCGCCTCGCAGCGGCGCGCATTGGATTGTCTGGCGCGCATCGGCGAGCGCTTGCAAGGCATGCCGGCCGGCGCGGTGCGGGCGGTGGGTACTTCCGCCTTGCGTGTCGCGAAGAATTCAGCCGATTTTCTCGCCAAAGCACAGGCGGCGCTCGGTTTCGAAATTGAAATCGTCGCCGGTCGCGAGGAGGCCCGCCTGATCTATCTCGGCGTCTCGCACAGCCTGCCGCTGACGCAAACGCCACGTCTGGTCGTCGACATCGGCGGCGGCTCCACCGAATGCATCATCGGCACCGGCTACGAAGCGCAGGAACGCGAAAGCCTGCGCATGGGCTGCGTGGTTTTCAGCAAGCAATTCTTCGCTGATGGCGTCGTCAGCAAACAGGCGATGGACAGCGCAGATATCGCCGCACGGGTCGAAATCCAGCTGGTTGCCAGCCCGTTCCGCAACAGCAGCACGACGCAAGTCTGGCAGGAAGCGGTGGGCTCATCCGGCACGGCGCGCGCGCTGGGCGAAATCTGCCGCTTGAACAACCATTCCGATGGCGCCATCACGCTGAACGGCCTGCGCTGGCTGCGCGACCGCCTGACCAAGGCGGGACAGGTCAACAAGCTCGACCTGCCCGGCCTGAAACCAGACCGGCGCCCGGTGCTGGCAGGCGGCATGGCGATCATGCTGGCACTGTTTGAAGAACTCGGTATCGATCATATGGACGTCGCACAGGGTGCGATGCGGGAAGGCATTCTGTGGGATCTGCTCGGCCGAGTGCATGACCAGGACATGCGCGACATCAGCGTCGGCCAGTTCCAACGGCGTTACCACGTCGATATCAAGCAGGCCGGCCGCGTCGCCTTGTTGGCGACGGCACTGGCGAAAAACCCGCAACCCCGGATCGATGAAGAAGCCCTGCGCGCCTTGAACTGGGCCGCGCTGCTGCACGAAATCGGCATTTCCATCGCCCACTCCGGCTTCCATAAACATGGCGCCTACATCCTGGAAAACGCCGACATGCCGGGCTTCTCGCGGCGCGACCAGAGCCGCCTCGCGGCACTGGTGCGCGCCAGTCGCGGCGGCCTCGGCAAGCTGGGTTTTTTCCCCGCTGATCCAAATTGGCCGCTGATCCTCTGCCTACGCCTGGCCGTGCTGTTCAACAGCGGCCGCAACAACCCGAGCCTGCCAAAAATGCAACTCGCGTGCGACAACGGTGCATGCCAGTTGCACCTTCCCGCGGCCTGGCTGAAAGCAAACCTGCTGACCCAGGCCGCGCTCGACGACGAACTCAAAGCCTGGCGCGAAGTCGGCCCCGACTTTCGGTTGGAGCAATTGCAGACAGATTGAGTCATGAAACCTGACTCAGGCCGCAGTTTCCAAAACCATTTTCTCGTCAGCAAAACAGAATTAACTAGAATAAAAATGTCAGAAGCACTCACGATTGACGAGTCATTACAAGACGTCAGCAGCATTGGAAAGTATCCATAGAAAGCACCCATAAAAAGCAGGAACGGACTACCCTGCTCAAATCAGGAGTAGTACATGAAATTGATCCATCAGTTGCAGGAAGTCCTGCACAGACCGCCAGAGAAGCAGAAAGAAGCGCCCGCCGTTGCAAGCAATGCAGAGGAACACACCACGCTGCCAGAGAACCGCCGCAAACGCCCACGCATCAATGCTCGTCAAGGCATCCGCGTGCTGATCATCGATGATTCGCCCAGAGTCTTGACCTACCTGGGCAAGCTCTTCAGGTCCGCAGGTTACGTCCCGCTGCTGGCCGGCAGTGCAGAACGCGGACTCCGGATGGCCCGGTCAGAACACCCGGATCTGGTCATGCTCGATGTGATTCTGCCCGGCATGTGCGGTTTTGCCGCGTTGCGGCATCTGCGGCGCGACCCTGAGGTAGGCCAGGTACCGGTGATCATGATGAGCGCAAATGAACAAGCCACCGAACAGATCTACGTCAAGCGCATCGGTGCCGATGACTTCATGAAAAAACCGTTCACCCGCTACGACCTGTTCAGCCGCATCGAACAGTTGCTGGATGAAAACCGCGTGCCTCGCCGCAACCCGGCTTGAGACTTCGCAAGCCGTCAGTCCGACGTCACGCCGCAGCCGCCAGCGGTTCAGCCTGCTGCGCCAGTTTCTGCGCCACTGCCGCGAGCCGCTGCTCATCCAACGCATCTGAAGTCGCCGGCATGGCGTAGCAGCTGACCAACAATGCTTCCGGTTCCAGTTGCACCTCGGCGGCAGCGCCGAAGCGGTTCTGCAAGCGGCCAAGCTGGCGTTCGCGCCGCGCCGTCGCAAACGGCTCCGGCGAGGGCAGGCCAAGGCTGATCTCAAGGTCAAGCAACAAGTCTTTGCGCGTGTTTCGGCCGGCAGAAAGCTCCGACTCGGTAGCACGCGTTGCGGCAGCGAAACGCTGGGCAAGCAACGACTCGCTCGCGCCGGGCAAACGCGCCAGCGCATCCCAGGCCTGTTGCGCCTCGGCCAGCACCGCTTCCAGCCGATGGCCGGAGAGCGCCGCCATTTCGACACGTTGTGCAAGCGCCGCTTTCTGCGCCAACAGCGCAAAACGCGCCCGGTGTTTTTCCTGGCGCACCTGATCCAGCCGCAGCTGCGCTTGCTGCTGCAAATCTCGGGCACGCGTTTCCAGGCCGTCGTCCGCTTCGCGCGCGGCCTGTCGGCTGGTGCCCCAGGTGGCGCGAAACTCGCTCAGGGCGCGTTTGACCGTTTCGACATCGGCGCCTTCCAGGCTGGCCGAAAATCGATCCAGCTGCACCCGCCGCGCCTGCGTCTGCTCCTGGCGTTGCGCAATTTGTTCGGCGCGCTGCACATCGAGTCGTTCAAACACCAGGTTGCAGGCGGTGCGGAAGCGTTGCCACTGCTTCTGATCATCGTTGCGCTTGAGCCGTACCGGCGTTCCCTCTTTGCTCCAGCGCTGCTGCAAGGTCTTGGCCTCGGCCATCGCCTGGCGCAAATCGGGCTGTTCTTGCAGCGCTTGCGCGGCGGCAATCAGATGCTCGCGGCGAGAATATTCAGCCGCGCGGGCGGCATCGAGTTGTTGATCAATGCCGCCGATCAAGCCGTCGAAACGTTTGCGCAGCATTCGCTCGTCGCGAAAGCTGACCTGCGGCGCGGCATGCCATTGCTTGATGATCTCGGCCCGGCGAGCCTCGATTGCTTTGAAGTCCGCCTGCGGCCAATCAATGCCTGCCAGATTGGTTTCCCACTCAGCGCACAACGCCTCGCGCACCGCGCGTGCTTCAGCGTGAAGAATCGCCTGTTCAGCGCGATGCGCAGCAACCGGTAAATAGGCTTGTTCCAGCAACGCATCGAAGCTTTCCCACTGTGCTTTCGGCGCCGCGGCGTGCGCGTTCAAGCGCTTCCATGCCTCACGCAGTGCCGAAATGGCGACTGCCAGAGTTTCAACTTCCTGTTCACCACTCAACAAAGCCTGCGCATCTTCAATCAACTTCTCGCGCGCTTGTGCGGTTCCCCAGCGCGCCCAGCCGCGCAACCTTTCCAGCTCCGCATGCAGACGGTGCAGAAGCGACTCCAACTCGCCATGCAAGCTGTTGCCGGCCAGTCTGGTTTTGATCTGCTTGGCGGCTGAATCGGCATCAACCAGATGCCCCTCAGCAATCGCCTGCTCGAGTTGATGCATCAACTTGGCCACGGCTTCCGGATCAAATCGCGGCTGACGCGGTAACGGTTTAGCGGGTTCGTTGATCACCGGCTTGATCTCGTCAGCAGCGGCTTCAATAGCAGATTCATGCGGTGCTTCATGCGGTGCTTCAAGCGCTGACTCGACAGGCTCGGCCACCACCGGACTCGGCTTGAGCACCTGCCAGCGCACTTCCAACGCGGCACACAACTGTGTGTTATCCGGTTTGGCCATGGCCGACCATAGCGCGACCGCATCGGTCATTGGCTGATTGCCGGCTTCAAGTTCGCCCAGCCACTGCTCGCACGCCAGCACACGTTCAGATACCTCGGCAAGGCTGGCAAGTCGGGCTTCGATCTCGCCCAACGATGCACCCAATCCCCGCGCGGCGGTTTGATCCACCAACCAGGATGGCAGATTGGCATAAGCCTGACGCAGGCTTGCAGCTCGATCATGCCAATCCGCCAGCACCTCGCTCCACGGCCATTCCGGGCACGCAGCCTTGATCTGACCACCTTCAGTCTGAACACACTCAGCGGCCAACGCGATGGCCAATTTGTGTTGCGCATGCAGATCACGCAGCGCCTCGGACTCCTGGTGCAATTGCGCCAACGCCTGTTGCATCAACGCTTGGCAAGCCTGCCCTGGCTCGCCAGCATCGGCCAGTCCACCGAGTTCCTTGTTCAAATCAAGCAGTCGCGTGTTAGGCAACGGCGCTGCGGCCAGCAGGCGGTGCAACTCATCGCTGATTGCCTCGGCGCGGCGCGCATCCACCTCGGCCTGACGGCGTTTCTTCAGCAGATCGGCGCAATAACGATAGACCCGCTTGTCCTTGTCTCGACTGGCTTGAGCAACCGACTCCAGCAGCGCATTCGATTCGATGCGCTGCACCGCGGCAAAACGCGTCTCGGCGCTGCGCGCACGAATCGCCACCTGTCCCAGCCCGGCTGCATCGTTGAATTGCGTCAGCCAACCGAGCGCCAGTGTTTTGTCCGATACCTGACAGATTGCATCAACCCAGGCTTGCGGCAAGTCCGAGGCCTGCGGCGCCGGCACGCCTGGCGATTCCAGCTTGGTAACCGGATGACGAGTCGAGCTCGGCGCAATGCTTGATTTGTTAACTGCTGCGGCAGGTTTTTCGGCAGGCCGACTGAATAAATTTCTGAGCCACTTCATGACTGGAACCCGTGTCTGGCGAGAAAGGGCGTGCATCGTATCCGTTTGCCTCTCCAACGCGAAATAGCCCTGATGTTTTTAACCTTGATTCCTCCTCGGCGGAGCAGCGACAGCAGCGGACACTCAGTCGCCGCCGGTCAGCCCGATGTGGACTGGATGCGTGACATAAACCAGCTTCAAACCGGCCGCGCTGATGCGTGCAAGCAGCGCGGCGATGCGGCTTTCATCAGCCACGAACTCAATGCTTTCCGGCAACTTGCCGGCGAGTTCGAAGAAGGTGTCTTGCTGCATGCCATGTCGGCCATAGCCGGCTGCCGCGCGATACGCAGTGCCGCCTGGAATGCCGAGTTCACGCGCTTGCTCGAACAACCATTCATGCAGCAATCGATGCGCGTGCTTGCTGCCTTCCTCGGCAAAAAATCGAATACAAATCGCCTGCATGTCGGCTTAACCCCGCAACAGTTTGAACGTCCAGACACCCAGGCCGGTCATCGCCAACGAGCCGAACAGATGCGCCGATGCGGCGGCGAATGCCCAGCCGAGTTGGTTGCGGCTGATCAGCGTGAAGACCTCGGCGGAGAAGGTGGAAAACGTGGTCAGCCCGCCGAGAACGCCGGTAATCGCAAACAATCGCCATTCCGGCGGCAAGCCGGGATGCTGCACGAAGTAGGCAATCGTGATGCCGACCAGATAACCGCCAAGCAGGTTGGCCGCCAGCGTGCCGTAAGGCAGCGTCGGAAACACTGGATTGAGCCACAAGCCCAGGCCCCAGCGCAGCCAGGCGCCAAACGCGGCACCGAATCCGATCGCCAGCAAGGAAGTCACACCCAGCTCGCCGCGCAAGTTTCAAAAATGAACGTCAAAGCCAGATCATCAAGCCGGTTTCAAACGGGTGCGTCAGCAGGGTGTGGTGTGGATAGATGCGCACCCGGTACAGCAGCTTGCCGCATAGTTCAGGAGTCAATTCGAGTTGGAACAGACATTCGGAATCGGTTCCCGAGACCGCCTGCATCGCCACGGCCTGCACATCCTTGTCCTGGCCCTGCTTGGAGGCACGGCCGACCAGTACTTCGACCCGAACATCCTCCGGCGAAAGGCCATTCAGGTTGACCGCCACCTTGAGTTCGATGCTTTCGCCATAGGTAATACGCTTCAGCGGCTCTTCCACGCGATTCACCGAAACGCCGCCCCAAGCCCGACGCACCTTGGTTTTCCAGGCCGCCAAACTTTGTGCCGCGGCGAAGCCGCCTTCCGAAAAGCGCCGCCATTGGCGCGAAGCCGGTCCGTAGAACTTGTTGACGTACTCGGTAACCATGCGAGTTGAGTTGAAGCGCGGCAACAAGGTGGTGATCGAACACTTGGCCATCTTCACCCACTCTGCCGAAAAGCCGAGTTCATTGCGCCGGTAATACATCGGCATGACCTGATCTTGCAGCAACTCATACAAGGTCTTGCTGTCTTCCCGATTGCGCCGCGCTTCGTCGTAGTTTTCCGGCGCCGGCTTGATCGCCCAGCCGTTGTGACCGTCGTAGCCCTCTTCCCACCAGCCATCGGTGACCGACAGATTCAGCACGCCATTCATCGCCGCCTTCATGCCGGAGGTGCCGGAGGCTTCCAGCGGATAAATCGGGTTGTTCAGCCAGACATCACAGCCGGAAACCAAGCGACGAGCAAAACCCAGGTCATAGCCTTCGACCATCAGCAACTTGCCCTCGAACTCCGGCCAGCGCGAGATTTCATGAATCCGGCGAATCAGTTCCTGGCCCGGCTTGTCGGCCGGGTGGGCTTTGCCAGCGAAGATGAACAGCACCGGTCGATCGGCATCGTTGATGATCTGGCGCATCCAGTCCATGTTTTCGAACATCAGGGTGGCGCGCTTGTAGGTCGCGAAGCGGCGCGCGAAGCCGATGGTCAGCACATTCGGATCGAGCGGATTGGCAAACTTCAGCATCCGTTCAAGGTGCGCCTCGGAACCGTGGTTGCGCAGATGCTGCTGCGTGATGCGATGGTGCAGGCTGTGCAGCATCTGGGTCTTCAAGGCCTGATGCACCGACCAGAACTGGTGATCCGGAATCGTTTCCACCTTCTGCCAGAATTCGATATCCGCCAACCGCCGCCGCCATTCGTAACCCAGTTTGTTATCGAACAGGTCTTGCCATTCCTGTGCCAGGAAGGTGGACACATGGACGCCATTGGTGATGTAACCCATCGGCGAATCATTTGGCGTCAGTTGCGGCCACATGTCGGACAGGATGTGCGAGGACACCTGACCATGAATCCGGGAAACGCCGTTGTGATGCCGCGACCCGTGCAGCGCCAGCTTGGTCATGTTGAAGTCCTGACCATGCTCGGCGCCGCCGAGACTCATGAATTCGGATCGACTGACGCCCAGATCGTTGCAACAGCGAGAGAAATAATCCCACACCATGTCTTCGCCGAAATGGTCATGCCCGGCCGGCACCGGCGTATGCGTGGTGAACACGGTATTCGCCGCCACCACCTCCAGCGCGGCATGAAACGACAGCCCATTTTTCACCTTGCGCCGCACCCGTTCCAGCACCAGGAAGGCGGCGTGGCCCTCATTGATGTGATACGCGGTCGGCTTGACGCCGAGTTCCTGCAAAGCGCGCATGCCACCGACGCCGAGCACGATTTCCTGCTGAATCCGAGTGTGCTTGTCACCGCCGTAGAGCTGGTGTGTGATGTAACGATCTTCCACGCTGTTGGCCGGCAGATCGGTATCCAGCAAACACAGGCGGACATGGCCTACATGCGCTTCCCAGACCTTCACTTCCAGCATCCGACCCGGCAGTTCGATCTGGACATGCACTTCGGAACCGTCCTCGTGCATGGCCGGATGCACCGGCAGATCGTCGAACTCGGAATCGGTGTAATGCGCGATCTGGTTGCCGTCGTTGTCGATGTGCTGGAAGAAATAGCCCTGCCGATACAGCAAGCCCACCGCAATGAACGGCAAGCGCATGTCGGAGGCCGACTTGCAGTGATCACCGGCCAGAATGCCGAGACCGCCGGAATAGACCGGGAAACTCTCATGAAAACCGAATTCAGCGCAGAAGTAGGCGATCAGATCGCCCGGATGCAGATCGAGCTGCATGTCGCGCCGCAGCGGCTCGCTCATATAGGTATCGAACGCCGACAGCACGCGGTTGTAGCTGCCGAGGAAGATATGGTCTTCCGCCGCCTCGGTCAGACGTTCTTCATCGACCCGCTTCAGAAACGCCTTCGGGTTGTGGTTGACCGCATCCCACAGACCGGGATGCAGCCGGGCAAACAAGGTACGGCTGGGGCGATCCCAACCGTACCAGAGGTTGTCGGCCAGCTCGGTCAAGCGCGCCAACCGGCGTGGAATGCGGGGATTCACTTCAACGACAAACGGCGTTCCGGGTTTCATGGCTTCCTCTTCTTCTTGGTGTGCGGCAGCGGACAGACAGGCTTACCAGTGTGTTGAAAAACTCACCGTCACCCCGGCGAAGGCCGGGGTCCAGTGCAACAGTCTCAATAAAATTGACAGCTTCTGGATACCAGCTTGCGCCGGTATGACGGCTTTTTGAGGCTTTTCACGTTTTTCAACACTCTGTTACGGCGTCATCCGAATGAAATGCTCGCGGTAATACTTCAGCTCTTCAATGGATTCCTGAATGTCGGCCAGCGCGGTATGGCTATTGGCTTTCTTGAAGCCGTCCTTCAACTCCGGCCGCCAGCGACCGGCGAGTTCCTTCAGCGTCGAGACATCCAGATTGCGGTAATGGAAATACGCTTCCAGCTCTGGCAGATGACGCGCCATGAAACGGCGGTCCTGGCAGATCGAATTGCCGCACATTGGCGAGGTGCGTTCCGGCACATGTTGCTTCATGAACTCGATCATTTGCTTCGACACATCGGCCGCGGTCAGCATCGAGGCTTTCACCTTGTCGATCAAGCCGGATTTGCCGTGTGTGCCCTTGTTCCAGTTGTCCATCGCATCGAGCACGGCGTCGGGTTGATGCAGTACCAGCACCGGGCCTTCTTCGACCAGGTTGAGATCCTTGTCGGTCACCACCAAGGCGACTTCGAGCACGGCATCGGTATCGGGATTCAGACCGGACATTTCCATGTCGATCCAGACCAGATGAGTATTGTTTTGCGGCATGGGGTATTGGCCGAATTGGCGTCAATTGAGGGCGCATGATTGTGGCACAGTTTATCGCCCGGTTTATGGCACGGTTATGGCACAATCGACCGCCTGAAATCACGCTGGATTCATTCTAAAACTACGCTAATGCCTTCATTTCAAAGCCTTTTTTTAGCCGCCTTTTGCATCGCATTCGGCCTCAAATTATGGTTGTTGCTGCGCCAGATGCGACATGTCTGGCAACACCGCGACAGCCCGCCCGCCGCCTTCGCCGACAGCATTCCGCTGGCCGAGCATCAGAAGGCCGCGTCCTACACGCTGGCCAAATCCCGTGTTGGCCTGATCGGCCTCGCCATCGAAGGCGGCCTGCTTTACGCCTTCACCTTGGGTGGCGGCCTGCAATGGCTGCAGGACAGCTTGGCGGGTGTGATTTCGCAACCCCTGCTGGCCGGCGTCGGCGTCTTGCTTGGTCTCACCCTGATCAGCAGCAGCGTTGAGTTGCCGCTCAGTTTTTACAGCCAGTTCCGCATCGAAAGCCGCTTCGGCTTCAATCGCCAGACCCCGGCCGGCTTTTTCGGCGACCTGCTTAAGCAGACGCTGCTCGGGCTGGCCATTGGCGGCCCGCTGATCCTGCTGGTGCTCTGGCTGATGGGCATCATGGGCGACAACTGGTGGCTCTGGGTGTGGGCGGTCTGGATGGGTTTCAACCTGCTGCTGCTGACCGTGTATCCGACGCTGATCGCGCCGCTGTTCAACAAATTCACGCCACTAGCAGACGAAAACCTGAAACAGCGCATCGAAGCCCTGCTCGCCCGCGCCGGCTTTCACGCCAGCGGCGTCTTCGTGATGGACGGTTCGCGTCGCTCCAGCCACGGCAACGCCTACTTCACCGGCCTCGGCAAGAACAAGCGCATCGTGTTTTACGACACCCTGCTGACGCAACTGACGCCGGAGCAGATCGAAGCCGTGCTGGCGCACGAGCTCGGCCATTTCAAGCGCCGCCACATCATCAAGCGGATCGGTCTGATGTTCTTCCTCAGCCTGGTCATGCTCGGTCTGCTCTCGGTATTGAAGGAGGCCGGCTGGTTCTATCAAGGCCTCGGCGTCAGCAGCCAGACCGACGCCACCGCGCTCGCGCTGTTCTTCCTGACGCTGCCTGTATTCCTGTTTCCGTTGTCGCCGCTGATGAGCCTGTATTCGCGCAAACATGAATTCGAAGCCGACGCCTTCGCCGCCAGCCTGACCCATCCCGGCCACCTGATTTCGGCCCTGGTGCGGCTGTATCGCGACAATGCCGCGACGCTGACGCCGGACCCGGTCTATTCGCTTTTCTACGACAGCCACCCGAAAGCGGTGGAACGCATCGGCAAACTGGAGTCCTACGACTCGCCAGCCCGCAATCCGCAACCCCTGCATGCCTGAGTTTTTTCACTTCGTTTGCCATCCAAGGAGACACCCATGAAAACCCTGAGCCTGATCGCACTTCTCGCCGCCGCCCCCATCCTGTCCGTGCCCGCCTTCGCCGGTCCGTTTGACAAGGGCAACATCCAGGAAGGCAAGGCAACGCATGAAGAGAAATGCAACGGCTGCCACGCCAGCAAGTTCAATAACAACGGCAGCAAGATCTACACCCGCGCCGACCGCCGCGTTAAAACTGCCTCCGGCCTGAGCCAGATGGTCACCACCTGCAACGCCATGCTCGGCAACAACCTGTTCCCGGAAGATGAACTGCATCTGGCGGCATATCTGAACAACCAGTACTACAAGTTCAAATAAGACCATGACCGACACCTTCTGCGACCTGTCCAAAGGCAAATGCAAACCCTGTGAAGGCGGCATTCCGCCGCTCACCGCCGACGAGATCAGCGCGCTGATGCCGAAACTGGCATCCGACTGGCAAGTGGTGGAGGGCAAATTGCGGCGCGACTTCAAGTTCGCCGACCACTACATCACGATGACCTTCGTCAACGCCGTCGCCTGGGTCTCGCACCAGCAAGGCCACCATCCCGACCTGGCCGTCGGCTACAACACCTGCCGCGTCGAATACATCACCCACGCCATCAACGGTTTGTCCGAATCGGATTTCATCTGCGCCGCCAAGATCGACGCGTTGTTCGAGCTTTGATCGTCATTTCGAATCATCCGTCACACCAGCGCAGGCCGGTGTCCAGTGTGTCGCCTCAACTGGATTCCGGCCTGCGCCGGAATGACGGAATCGTTTGACCAAGCCGCTCATGAAAACCGGTCGTGTCGTCGCCGCGCACGGCCGCCGTTTCCTGATCGAAGCAGGCGATGACGTTGTCGAATGCGTCACCCGCGGCCGCAAAAGCGACATCGTCTGCGGCGACCAGGTCGAGTTCGCGATGACCGACGCGGATAAAGGCGTCATCGAAAAAGTCGCCGCCCGCAAGAATCTGCTCTACCGCTCCGACGAATTCCGCAGCAAGCTGATCGCCGCCAATCTCGACCTCGCCGTCGTGGTGGTCGCCGCCGTGCCCTACTTCCGCGAAGAACTGCTGATCCGCTGCCTGGTCGCCTGCGAAAGCGCCGACATCCCGGTACTGATCGCGCTGAACAAATCAGACCTGCCGGAAACCGAAGCCCTGCATCAGCATCTGGAAAACTATGTTCGCCTCGGCTATCCGCAAATCACCGTCTCGGCGCGTGGCGATTTGACCGCGCTGAAAACCCATCTATCAGGCAAAACCAGCGTGCTGGTCGGCGCATCTGGAGTCGGCAAAAGTACCCTGCTCAACGCGCTGGCGCCCGATGCCAACGCCGCCACCGGCGAAATCTCGCTGGCGCTCGATGCCGGCAAACACACCACCACCAACGCGCGACTGTTTCACTTGCCCGGCCATGACAGCAGCGGCGGCGACCTGATCGACTCACCCGGCATGCAGGAATTCGGCCTGACCCATCTCAGCCAGGCCGCGCTGATGGACGCCTTCCCGGAAATCCGCGCCCGCGCCGGCCAATGCCGCTTCTACAACTGCCGCCACCTGAAGGAACCCGGCTGCGCCGTGCTGGCCGCCGCGCAAGCCGGCGACATGCTGCCCAACCGGCTGCGCGTATATCAAAGTTTGATCGGGCAACTCACGCCATAAGGCTCGCTGGCACAAGAGGCATCCAATGGGCACGCTGCGCTTTGCCCATCCTACAAGCCTGCGCGTGTAACAAAGCCTGATCGGGCAGCTGAATGGCTGAGCTGCAGCGCCCGGCCACCGGGCAGCATTACTCCGGCCAGTGTTTGATATAACGCTTCAGCAGCGCATTCTCGAAGCTGGCTTCCTTCAGGCAGGCGCGGGCGACGTCGTGGAAGGAGATCACGCCGTACAGTGTTGCGCCGTCAAGCACGACCAGGTGGCTGGTGTGGCTTTTGGTCATCGCGTCGCGGGCGTAATCGACCGAGTCATCCAGGTTCGCCACCAGCGGCTCTTGT
The DNA here is from genome assembly GCA_038215555.1 of Burkholderiales bacterium. Classification (GTDB taxonomy): domain Bacteria; phylum Pseudomonadota; class Gammaproteobacteria; order Burkholderiales; family Thiobacillaceae; genus PFJX01. The sequence continues at coordinate 10,243 of JBBQQT010000012.1, read as the reverse complement.
TCCATCAGCTGGCCGACCTTGATCTCGATCGGCGCACAGCCGCGTGCGTGCATGCCGCGCAAGATGTTGCGCTCGGTGATGAACCCCATCATGGCGCCATCACGCATGACGACGAGTGAACCGATGTCGCGCTCGGTCATCAGCTTGACCGCTTCACAGGCGGAAATTTCGGGATCGACGCTGATGATTTCAGCGCCGGTTTTATGTGCGAGCACTTCACGGATCAACATGGGGCTTTCTCCTGTCGACAGATCATCGGGCGCTCAATGCACCGGGCGCACCAGTCCGGCTTCGACCTGGTGCCGCATGGCATGGCCCTTGAGCAGTTCGATCAAGGTCAGCGCGAAATCCATTGCCGTGCCCGGCCCTTGCGAGGTGACCACCTTGCCGTCCACCACAACGGCGTCCTTCAGGACGCGCGTGTTGGGCAACTTGAGCTGATCAAGCACGCCGGGATAGGCGGTGGCTTGTTTGCCGTCGAGCAGACCGGCTTGCGCCAGCGCCATCGGTGCGGCGCAGATCGCGGTGGTGTAGCAGCCGGTGGCGGCCATGCGCTTGAGCAGCGCCTGCACGCGCGCGTCGTCACGCAGATGTTCCGCGCCGGGCAGGCCGCCGGGCAACGCAATGAGGTCGAATTCACGCGTCAGCACGTCGTCCAGATACGCATCCGGTTCGATGCGGATGCCTCGACTGCCTTGAATCAGGCCGCGTTGCAGGCCGGCGACGACGACCTCGATACCGGCGCGACGCAGCAGGTCGCTCAGGGTGACGGCTTCCAAGTCTTCAAAACCGGGGGCCAGCGGAATCAGAACACTTGCCATGATGATCTCCTTGCTTGAATGGATTGCTTACAGGGACAGCAAGCGCGCCGTTTCGGTTGCCGCGCGTTCGGCGCAATCGCCGATCGACAGGCCGTTGAGATAGTTGCCGACCAGCGCCAAAGGTTCACGCGTCAATTTGACATCGATCGCGGCCACTCGTTTCGGATGTTCGACACCCGGCGCCGGCAGCCGGTTGATGCTGCCGCGCACATGCAGGAAATCGGCCGGGGTGACACCAAGCACGCTGGCAATCCGCGCCAGTTTGGCATCCTGGCTCAGACGGCCGGGTTTGAAGTGGAAGGTGAAGCCGCGCAACGTGGCGTGCGGCACCGGGTCGCGCGTTACCACCGAGAAAAAGTCATCATTAACGCCGATCAAACCGGCCACCGCCTTGATCCGGGTTTTGTTGGCGGGCAACACGACGCCGAGCGCTTCGCTGCTGGACATCGGGAAGGTCTGCAAGTCGCGCGCGATTTCAGGCAGGACATCGGCCAACAAGACGGCGGCGGCATCCACCGGCACGGCGAGGATCAATTGCCGGCAGGCCAGCGGGCCGGATGAGGTCTGCACCTGATAGCCAGCCGCATCGCGGGTGACCGCGCTGACCACGGTTTGCTTGCGCAATTCGAAATCCGCCCCGTCCGCCAGCGCTTCCAGCAAACCCTGCAATCCGCCGGAAAAGGTGTATTTGCGCGGCGCGGCCTGCATCCGTGGTTTGCGGCGGAACAGCCATTCAGCGGGAAAAGAATCAGCCGGCTGCGACAACACGGCGGCAAAAGCCGGGCCGAGCAGACGCCGATAATTGCCCCGCCCGAGCAGGCCGCCAAACCATTCCGCGACGCTGAGCCCCGGCTTGGGTTTGCCGATGCCGAACGGCAACGAGAACGCGGCCTGGAAAAAATTCAGCCGCTTGATCGGCGAATGCAGCGTGTTGTCGGCAGACACAAAGCTGTAGCCCATCTTCTCGCGCGGCAGCAAGTCATCCAGCCGACCGCGTGCCTGCAGCGCTTCGAGCAATTGCGAGTAGGAGTTGTAAGCCGTGTGGGCGCCCAGTTCAAGCCAGAAATCGGCACCCGCTTCGTTTGCCTTGATCTCGTCCTTCAGGCGCCAGCTATAAATGCAGCCGCCGACACGCGGCGCCGCTTCCAGAACCAACACGCTGCGACCGGCCTGAGACATGCGCGCCGCCGCAACCAGACCGCTGACGCCGGCCCCGACGATGATGCAATCCACTGTTTCCATATTTCTTCAACCTTGCTGTGACTTATTCAGTAAAGCGATGAATCAAACGCCGATCTTTTTTCGTCGGCCGTCCCCTGATGCTGCTGCCGGGTTCCATTTGCGCGCGCCGGGCTTCGATCTGAGCCTGCCGCGCGGCGATGCTTTCCGGCGACTCTTCATACAACTCGCGCGCCACCGGCGCCGGGCCGCGATGGTCGGACAATCCGCGCACACTGACTCGCCAGACCAGATCACCAATCTGGAGATACAGCAAATCACCCAGCCGAACCTCGCGACTCGGCTTGATGCGTTCGCCGATGTTGCCCTTATCACCCTTATCTCCCAGGCCGCCGCCAGGACTGACGATACGCACCCGGCCACCTTCCACCGCCTCCTGCGCCAGGCCGCGCGTTTTGAAGAAGCGCGCCGCCCACAGCCATTTGTCGATGCGCAAACGCGCGGCGGCGGGTGGTTCAAATGGATCAGATGACATGCGACGTGACATGGGGGCATGATAACGCGCATGCATGCATTGACTCTTCTCTCCTTGATTCTCCTGGCCGGCCTCTACGGCTGTTCGACCACCCCGGATGCCGCCGCTTACCCGGTCGGCAGGCTGCATTTGCATGACCGCTTGCAGATCGAACCGGATGCCGCCACCGCGCGTCTGCAATATGGCCGCATCGTGGCGCGCAACGCGGTGCAGGAGCATGACCCGTTCTGTGTCTTCGAAATCGAGACCGTGCGACCGGAAGCCCAGGTCGTGGCACCGGGCGAATTCGTCATTACCGGTATTTCACACAGCGTGGAAACCTTCGCTGGCATGCCGGTTGCGCCTTTGCTTGAACATTTTCCTCGACTGAACCGTCGGGTCAGCTTTGGCGACGATGATTCACCCACCCACATCTATTACAAAACCACCTTCCGCTTGCAGGATGATCAGCAACCCGTGCGTGCACTGACCTGCATGAGCAATCAGAACGCCCCCGGCAACGCCAACTTCATGCGCCATCTGACGCTGGCCGAGATTCGCGGGGCGCTGGGAACACGGTTTTCGCTGCATCTGGCGCGCTGAAATTCAATATTGCCTGCGCGTTGGCGCTGGTCTGGCGGATGACTTGATCGACGCTGTCACCACGCAACTCGGCCAGACACTCGGCGATGCGCGCCACTTCCGCCGGTTCGTTGCGGCCCGTTTTTCCGGGTTTGCCAGCCTCGCCGGGAGCGCCTATCCAGGCTGGCGGCATGTCCGGGCTATCGGTTTCCAGCACGATGGCATCGAGCGGTAAATCTTTGGCCAATGCCCGCAAGTTGCTCGCCCGCGTCCAGGTGAAGGCACCGCCAAAACCGAGCTTGAAACCGAGTTTGAGATAGGCATCGGCCTGCTGGCGGCTGCCGCTGAAGGCGTGGGCGATGCCTTTGTCGATTTTGAAGCGACGCAGTTGCTTCAGGATTTGATCGTTGGCGCGGCGGCAATGCAGCAATACCGGCAGATCGAAGTCGCGGGCGATCTTGAGTTGCTCGATATAGAAATATTCCTGCGTCGCAAAATCCAGCCCGGGCACGAACAAATCCAGCCCGATCTCGCCAATCGCCACGGGTCGCCAAGCTTCGATCTGGGCGCGCAGATCGGCCAAATGCGACTCCTGGTGGATGTCAATGTAGATCGGGTGCATGCCCCAGGCCGGCAGACAGCTTGAATAGCGCTGGCAGACGGCTTCGACATCGGCGAAGTTGGCGCGCGTCACTGCCGGGATCACCAGTGTTTTCAACCCCGCCGCGAGCGCACGCTGATACACCGCGTCGAGGTCGGCGCTGAATTCGGCGGCATCGAGGTGGCAATGGGTGTCGATCAGAGTCCGTTTTGTCATGGCGATGAATGCCCAGTCGAATATTGGCGGGATAATCGCATGCTTCCCAACCCGTAAAACATCCTCTTGAACCCCTCCCATCCACGCGTCGCCGTCATCGGCGGCGGCCCGGCCGGCTTGATGGCTGCCGAAGTTTTAAACGGGGGCGGCATGCAGGTTGAACTGTTTGATGCGATGCCGTCGGTTGGACGCAAATTCCTTCTGGCCGGCAAGGGCGGCATGAATTTGACTCACTCGGAAGCGCTGACGCCGTTTTTGTCGCGTTACGGCAAGCGCCAGACCGAGATCGCAGCCTTGCTCGCCGCGTTCGGGCCGGATGATCTGCGCGCCTGGGTGCAAGGCCTCGGTATCGACACTTTCGTCGGCAGCTCCGGTCGCGTCTTTCCGACCGACATGAAGGCCGCGCCGTTGCTGCGCGCCTGGCTGCATCGACTGCGCGGCGACGGCGTGAATTTCCACGTTCGGCATCGCTGGCTGGGCTGGACCGAAGCGGGCGAGTTGCGCTTTGCCTCGCCGGCTGGCGAAACGACTGAGACATTCGATGCGGTAATTCTGGCGCTCGGCGGCGGCAGTTGGGCGCGGCTGGGTTCGGATGGCGCCTGGGTGCCGCTGTTGCGTGCGCGCGGCGTCGAAGTGGCCGAGTTGAAGCCGTCGAACTGCGGTTTCGATGTCGCCTGGAGCACGCATTTCCGTGAACGTTTCGCTGGCCAGCCATTGAAGTCGGTGACGCTGACGTTTGGCGAGTTTCAGCGTCAGGGCGAGTTTGTGGTCACCGAACATGGCATCGAAGGCAGCCTGATCTACGCCGCCTCCGCCGCCATTCGCGACACCATCGAAGCCAACGGCGGCGCGCAAATCTACCTCGATCTGGCGCCCGGCAAGTCGTTGCAACGCGTCATCACCGAAGTGGCGCATCCACGCGGTTCACGTTCGTTGTCCAGCCACCTGCAAAGCCGCGCCGGCATTACCGGCGTCAAAGCCGGGTTGCTGCGCGAAGTCCTCGGCAAAGACGGCTACGCAGACATGCAACGACTGGCAGCCGCAATCAAGGCCTTGCCATTGACGCTGGTCGCGCCGCGTCCGCTCGATGAGGCGATCAGCAGCGCCGGCGGCGTGCGCTTCGAGGCAATGGATGCAAACCTGATGCTGAACGCGCTGCCCGGCGTGTTCTGCGCCGGCGAGATGCTCGACTGGGAAGCGCCCACTGGCGGCTACCTGCTCACCGCCTGCTTTGCCAGCGGTTTTGTTGCCGGTAAGGGAGTCTTGACGTGGTTAACCGGCCACGCGCGGGAACCTTCCCAATCTAACTGAGATCACAGAAGCCATCTGTCATGTACGACAGGTAGAATGCCGGTCGCTTGCAAAGCACCGCTTTGACGCCATTTAGATCACTGTTTCAACTTGGAGAACTTCTCGATGCAACGCATTTTTTTATCTATGTTCGCTGTATTTCTGGCTTTTGCATTTCCCGTTTATGACGCCGAAGCCAAGCGCATGGGCGGCGGCAAGAATTTCGGCATGCAACGCCAAGCCACCCCGATGAAACGTGATGCCAGCCCGCAACAAACTCAAAACGCCCCGGCGCCCGGACAAAACGCCGCCGCCGGCGCTGCGCCAAAGCGCAACTGGATGGGCCCCATCGCCGGTCTTGCCGCCGGCCTCGGCATCGCCGCGCTGTTGTCGCATTTCGGCCTCGGTGAGGGCGTCGCCAACATCCTGATGATGGCGCTGCTGGCTTTCGCCGCCTTCATGCTGGTGCGCTGGTTCCTCAACCGCAACAAGCCGGCGATGCAGCGGCCGATGCAATATGCGGGTCAAGGCGTTGGCTCGGGCTCGGACACCGATCAGAACACGCCGCAGCCGATGCGCTTCGAAGCGCCGGCCAGCGGCACTGTCGTGCCGGGCAGCATCTACGACAAATCCGGCCAGGGCGATGCAGCCGCAAATTCCGACGCAGCCCCCGCTGCAGCTACCTTCCCGCCTGGTTTCGATGAAGTCGCTTTCGCGCGTCAGGCCAAGGTCAACTACATCCGCATGCAGGCCGCCAACGACGCCGGCAACCTGGATGACCTGCGTGAGTTCACCACGCCGGAGATGTACGCCGAACTGAAGATGGACATCGACGAGCGCCAAGGCAAGGAACAACACACCGAAGTGATGACGATCAACGCCGAAACCCTGGAAGCACTGGAAGACAGCAATCGCCAGATCGTCAGCGTCCGCTTCTACGGCACGCTACGCGAAAACGACGAAGCGACTATCTCGTTTGACGAAATCTGGCACATGACCAAGCCGCTCACCGGCAATCAAGGCTGGGTGGTGGCGGGTATTCAGCAGAACAGCTGATATCCTTGCGCCACAGCAAAAGCGGCCGGCTGGCCGCTTTTGCGTTTTCTGAGACCGCTTCACATACCACTGCCATGAACCCCGACTCCCCGGTTGCATCCCACCTCGCCCGCCAGGTCGCTAAACGGCGCACCTTCGCCATCATTTCCCACCCCGACGCCGGCAAGACCACGCTGACCGAAAAGCTGTTGCTGTTCGGCGGCGCGATCCAGATGGCCGGCACGGTGAAGGCGCGCAAGAGCGGCAAATACGCCACCTCCGACTGGCTCGAAATCGAGAAGCAACGTGGCATTTCTGTCGCCAGCTCGGTGATGCAGTTCGGCTATGACGATTGCGTCATCAACCTGCTCGACACCCCCGGCCACAAGGATTTCTCGGAAGACACCTACCGCGTGCTGACCGCCGTCGATGCCGCCGTGATGGTGGTGGACGCCGCCAAGGGCGTGGAAGAACAGACCATCAAACTGCTGGAAGTCTGTCGTCTGCGCAACACGCCGATCATCACCTTCATCAACAAGATGGACCGCGAAGTGCGCGACCCGCTCGAACTGCTCGACGAGATCGAATCGGTATTGAAGCTGCATTGCGCGCCGGTGACCTGGCCGATCGGCATGGGCAAGCGCTTTCACGGCGTCTATCACCTGATCAACGACGAAGTGCTGCGCTTCACGCCCGGCGAGGAAAAGGCCGGCCAGGGATTCGAAACCCTGCGCGGCGAGCAGATCGAGGAACTGCGCAAGCAATACCCGATGGAATTCGAGACCATGGACGGCGAAATCGAACTGGTACGCGGCGCCGGCGCGGCCTTCCATCTCGACGACTTCCTCGCCGGCAAACAATCGCCTGTGTTCTTCGGTTCCGGTATCAACAATTTCGGCGTGCGTGAAGTGCTGCGCGCGCTGGTCGACTGGGCGCCTGCGCCGATCGCGCGCGAAGCGGTTGTGGGTACCACCGCCGCCAACGGCGAAACCCGCATGGTGCAACCGGACGAACCGGCGTTCACCGGCTTCGTGTTCAAGATCCAGGCCAACATGGACCCGAATCACCGCGACCGCATCGCCTTCTTCCGCGTCTGTTCCGGCCAGTACACGCCCGGCATGAAGGTCAAACAGCGGCGCACCAACAAGGAAATGAAGATCGCCAACGCCGTGGTGTTCATGGCCAACGAACGCACCCGCATGGAAGAAGCCTACGCCGGCGACATCATCGGCATCCACAATCACGGCCAATTGCAGATCGGCGATGTACTGACCGAAGGCGAACTGCTCACCTACAAAGGCATCCCCTACTTCGCGCCCGACATGTTCAGCAAGGCGCGCCTGCGCGACCCGCTGAAATCCAAGCAACTACAGAAAGGCCTGCGCGAACTCGGCGAAGAAGGCGCGATCCAGGTCTTCGCCCCGCTGGTCGACAGCAGCCTGCTGATGGGCGCCGTCGGCCAGTTGCAGTTCGAAGTGGTGGAACATCGCCTTAAAGCCGAATACGGCGTCGATGCGGTATTCGAACGCTCCGGCATCCACACCGCCCGCTGGGTCACCTGCGACGACGCCGCCCATCTGGCCGAATTCGTCAAAGCCCAGCAGATGCGCCTGGCGCGCGACGTCGACGACAATCTGGTCTACCTCGCCGACAACCGCGTCAATCTGAGCCTGGCGATGGAACGCTGGCCGAAGGTGAAATTCCACAACACGCGCGAACATGGGCAACAGCTTTAACGTGAAACATACAGTCCCGTTCGCACGGTAATTTTGTTCGTAACTACTCAGGTAGCCGCCAGTTACGGCTGATAGCCGATCAAGTGAAGCGAAGCTGAGGTGCAGGGCAAATTATTTCTCAGGTAGGGTGCGCCATGCGCACCGATTTGTCTTCGATGGTGCGCGCGGCGCACCCTACAGTCAGCGCCCGCGCGCTGCAATCAAAGTTGGCAGTGGTTTGGGTTTGGCTGGCGGTTCAGGCTGGCCCACACCACCTGGCCCGCCAACTTCGACGGCGACTCCGACGACTGCGCCGGTCGTGCCAGCATCGGCATCTGCATTCGCCTCTGCTGTCACGAGACTGCCCACCTCTGACGTCACCACCGACGCGCCCAGCACCATCGCCGTCACCGCCGGCCGCAGGGGCGAGTTGGGTGCCAATACACCGTAATAGCGATGCCGATGGGTGCGCGGTGGTGGTACCAATTGGGCAATGCGGTCGATCAGCTCAAGGGGTGTGAGCACCAGTTCACCCGAGTACTTATCGGACTGCAGCGGCTCTGTGTGGCCTTTGCCGCAGCGGTAAACCAGATCAGCACCGCGCTGCTTGAGACGGTCCATGGCGAAGGGTGGACGGGCGCAATAACGCAGCAGGCGCTCCAGCCCGGCGCGGTCTGCTGCCTCGATACGCACCCCCGCATCGACCGAGAAGCCGCCGCCGTGGCTGCTGGAAGCTGCGCGCTCGGCCATGTCTTTAGCGTCACAGGCCTCCAGGTGGCCGCGTGCCACAAAGGCGCGCAGGATGCGTTTGCGCACGTTGGCCTGCACGGTAGCGATGGCGCTTTCATCAAGACCAGTTGTTGCATGAAAAATCACACTCTGCGGTGCCGACTCCGGGTTGACCTGCGCAGCAGCATCCGTATCGACGCTTTGCGCCAGTGGAGCGGCAACAGCCTCAAACACCCCATCGACCACGCACACATGAAAGTGCACATGCCGTGTTCGACACCCCCGCACCCTTGGTGCTGGTGGGCTCGGCCGACTCGGGCAAAACCGCGCTCACGCTGGAGAAGCTGCGCCAAGCGCGCGGGCGCGTGCTGTATGTCACGCAGTCGACCTTTCTGGCGCAAAGCGCACAGGCGATTTACTTTGCCCACGGCTTTGAGGCCGACGGCCAGGAGCCCGAGTTTTTAAGCTATCGCGAGTTTGTTGAAACCATCCAGGTGCCCCCAGGGCGCGAGCTGGACTTTGCTGCGTTCACTGGCTGGTTTGAGCGCTACCGCAGCGCTACCAAACAGGCCACTGGCGGGTTGGACGCGCATGCGCTGTTTGAGGAATTTCGTGGTGTGCTCTCCAGCCGTGCCGACGGCGTGCTGGACCTGCCCGGTTACCTGGCCCTGGGCGTACGCCAGTCGCTCTTGACCACCGAGCAGCGTGTGGCGGTGTTTGATCTGTTCGAAAAGTACCGCGCTTGGGCCGCAAATTCAGGCTTCTTTGACTTGAACCTGGTGGCGCACGCGTGGCTGCCACTGGCGCAGCCGACCTATGACTTTATGGTCGTGGACGAAGTGCAAGACCTGACCAGCGTGCAACTTGCTCTGCTGCTCAAAACACTGGCCAAGCCGGGTCAGTTCTTGCTCTGTGGCGACTCGAACCAAATCGTGCACCCCAACTTCTTTTCCTGGGCAGCAGTGAAAACGCTGTTCTGGCAAAACGAAGCGCTGGCGCGCTCACAAACCATCTCGGTGCTGCGTGCCAATTTTCGCAATGGGCAGGCGGTGACGCAGTTGGCCAACCGGCTGCTCAAAATCAAACATGCGCGCTTTGGCTCGATTGACCGCGAGACCAATTTCCTGGTTCAGGCCAGCGCGCAAAACAGTGGCACGGTGCAACTGCTGGTTGACAAAGACGCAACAAGGCGCGAGCTCAACAGCAAGACCCGTGGATCCACGCAATTCGCCGTGTTGGTGCTGCGCGATGAAGACAAGGCGGCGGTGCGGGCGCAGTTTCAGACGCCACTGGTGTTCTCGGTGCACGAGGCCAAGGGGCTTGAATACGCCAACGTGATTCTGGTCGGCTTTGTCTCTGGCCAGCGCCAGGCCTTTGCCGAGATCGCCAGCGGCGTGCAGCCCGAGGACCTGGCCGGTGACACACTGGACTACAGCCGTGCGCGTGACAAAACCGACCATTCGCTGGAGCTGTTCAAGTTCTATGTCAACGCGCTTTACGTGGCGCTGACCCGCGCGGTGGATCAGTTGTTGATCGTGGAATCCGACACCACGCACCCACT
>JBBQQT010000011.1:0-42348 GCA_038215555.1 Burkholderiales bacterium | reverse complement strand
AAAATCAGTCCGGCCATTCTGCTGAAGTACTCGGAGAAAGCCGAGCTGAATCCTTTCAACTGCTCGGGCCGGAACACACTGGCGCTCCTCGATGACCTGGTCGCTTCGGGTGCGATTCTCGGCCACGGCAAATGATCCGTCCCGGTCCGACTTCGGTCGTGATCGACGCCACCGGTTTTCTTCACAATGACCGGTTTCGGCCAGAGAAAAGCCTTCAACAGATCGATCCGGCGCACCTTGCCTGCAGTTTTGCCGTCAACGCGACCGGCCCGGCGTTGCTTATGAAACATTTTCTGCCGCTGCTGGCGCGCAACGAACGAGCCGTGTTCGCCACTCTATCGGCACGATTGGGGAGCACTGCTGCGCCGCTTACGGCCGCAGCTTGCTGAAGACGAAGCCGCTGTCCTTCTGCGCAATATGGCAGGTGTGGCAGGCCGCCAGCGCATTGGCACCGACCACGCGCTCGGTCTTGCTGTCGCCCTTGAAACCCTCGTAGCCCCAGCCTCCGGTAGCGGCAAATTTCCTTGCGTCTCGGTGCATCACCCCGACCACCTTGCGCGCACCCTCTGTGACGGCGTTGTCGGCGGATTTCGCCTGCAGCAGATCGAATACGATCACCGCGCCGTCGGGCCAGGTGCCGCTCTTGTACCCCTTCACGGCGGCACCATTGGCGTACAGGTGGTGGATGCCGCCGAATGCTTCGTACAGCGGGTGGCCTGAGTTGATGACCATGCTCTTGACGTGATGCCATTCACGGTAGTTCTGTGGATAGGGGACGGCGGCAGTGTCCGCAGCAAGGGCCACCGTGGTGCTCATGAGTGCCAGCATGCATACAGGAATGTGGCGCATGAAATGCTCCTTTTCCAATAAGATTGGTTGTGGTTTCCGGTGCAGCAAGCGCCAACCTACAGGCCGCGAGCGGCGGCGAAAAGCGGATACAAAAGCGTGGGGTAGGCACCAAACGGTGCATCTTGTTGAATCGGCAGCGGAGATATTGTTTGTGAGCACACCCAGCGTCCATCAGATGGTGGAAAGCGTAATCGGCTGCAAATGGTCGCTGACCGTGATTGACCTGGTGCGCCATGGCGTGCGCCGGCCCGGTGCCATGGAACACGCCATCGACGGCCTCAGCGCCAAGGTGCTCAACGAGCGCCTGGTCAAGTTGGTGCGCTTCGGCATCCTGGAAAAGACCAGCTACCCGGAAGTGCCACCGCGCGTTGAATACAACATTACCGCCTTCGGCCGAGAGTTCGCGCAACTGCTCGATCAGGTGGATCAATTGGAACAGCGCATCAGCTCACGGTCGCCGTAGTGCCAGCGCCGACCTTTTTCGGGGGCTTGTTTTGCCGTGTCCTGCCAAAGCGTATCGCCCAACGAATAAGGTTAGATCGTGCGAGCGATAGCGAGCCACAACGGGTCGATAGCTTCGTTCGCCAGTTCGAGAAGCTGAAGTTCAATGCGCTTCTTGACTATTGTGGATCCCGTTTTCAAGACAACAGATTAAGCTGTGTTTTGACATAAGGGATGAAAAGCGATGAGTGAAGCGAAGAAGCGGCAGGTGCATGCGCCCGAGTTCAAGGCAAAGGTGGGCTTAGAAGCCTTGCGCGGGGTCAAGACGATCAATGAGATTGGTCAGGAGTACGGTGTTCACCCGAAATTTGCTCTACCCGAAACCTCGTCATTCCGGCGAAAGCCGGAATCCAGATTCCACCATCTAATCAGGCTGTTAACGTTGATTAAACGATTGAACTGGACTCCGGCTTACCCCATGCCGGATAAGCAGGGACTTGGCCGCTGTTTTTGGCGGCTTATTGATCCGGCCAGATTTATCCATGAAACCGTAGGGTGCGCCATGCGCACCGATTGGCTGAATGGTGCGCATGGCGCACCCTACGGCTTGGCTGGCAATCTCGGATTAATCGGTCCGAATCAATAGTCAACGCTCACAAGAAACAAAAGTAACTGCTCAACAACTCACGGCACCCGGTTCGATTCCGGTTCCGGGCACCAATAAAATCAAAGATTTAGGCCACTTTTCGAGGTGGCCTTTTTCTTTTCAGCTCCGTCCCAGATGTCGCATCAAACAGGCCAGCAACGCTTCTTCAACGGGTTGCGGGGATGGTTTGCTGGCGAGGTTGCGGACTTGGGTGACTGCCATGCCAGCATATCCGCATGGGTTGATCGCATGGAAGGGGGACAAATCCATGTTCAGATTCAGGCTGAGGCCATGGTAGGTGCAGCCGTTCTTGACCCGCAGGCCGAGGGCGGCGATCTTGGCGCCGGCGACGTAGACGCCGGGCGCGCCGGGCTGGCGTTCCGCTTCGATGCCGGATTCGCTCAGTACATCGACGATCGCCTGCTCCATCCGCCGCACCAGTTCCTTGATGCCGAAGCCGAGGCGTTTAAGGTCGAGCAGAAGATAAATGATGACCTGGCCGGGGCCGTGGTAGGTGATCTGGCCGCCGCGGTCGATTGCCACCACCGGGATGCCGATGTCGGCCAGCAGGTGTTCGCGCTTGCCGGCCATGCCGAGGGTGAACACGGGTGGATGTTGCAGCAGCCAGATTTCGTCGGCGGTTTCGGCTGATCGATTGGCAGTGAATGCCTGCATCGCTCGCCAAGTGGGTTCGTATTCGACCAGACCAAGTCGCTTGATTGTCGGTTTAGTTGTTGCCTTGATGTACGGTTTGCCTGGCACCGTTTTACTCAATCAAAGCGCTACTTTTACCAGCGGGTGTGCGGTCAATTCACGGTACAGATTGTCCAGCTGCGGCTTCGATGTAGCGCGAATGGTGCAGGTAATGGACACATATTTGCCACCCGAGGAAGCGCGCATTTCGACGCTTTCCGCAATGAAATCGGGGGCATGACGCAACACGATGGCGACCATGGTTTGGGCAAAGTCATCCCGCCGTTCGCCCATGATCTTGATCGGAAATTCGCAGGGAAATTCAAGCAGCGTATCCTGACTTGCTGGATCGTTTGCTTTGTTGTTTGCTTCCTCGTTCATGCGGCGCTCTTTCTCCGCATGATGCGGTGCTTGAAGGCTTGATAGTCGGCATGCATCTGGCGGAACAGCGGTCCGGGCTGCCCGGTGCCGACACTTTGGCCATCAAGTTCTGTCACTGCCATGACTTCCTTGGTCGAGGAGGTGAGCCAGATTTCGCTCGCCTGGCGCAATTCGGTTTCCGAAATCGGTCTTACCTGATGCGGCATCGCGGCTGCCGCGGCTAGTTCGAGCACCACGTCGTAGGTGATGCCGGGCAGCATCAGGTTGGATTTGGGCGGGGCAAGCAGCATGCCATCTTGCACAATGAATACGCTGCTGGCCGAACCCTCGATCAACTGGCCATCGCGGATCAGGATCGTTTCGGCACAGTTGGCATCGACTGAAAGCTGGCGCAGCAGCACGTTGGGCAGCAGCGAGGTAACTTTCAGATCGCAGCGCAGCCAACGATTGTCCCGGCTGGTAATGGCGCTGACGCCCTGCTCCACCGCCTCGGCGGCGGGCGGGCTCAGTTGCATCGGCAAGATGAAAACCGTGGGTTGCACGATCTTGGGAAAAGCATGATCGCGCGGACCCGAGCCGCGCGTGACTTGCAGGTAAATGCCTTGATCCGGCCATTCGGCAGATTCAACAATCCGCAAGATCAGGGTTTCCCATTCGGCGGGGGGATGCGGATTTTCCAGACGGATGCCGACCAGGCTATCTTGCAGGCGCGCCAAATGCGCATGCAGCCGGAAAAGTTGCCGGTCGTATACCGGAATGACTTCATAAACACCGTCGCCAAACAGAAAGCCCCGGTCCATCACCGGGATGCGAGCTTCTTCAAGCGCTAGAAATTGGCCATTGAGATAGACAGTCGTCATAGCGGCGCATACCGGTTGATTAGTTGAACACTGCTTATTTGAACATCAACAAGATGTTGTCCCAGCCGCGCCCGAGAATGCCCGCGACAGGCACGGTTTCCAACGCCAGCAAAGGGTAATCGCCGGCCGCCTGACCATCCACCGTCAATCGCAAGGTGCCCAATTGCTGACCGCGCTTGATTGGAGCCAGCAGGGGTTGCTGCGAGATCATCTGGGCCTGGATGCGTTTGCCTGTGTCGCGTGGCACGGTGACATGCAGATCGCCAGTGAATCCGGCTTTGACTTCGGTCTGGGTGCCTTTGTACAAGCGCAGTTTCGAGACCGTTTGATTGGCTGGGTAAAGTTTCACCGTTTCATAGAACTGGAAGCCGAAGTTAAGCAGTTTCTGGCTTTCCATCGCGCGTGCAACATCCGACTTGGCGCCCAGCACAACCGACAGCAAACGCCGCTTTTCTCGCTTCGCCGAAGCGATCAGACAGTATCCGGCACTGTTGGTATGACCTGTTTTGAAGCCGTCAACGCTGGGGTCGATGAACAACAGTCGATTGCGGTTGGGTTGGGTGATGTTGTTGTACTTGAATTCTTGCAATGAATAGATTTTGTAGAACTCGGGAAAATCGTGAATCAAGGCACTGGCCAGAAGCGACAAGTCATGCGCCGTGGTCAAGTGCTGTGGGTGCGGCAATCCTGTCGAATTGAGAAAATTCGTCTGCTTCATGCCCAGCTTCTTTGCCGTCGCATTCATCATCGAGACGAAGCCTTCCTCGGTACCGGCAATGGCTTCAGCCAGCACGATGCAGGCGTCATTGCCAGACTGGACGATGACGCCTTTCAACAAATCATCGACCAGGACAGGCTGTTTCGGATCGAGAAACATGCGCGAGCCTTCCGCCCGCCAGGCCTTCTCTGAAACCGGCAAGCGCTGATCAAGTCGCAGACGACCTTCCTTGATGGCGCTGAATGCCAGGTAGGCAGTCATCAACTTGGTCAGCGAAGCGGGTTCGATCTTGGAATCCGGCTTGTTTTCGGCCAGCACTTTTCTGCTGTCGTAGTCGATCAGAATCCACGCATTTGCCTCGATCTGAGGCGCCGGAGGCACCGGCAAAGCAGCTCTTGAGGCGATGGAGAAGCCCGCGACGAGTAAGGCGATGAAAATGACGAGTCGGGATTTCAAGCTGAGCACCTGCATATCTGGAAATAATTGAATTGAAAATGATGCACCGCTGGTTTTCGGTGCGGTTATCGCTTCCCGTTATCGCCGGCGGTTAGAACAGCGAGTTGTGGTCAGCGAGTTGTGGTCAGCGATTGACGCGATACGGCTTGACGCCGAAATCCTGCAAATACGCCAGCGAGATCCGCTCTGCATCAGCCGGGCTGGCAAATGGCCCTGCCTGAAGCTTGAACAAACTGCCGACATTGATTTGATTCAGGCCAGGAAGTTCATCGCCAAAGCGAAGCTTGATCCGGTTGGTCAGGGCTTCGGCGGCGACCGGGCTGGAGAATGCCGCCAGTTGCAGATACAAACCGGAGGCGCTCGGGACGATTGCGGGTTCCACAACGACAGGCGCCGGCGTGGCGACAATCACTTTGAATGCCTGAATGCCAAGATCAGTCTTGATCAACGCTGCCGCCTGATCGGCTGCCTCGGCATTGGCAAATGGCCCCGCCTGGACTTTGTAGAGGCCATTCGATTCGAGGCGCATGACGCTGGGGAAATCACTCGATAGCTTGGCCGTGGCCCGTGCCATTACGCCATCCGCGGCGACTGGATTGCCGAACGCGCCGAGTTGCAGATAAACACGTTGGCCTGCATCAATGCGGGGCGGTTCGGTTTTCCCCGCTACCGCTTGCAGCGCTGGAACCGGTTCCGCCTGCACCGAGGTCTGCACCGAAGCAAGGCTGACCTCCTCCGCCGCGAGTGCGGCAAAAGAAGTCGGCGCCGCGTCAGCCTGCACTGCGGCCACTTCGACCTCCGTCACATCCTTCAGAACGTCCAGCTTGTGTGCGGCGGTATAAGACAAGTCGATGATGCGGCCGGGATGGAACGGGCCTCTGTCGTTGACCCGAACCACCACGCTCTTGCCATTTTCCAGATTGGTGACGCGGGCATAACTGGGCAATGGCAGGGTCGGATGCGCGGCAGACATCGCATACATGTCATACGGTTCACCGATCGACGTTGTATTGCCGTGAAACTTGCGGCCATACCAGGATGCCTGGCCTCGCGCTTTGTAGTCGATGTTGTCGGCCAAAGGTACATAGCGTTTGCCCATGACCTTGTAGGCCTTGCTGGTTTGACGATTGAACGGCTCCTGCTTTGGCACTGCATCGGGAATTCCATCCAGATTCGCCGGCGGATTGGCGCCCGGGCCATCATCCTTGTAATAGCGGCCGCCTTTGAACGGCGGCACTACTGCTTTGCTTGCGTCAGCCTGCTGACTCGGCACACTGGTGCGGTCTGTGTCGCTGGTCTTGGTATTGACGTTGGCGCAACCGGCCAGGGCGAGTCCAAGCGCGAGGCCCAGCGGCACAGCGAATTTGCTTGGCCCGGTTGCGGCCGCCAAGGGAAAGCATGGATTGGGACGATGAGTTTTCATGGGACGCCCACTTTCATTGTAAGAACATGAGAAAACGCTGCAAGTTTAGCTCGTATCCGCTATGTTTTTACAAGCTTTTTATGTGTTGCGGCGCTCATCATAATGCCAAATCCGACCAACACGGTCAGCATCGACGTGCCACCATAACTGATCAGCGGCAACGGCACGCCCACCACCGGCAATATCCCGGACACCATGCCCATGTTGACGAACGCATAAGTAAAGAAGGTCAACACGATGGCGCCCGACAGCAAACGACCAAACAGTGAGGGAGCACCGGCAGCCAAATGCATGCCACGCAAGATGATGGCGGCATAGAGCAGCAACAGGAACAGATTGCCGATCAGGCCGAACTCCTCCGAAAACACCGCAAAAATGAAGTCGGTGCTTCGTTCTGGCAGGAAATCGAGATGGGTCTGAGTGCCCATCATCCAGCCTTTGCCGGCGACACCGCCTGAACCAACAGCAATCGTGGACTGGATGATGTGGTAACCCGCCCCGAGCGGATCAGCGGCCGGGTCGATCAAAGTCAGCACACGCTGGCGTTGATAGTCGTGCAGCAAATAGTTCCACACCAACGGCAAGGCCGAGCCAGCCGCGATCGCCGCACCAGCGATCACTTTCCAGGACAGGCCGGCGAGAAACAAAATGAAGAAACCGGAAGCGGTAATCAATAACGAGGTTCCCAGATCAGGCTGCTTGGCAATAAAAGCGACCGGAATCATCAGCATCAGGGCGGCAAACGCATAGTCGCGTCCACGCAAGGTTTCCTGCTTGTAGTGGAAATACCAGGCCAACATCATCGGCACCGCCAGCCGCATCAATTCGGAAGGTTGAATGCGGGTGAAGCCGAGTTCCAACCAACGCCGTGAGCCATTGACCACCACACCAAACAAGGCGACGCCAAGCAATAACAGAATGCCAACGACATAGATTGGCAGTGCGAACTGCAGCAGACGTTGCGGCGGAATATGTGAAATCAGCACCATGGCCGCCAGCGCCACCCCCATGTTGCTCAGGTGGGAAAAGAGTCGGTCGCTATTTTCGCCGCTGGCGCTGAACACAACCGAGACGCTGGTCAGCAGAAGCAGCGTCAACAAGCCGATCATCGGCCCATCGAGATAGCGGACGATGTGCCGCAGCCACTGAAAAATCACTGTGCCCCCCCCGCTATCGGTGTCACCACAGAGGGAAGGCCGGGCGCCGCCGGGCGACCTCCGACACTTCTTCCTCATTCTCGGCCTCGGTATCGACAGCGGCGTCTGGCACGACGGGCTCATACATCGTCGGCAGTTTGCCAAGCAGCCAATAGTCCGTCACTTTGCGCGCAATCGGCGCCGCAATCGAACCACCATGACCGCCATTTTCAACCATCACTGCGATGACGATCTTGGGATCGTCCGCCGGGGCGAAGGAAATGAACAATGCATGGTCACGATGCCGCGCATTCACCTGGCTTTCGATGTAGCGCGCACCCTGCTTGATACCGATGACTTGCGCGGTACCCGTCTTGCCGGCAAAGAGATACGGTGTATTGGCACCGGCGATGGAAGCCGTGCCGCCTGGGCGTGTGACATCGACCATCGCATCCTTGACCACGCGTAGATGGTTTGGATCCAGCTTGACCCGCTCGACGATCTGCGGCGCGGCGTAGAACATTTGATTAGTCGCCGGGTCGCGCCAGGCGCGCAATAGTTGAGGTTTGTAGACCACGCCATTATTCGCCAACGTCATGGTGGCAACCGCCAACTGCATCGGCGTAGCCAGCACATAGCCCTGCCCGATCCCAGCCACCACGGTTTCTCCCGGCCACCAGGGTTGCTTGAAGCGTTTCTTCTTCCAGGCCGGGGTTGGCATCAGGCCGGACAATTCTCCATCCAGATCAATCTCTGTTTTCTTGCCGAAGCCAAAATGCGAGAGAAAACCGGCCATCCGTTCGATGCCCATTTGCTGCGCCAAGCCGTAGTAGTAGGTGTCACAGGAAATGACGATCGAACGTTTCAGGTCGACCATGCCGTGACCATCCTTTTTCCAGTCGCGGTAGCGATGGCTGCTGCCGGGCAGCGTGAAATAGCCCGGATCGGAGATGGTATCGCCCGGCTTGCGGATGCCCAGTTCAAGTCCAGCCAGCCCCATGAACGGTTTGATCGTCGATCCCGGCGGATAGACGCCACGCAAAGCACGGTTGATCAGCGGGCGATCAAGAGAATCGTTCAGCTCGCGCCAAGTCGCGACATCAATGCCATCGACAAACAGGTTGGGATCGAAACCAGGTTTCGAGATCAGCGCCAAGACGCCGCCATTGCGCGGGTCGAGCGCAACCAGCGAACCCCGGTAATCGCCAAATACCTTTTCCGCGATCTCCTGCAATTTGGCATCCAGATGCAGATACAGGTTGTAACCGGCCACTGGCGGCGTCCGCGATAAAACGCGGACCGCGCGACCACTGGAATCGGTTTCCACCTTTTCGATGCCGGTGCGTCCATGCAGCCAGGTTTCGTAACGCGCTTCCAGGCCGAGTTTTCCGATGTGGTCGCTGCCTTTGTAATTGGCGGTAAGCCCGCGTTCTTCCAGACGAGTCTCATCTTTTTCGCCAATCCGGCCAATATAGCCAACCACATGCGAGAAAGCGGCCCCCTGCGGGTATTGGCGAAATTGCCGCGCCTTGATCTCGACACCAGGAAAACGATAGCGATTTACCGAAAACCGGGCAGCATCTTCTTCGCTGAGCAGATTGCGGATCGGAATGCTTTCGAAGTTCTTGCTCTCGGCGAGCATTTTCTTGAACCGCTTGCGATCGCCAGAGGTAATCGTGACGACCTCACTCAATCGGTCGATCGTCTCATCCAGTTTTTCCACTTTGGAAGGCGTGATTTCCAACGTACTGGCGGAAAAATTTTGCGCCAGCACGGTATTTTGCCGATCGTAAATGACCCCGCGCGAGGGCGGCGCCGGCACCAGCGAGATCCGATTATTTTCCGCCAGCGCGTGGTAGTGCTCGAAATGCACCACCTGTAACCAGATAAAACGGCTGAACAGGCCGACAAACATGAGAGCGGCAATCACGCCGGCAATTTCCATGCGCCGGCGAAAACGCAGAAATTCCTGCTGTGGGTTGATCAGGCGCAGCATAGGGTCAGCGCAAGACTACAGCGGCGTTTGCCGGCTTGCCGGAGCTTGCGCTGTGATGCGGTCAACCAGCCAGGCGAGAAGTGGCCACAGCAGCGCCGCCACAATGCCGGCGGCAAGCCAACGCCAATCGGCATCACCCCGCCCCATGGCCAGGCCAAGTGCCAGAACCAACACTTCCTTGCCGAGCAGGATCGGGGACAGTTGCAAGGACTGACGCGGCACATCGAAGCCTTCCAGCCGACGTTGCAGCAGCAACACGATGAAGGTCGCGATGCAGTAAGCCAACGCATTCAGTCCAAACACCACGCCACGCGCGACATCGGTCAACAGCCCCAGGCTGAAAGCGGTGCCCAGCGAGGCGATTCGGGGTGCCCGGATATTCCAGTAGAGCAAGACCATCAAGGTGAAATCCGGCACCAGCCAACGTATCTGCTCCATCCATGGCAACAGGGTCAACGCAAAAGCCAGCAGCAGGCTGATGTAGACCTTGTTTCGCGTCGGCGGATGCAGCAGTTCGGCGCCCTGCGGCAATAAGGGTCGCGTGTTCATTTCGACGTCTTTTTCGACGCGGGCTGGAGTTGTTTTTCGACCCGTTGTTTTTCCACCCCAGCTGTCGGCACCAGGACCGCCATGTGACGGAAGCGACCGACCCCGCCGAGCGGCTGACACAGTGCGCGCGCGAAAGGCGTGTGATGCGGCGGCTCGGTTTTCGCCACGCGCGCGACCGGAATGCCCGCCGGATAAATGCCATCAATCCCCGAGGTATAAAGCAGATCACCAGGTTGCAAATCGGCATGCATGTCGAGAAACCGGACTTCCAGAAAGTTATCCGACCCCTGGCCGGAAACGATGATCCGCAAGCCGTTGCGCATATTCTGTACCGGCGCGCCCTGGCTGCGATCAGTCAGCAAGGAGACTTCCGCGCTCCATGGATAGACCCGCGTCACCTGGCCGACCAGACCATTCGCGTCAACCACCGGCCAACCGGCGGCGACGCCATGTCCAGAGCCACGATTGATGATGACTTTGCGCGTGAACGGGTCGGTCGACGCTTCGATGATTTCACCTGGCAACAGGGTAAATCCCGGGCGCGGCGGCAATGCCATCAAAGCCCGCAGTTGCGTATTTTCCGCCTCGATGGCAATCCGATCGCCCAAGCTGGCAGCAAGCAATTCCTGCTGTCGCTTGAGTCGATTGTTTTCTGCCGCCAGTTCGCCATGCGCAACAAAAAAGCCACCCACCCCAAGCAGCCATTCCCAGGGTCGGGCAAGCGCCATCTGCACCGGATGAATAATCGCATTGAGTCCGCTGCGAACACCGTTCAAGGTGGCATAACGGGCGTCCAGACCAAGCAGGAACAGACACACCAGAACATACAGACCGAAGCGAGTGGGCAGCCCCATCTCCCGAACAAACAGTGGGGCGTGAGGCGCGGAAGACATGAGGAAAGTGGTGTAAAGGGAAAAGGAAAGTGGCAAAGGAGGGAAGGGGAAAAGCGAGCACGTACGCGTAACCGACGCGCTTACCTCACCTTTCCCCTTAGCGCGCCAGGAGCGCGAACCCTTCCCCCTTCACGAATCAGTCGTTGGTGAAAACCGTGGACAGCCGATCCATCTCTTCCAGCGCCCGGCCGGAACCACGCACGACACAAGACAGCGGGTCTTCGGCGACGATCACCGGCAACCCGGTTTCCTCCATCAGCAAGCGATCCAGGTCACGCAGCAACGCGCCGCCGCCGGTCAGCACCATGCCCTTGTCGGCGATGTCCGCGCCGAGTTCCGGAGGGGTGTGTTCAAGCACAGCTTTGACCGCCGAGACGATGGTGTTGAGCGGATCGGTCAACGCTTCCAGAATTTCGTTGCTGGTAATGGTAAAGCTGCGCGGAATGCCTTCCGCCATGTTGCGGCCTTTGACTTCCATTTCGCGCACTTCCGAACCGGGGAACGCCGAGCCCATTTCCTTCTTGATCATTTCGGAAGTGGCTTCGCCGATCAACATGCCGTAGTTGCGGCGGATGTAGTTGATGATGGCTTCATCGAACTTGTCCCCGCCGACCCGCACCGAGGTGGAATACACCATGCCGCCAAGTGAGATGACGCCCACCTCCGTCGTACCGCCGCCGATATCGACCACCATCGAGCCAGTCGCTTCCGCCACCGGCATGCCGGCGCCGATCGCCGCCGCCATCGGTTCCTCGATCAGATAAACCTGGCGCGCGCCGGCCCCGATCGCCGATTCGCGAATGGCACGCCGCTCGACCTGGGTCGCGCCGGAAGGCACGCAGATGATGATGCGTGGACTCGGATGGAACATCTGCTTCGGATGCACCTTCTTGATGAAGAACTTGAGCATCTGCTCGGTGACGTTGAAATCGGCGATGACGCCGTCTTTCATTGGTCGAATCGCCTGGATGTTGCCCGGCGTGCGGCCAAGCATCATCTTGGCTTCGATGCCGACGGCCTGGATGGTTTTCTTGCCGGTCAGGCCTTCCTGACGGATGGCGACGACGGAGGGCTCGTTCAACACGATGCCGCGACCGCGGACGTAAATAAGGGTATTGGCGGTTCCCAGATCGATGGCCAGATCGGTGGAAAAGTAGCCGCGGAGGAGTCCGAACATGTAAGGGTCTCAAGGGGTCGGAAAAATAGCGGCGTATGATAACCTACCCAGTCTTATGCAATAAGGCCCTGTAATCTTTAAAGGGCGCTTTTAAGACAAGGCGTGAATCTCTTATGTCGCTTTCCCCGCAAGACGTCGAACGTATCGCCAAACTGGCCCGAATCCGGGTCGATGGCGATGAAGTTATGGCCTACCAATCCCAATTGAACAACATCTTCGGCCTGATCGAAGCCATGCAAGCGGTCGATACCGCAGGCATTGCGCCGATGTCGCACGCGCAGGATCTGTTTCAACGTCTGCGCCCTGACGTGGTCACCGAACCGAATCGACGCGACGCCTTTCAGGCATTGGCGCCGCAAACCGAGAACGGTCTTTACTTGGTCCCGAAGGTTATCGAATAAACGGATTCCGCTGTTTCCGCACGCTCACTTTGTTGATCGTTGACCGTTGACCGTTGATCGCTGAAAAAATGAACAAAACAATCAAACAACTCTCAACCCTCCTCGCCGAGGGCGAAACCTCCAGTGTCGAGCTGTGCCAGGACTACCTGACGCGCATTCAGGCGCAGAACGCGACGCTGAATGCTTTCATCAGCGTCGATGCCGACAAGACACTGGCCGAAGCCCGCGCTGCCGATGCGTTGCGCGCTTCCAGCCAGGGCAGTTTGCTGACCGGCGTGCCGATCGCGCACAAGGACATCTTCTGTACCGAAGGCTGGCTGACCACTTGCGGCTCGAAGATGCTGTCCAATTTCGTCTCGCCCTACGACGCCCACGTCATTGAACAATTCAAGGCTGCCGGCATGCCCTGTCTGGGCAAGACCAACATGGACGAGTTCGCGATGGGCTCGTCGAACGAAACCAGTTTTTATGGCCCCGTGCGCAACCCGTGGGACACGGAACGCGTCCCCGGCGGCTCTTCCGGCGGCAGCGCGGCCTGCGTTGCCGCGCGGATGGCGCCGGCGGCGACCGGCACCGACACCGGCGGATCAATCCGGCAACCGGCTGCGCTGTGCGGCATCACCGGCCTGAAGCCGACCTACGGCGTGGTTTCGCGCTACGGCATGATCGCCTTCGCTTCCAGCCTCGATCAGGCCGGTCCAATGGCGCAGACCGCAGAGGATTGCGGCTTGTTGCTCAATGTCATGGCCGGCTTTGACGCGCGTGATTCGACCAGTCTGGAACGGCCGAAGGAAGATTACACGCGCAGTCTGAACCAGCCGCTGAGCGGCATGAGGATCGGCCTGCCACGCGAATTCTTCGGCCCGGGCCTGGTCGGCGATACGGCCAACGCGGTTGAAGCCGCCATCGCCCAGTTGCGCAAACTGGGCGCCGAGACGGTGGAAGTCGACCTGCCCAACTCCAGTCTTTCGGTGGCCGCCTATTACGTGCTGGCCCCGGCGGAAGCTTCCAGCAACCTGTCGCGCTTCGACGGCGTGCGTTACGGCTATCGCACACCGGAATATGGCGACCTCACGGACATGTACGAAAAGACCCGCGCCGAGGGCTTCGGCAGTGAGGTCAAACGCCGCATCATGATCGGCGCCTATGTGCTGTCGCATGGCTACTACGACGCCTATTACATCCAGGCGCAGAAACTGCGCCGTCTGATTGCCAACGATTTTGCTGCAGCCTTCCAGCAATGCGACGTGATCCTCAGCCCGACCGCGCCGTCCACTGCGTTCAAACTGGGCGAGAAGACCGCCGATCCAGTCGAAATGTATCTGTCCGACATCTACACCATCGCCGTCAACCTGGCCGGCCTGCCTGGCATGTCGCTGCCGTGCGGCTTCGACGCGCAAGGGCTGCCGATCGGCCTGCAACTGATCGGCAATTATTTTGACGAGGCGCGCATGCTCGGCGTGGCGCATCAGTATCAGTTGGCAACCGACTGGCACATGGTCTCGCCCGCATTGGTGGGGTGCTAACCATGCCGGACAGCTTGACCAAACGCTTCACCGACGCCGAACTTGTTCGGATCAGGGAGGAGGCGATGATCTACATGTGTGCGTGCCCGGCACAGGTGGCCGAAGCCCTGTCCCATTTACGCCAACTCCATGCATACCAGCGCAATTGCATGCAAGTCGGTTCCCTTATGCTCGGTGTGCATGATCGGATTGCGCTGGCGACAGCGTTGGCGCATCGCGAGATGGAGGCGTGCCTGGATGATGTGCTCAGCATGGAACAATGGGACAGAACCACGTTGACTATGCCAGCCGGGCTGCGGAGAAAGCGTGACGATTTGATTGCGGCCGGAGAATAGCCGCCGTGTCTTGCTCAAGTTTAGGAACCTGAATATGCAATGGGAAACTGTCATCGGGCTGGAAGTGCACACCCAGCTCACCACGCAATCGAAGATTTTCTCTGGCGCTTCCATCGCTTTCGGCGCGGCGCCCAACACCCAGGCCTGCCAGGTGGATATCGCACTGCCCGGCGTGTTGCCGGTGCTGAACAAGGGCGCGGTGGAGTGCGGCATCCGCTTTGGCTTGGCGATTGGCGCCAAACTGAACCGGATCAACAGTTTTGACCGCAAGAATTACTTCTACCCGGACCTGCCCAAGGGCTACCAGATCAGCCAGTTTGCATTGCCGATCGTCGAAGGCGGCGAACTGACAGTTCAGGTCGGTAGCGGTAGTGATCTTTACGAGAAAACCATTCGCATCACGCGCGCCCACCTGGAAGAAGATGCCGGCAAGTCGCTGCACGAAGACTTCCACGGCGAGGATGGTCGGCCCCTAAGTGGCATCGACCTCAACCGAGCCGGCACGCCGTTGCTGGAGATTGTCTCCGAACCGGACATGCGTTCGGCCAAGGAGGCGGTCGCCTACGCCAAGGCGCTGCATACGCTGGTGAGCTGGATCGGCACTTGCGACGGCAACATGCAGGAAGGCAGCTTTCGCGTCGATGCCAACGTCTCGGTGCGACCGGTCGGCCAGCAGGAATTCGGTACCCGGCGCGAAATCAAGAACCTGAACTCGTTCCGTTTCCTGGAACAGGCGATCAACTACGAGATTCGCTGGCAGATCGAGCAGATCGAAGACGGCCACAAGATTCAGCAGGCCACCGTGCTGTTCGACCCGGACACCGGCGAGACGCGCGCCATGCGCAGCAAGGAAGACGCGCACGACTACCGTTATTTTCCCGATCCCGACCTGTTGCCGGTGAGGCTGGATGAAGACTGGATCGAACAGGTGCGCGCCAGCCTGCCCGAGTTGCCGCAACAAAAGCAGGCGCGCTATCAAAGCGAATGGAACCTTTCAGCCTACGACGCCGCGACGCTGACCGGCTCGCGCGAACTGGCGAATTATTTCGAAGCGGTCGTCGCGGAGCTGGCTAAACCGGATGCAAAGTTGGCGGCGAACTGGGTGATGGGCGATCTATCCGCCACGCTGAACAAGGAAAACCTGGATGTTGCGGCCAGCCGTATTGCCGCCACGCAACTCGCCGGACTGTTGGCGCGAATCCAGGACGGCACGCTGTCCGGAAAACTCGCCAAGCAGGTGTTTGAGGCGATGTGGGCGGAAGGCGGCGAAGCGGACAGCATCATCGAAGCGAAAGGTTTGCAACAGGTCTCGGACAGCGGCGCCATCGAGAAAATTATCGATGAAGTCATGGCCGCAAACGCCAGGTCGGTGGAGGAATTCCGTTCCGGCAAGGAAAAGGCGTTCAACGCGCTGGTGGGTCAGGTGATGAAGGCCAGCAAGGGCAAGGCGAATCCGCAACAGGTCAACGACCTGCTAAGGCAAAAACTCAGCGCATAGACTCTTTCAGTTCGAGGAAGCGTTTTTCGTCTTCCTCGAAGCGCTTGTGGATGTTTTCAATCGCTTTGGTGCGCAGATTCATCGACTCACTGATCTGAGCCAATTCGCGCTGCGCTTCATCGCGCATCTGAAGAATGCTGGCTGACGCCGATTTCCCCTCATTCCGAGAAATGGCCAGTTTGGCATTGGCTTCGGCCAATTTTTGCGCCGCACTATCCATCCGGGTTTGCAACCCCCGAATGTTCAGACTTTCCAGTTCAATCGCCCGATCGCGCGCCAGTGCGATTTCCTTCTCGCTGGTGTAGGTTGAAAGCAGTGACTTGTCGCGTCGTTGCTGCGCTTGCTGCTGCTGTTTCAACGCTTTCTGGTGAGCAACCGCCTGCCGATCTTGTTCAATTTCCAGCGGAGTCATCAGGCTGCGCCGCTGTTCCTTGATCACGCGGCCATATTTATCCAGTTCCGCATGCCCCTTGCCCGCCTGGCTGGATGGCATCACATCGCTGTATTGCACCTTGCCGTCTTTATCGACCCAGCGATATGTGGTCGCAATAGCGGGCGCCACAGCGATCAAAGTGGCACTGAGCAAGGTCAACAAGGTTGATGAGGTTTTTGACACCGAGTATCTATCTCTTGGCAGAGTTGAATGGAGGCCGGGAGTACTCAGCCACCTGAGGAATATTTCAGAAGACCGGCATAATAGCGAACAAAAATTCCGTCAGGTACTCACCCCATATCGGCTGCGATAGGCATTTATTGAGGCCAGCGTGTCATGCCATTCCGGCTTGCCATCCAGATGACGTGCCAGATCGTCCAGATTGACGATGCCGATCACCGGAATCCCATAATCGCGACTGACTTCCTGTACTGCCGACAACTCACCCAGACCGCGCTCCATGCGATCCAGCGCAATCGCGACCCCACACGGCACAGCGCCAGCAGCGCGAATCAATTCGACGGATTCGCGCACCGAAGTACCCGCTGATATCACATCATCCACAATCAAAACGCGGCCGGCCAAAGCCGCGCCGACGATGCTGCCGCCTTCACCATGATCCTTCACCTCCTTGCGGTTGTAGCTGAATGGCACATTGCGCGCCGGCGCCGCAACACCGGCAGCGAACGCAATGGCAACCGACGTCGCCAACGGAATGCCCTTGTACGCCGGTCCGAACAGGCTATCAAAAGCCAGGCCGGAAGCAGTAATCGCGCTGGCGTAGAATTCGCCCAGTTTTTTCAGCGAATCGCCATCGTTGAACAGCCCGGCGTTGAAGAAATACGGGCTCATGCGACCGGCCTTGGTCTTGAACTCGCCGAACAACAATACCTGCTGGCAAATCGCGAAATCGAGAAATTCCCCTTTGAAACTTTGCACAGAAAACCCTTAACTCATGCGTGTCATCAGCCTCAATCTTAACGGAATCCGCCAGGGTGAGTTGGCCTTGCGGCTAGGCGATGCCGATCCCTTCGGCCTCATCAACATTGGCGATGACGCCGGCTTCTTCAAACTCGCCGAGGACGCGACGGCGTTCGACAACGAGGCCGACGATTTCGGTGGCGCCCTGTTCGGCACGCTGAACCAGAAGGACAGCAAGCTGAACGTGCTGGTCGGCTCACGCAAATTCACCGAGGGCTGGAGTAGCTGGCGTGTTTCGACCATGGGTTTGCTCAACATGGGCCAGGGCGAAGGCTCGCAAATCATCCAACTCTTCGGCCGTGGCGTGCGTCTGAAGGGCAAGGGCTATTCACTCAAACGCACCCCCCCCGCAGGAACGCCCCAAAGGGGTTCACCTGGACAAGCTGGAAACCCTGAATATCTTCGGCGTGCGCGCCAGCTACATGGCGGCCTTCAAGGCTTACCTGAAGGAGGAAGGCGTCACGCCCAGCGACGAAATGCTGCAACTGGACTTCCCGACCCGGCCCAATCTCCCGGCCGGCAAGCTCAAGACGTTGGCTTTGAAGGACGGCTACAAGGACAACCAGAAGCTGGGCTTCAAGCGGAAACATTTCCCGTGGTTGTACGAGACCCCGGAAGTTTTCAAGGACAAGATCAAGCCTGCTCATGTGGTGCTGGACCTCTACCCCAGAGTAGAGTGAGTAGAGGCCCTGAGTTCGCAGGACAAAACCCTCGCAGCAACAACGGAAGCCAGACACAAGGGGAAGCTAGTCCCGAAGCTGTTTGCCATGTTCGACTTCGACCGCATCTACCTGGCCCTGCAAACCTACAAGCTGCAGCGCAGTTGGAGCAATCTGCGGCTGGATCGGCAGAAGCTGATCGACTTCTGCATGGGTTCAGCGGATTGGTACACGCTGTTCATTCCCGAGGCCGAGCTGCGCATCACCACCTTTGCCGACGTGAAGAAGCAAGAAGACATCCTCATTCGCTTGTTGACCGATTACACCGACCGCTTCTACAAAATGCTGAAAACGGCCTACGAAGGGCAGTTTTACGATGTCATCCGGATGGACGAGGAGCATGGCTCCATGCTCAAGCTTTATCACATCGAGATTGAGGACAACGACGATGGGCTGGAGTATCTGAAGAAGCTGGAAGTGCTGAAAAAGCTGGTTGCGGAGGGCAACCTGGGTGTGGCCAGTCAGTGGAACGCGCCGGGGACGATCACGAATATGGTGGCGATCAGTTTCGACCGGCATTTGTATTACCGCCATGTGCTGTTCATGGAGGAAGGTGGGGATAGCTATCTCAAGAAGATGTTTGCCCGCTTGTCCGTTTGAGTTTTCTTCCCACAATCACAACCCATCACCAGCCCCATGCTCAGAGTAATTACTGCAAACCTTAACGGTATTAGATCCGCCACCAGCAAGGGCTTCCTGGACTGGCTGCAACAGCAGAATGCTGATGTGGTCTGCCTGCAAGAACTCAAGGCCCAGACCGCCGATATGAGCGTTGAGATGCTCAATCCCCCCGGTTATTTCGGCTACTTCCATTACGCCGAGAAGAAGGGCTACAGCGGCGTGGGCATCTACTCACGCCGGCAGCCGGACCAGATCATTGAAGGCTTGGGCATCGCAGACATCGACGCGGAAGGCCGATCCATCGAAGCTGCGTTTAGTGGTGATCTCGGCAATCTCTCGGTGGTCTCGCTTTATCTGCCCTCTGGTTCCTCCGGCGAAGAACGCCAAGCCGCCAAATTTGCCTTCATGCAACGCTTCCTGCCCCGTCTGGAGGCCCTCGCCAACAGCGGCCGCGAATTCATCCTGTGCGGCGACTGGAATATCGCGCATCGTGAAATCGATCTGAAGAACTGGAAGGGCAACCTGAAGAATTCCGGCTTCCTGCCCGAAGAACGCGCCTGGATGAGCGATCTCTTCGAGCGAATCGGCTTGGTCGATGTCTATCGCCGGCTTTATCCCGGGCACGCGGGCGAGGCCTACACCTGGTGGAGCAACCGCGGCCAGGCCTGGGCAAAGAATGTCGGCTGGCGCATCGACTACCAGATCGCGACCCCCGGCATTGCTGCCAAGGCGCGCTCGGCCAGTGTTTACAAGGTGGAACGGTTCTCCGACCATGCGCCGTTGATTGTCGATTACGACTTCAACCTCTGAAACCGTCACATCAGAATTAAAAAGGGGCGCTCATATGCGCCCCTTTTCAATTTCCGGATCAAAACCCAGTCGTGAATTACTTGCCTGGCTTCATATACATCTGCATGAACGCGGCCGGATCGAGCGGCGGTAAAGCGGCTTCGTCGGGTTTCGCTTCTGCCGCTGGCTCAGGCGCAGGCGAAGGTGCCACCGGAGCAGCTGGTGCGGATGCGGCTGACGCAGCTTGCGGTGCGAAGAAGAAAAACGGCAATGCGACAGGTTGCTGGGCAGACGGCATCCAGGGCTTACTGGAATCAAGCATTGGCGCCGAGGGTTTCTCAACCGGCGGCTTTGCTTGCTGCTGAGCTTGCGGCATCAGAAACGGGTTGAACGGGAATGCCTGCTGCATCGGCTGCTGCATCGGCCGCTGAACGGGCTGAACCGATTGCGCGGGCGGTTGCATCATGCCGAAAAAATTGGGCACGGTAGGCTGTTGCTGGACCGGCTGCGGTGCGCCATAAAAGTTGGGAAAAGAGGCTCGCTGTTGTTGCATGGGCTGAGTTTGCATACCAAACAAGTTGCCCAGCGAGAGTTGCTGTTGCTGTGACGGCTGCTGTTGCGCGCCGTAAGGCATATACGGATACCCCTGTTGCTGCTGCATCGGGTAATAGCTGCCCGGCATCATGTTTTGCGGTTGCTGCGCTGCAAAAGGCATGTTCGGGTAGGACGGCATCGATGGACTGAAAGCCGGCGCGCCGAAGGGTTGTTGCTGCGGCGGACGTGCATAGGGATTGCCACCAAAGGGATTGCCACCAAAGGGATTACCGGCGAAGGGATTGCCACCAAAGGGGCTGCCAGCGAAGGGATTGCCGGCGAAAGAGTTACCGCCAAAAGCATTGCCCTGATACGGGTTGTTGTTGAAGGGGCTGCCGCCGAAAGGACTGCCGCCCGGCAACACGTTCGGCGTCAATGCATTTAAAGCACCAAGCGCACCCAGGCTCAATACGGGATTCGACGCACCACCGTAACTGTTCCAGGGACTCAGGGGATTGATGCTGTTGATCGGATTCAACGGGTTCAGCGCACCAAGGCCGAACGGACTGGAAATACCGCCAGCCATGCCGCCCAGACCCAATGGGCCGCTTTGCGTCGGAGTCAGGAATGACAGGGGATTGATCGCATTCTGTGCCAGGACCGGTTGAGCCGAGCCAGCGATGATGATCAACAACATAGGGGTAAGGTGTTTCATACACGTCTCCTGCGAGTAGATGACTTGCCGAGTGGATTCAATGAATCCAGATAGATCGAAATGTCAGGGAAGCGTTCCGCGCGTGAAGGAGCGGTACCGCGACGGGGAGTAGATCAGGAGAAAATCTGGAAAACCGGGAAAACAGGCAGCCTGTATTTTCCGGCTTCAGGTATTACAGGTCGCCTTCAGCGGCGGCCTTCATGATGATGTCCGTTTTGTCACGGATGTCCTTTGCGTATTCCCTCAGCTTGTCGGGCGCGCCCATCTTGCCGGAGAGGGAATCCAGCCAGGAGGTGTTCCAGTCCAGGGTCAGCACCCAGATATTCTTGTCGGCATCTTCCATGATCGCGATGCGGCAAGGCAGATAAACGATGGATTCCGGCGCGTACTTCAGGATTTCTCGGCCGGCGGCGATATCACAGTAGTGATAGACCTCCATGCGCGGCGCATCCATGTCGCCCAGTACCGCCTGAATGTCTTTCCACATCGGGCTTTCGCCGACTTTCTTGAAGTTGAGCTTGTTGGCGCTCAGTTCCATCGACTGCTTGACGTCATCGAAAGACAGTCCCTTCTTGGCCGGGTACTTGATCGCCATCAGGTTCATGACGTCTTTCACGTCCATGCTTTTGACCATGCCCATCATCGGCATGATCTGCTTCATCAACTTGTTCTTTTCTTCCGGCGACACCTGCTTGGACATTTCATATGGGCGCATGCCACGGCCAGCCGGGGAAATCGGCAGCGTGATCGGGCCAGCGGAAAGGGGCACGTTGGCCAGATAGGGATTGACGGCTTGCTGGGCGACGGCGGGTACGCTCAGGGTCAGTGCCAAGGTTGCGATCAGGATGCTTTTCTTCATGTGTGACTCCTTCCTCGTGGAAACCGATGGGGGTTTGGGGTAGGTCTTGGACTTCTCAAGTCCCGATGTTCGTGGCCGGATTGAATGCCCCACGCCGGCTTGATGCAACAGGCCAGACGCGGAGCGACTTGCCTGTTACAGATCGCCGTTGGCGGCGGCCCGCATGATGTTGTCCATCTTGTCGCGAATCACGACGGCGTGATCCCACAACACGTCAGGCGTGCCCATCTTGCCTTTGACGGAATCCAGCCAGGTGGTATCCCAATCCAGGGTCATCACCCAGATGTTCTTGTCCGCATCTTCCATGATGGTGAAGCGGCAAGGCATGTAGACCGCGGATTCCGGGGAGTACTTGAGCATTTCCCGGCCGACGGCGATATCGCAGTAGTGATAGACCTCGATGCGCGGCGCCTCCATGTCGCCCAGCACGGCCTGGAAATCTTTCCACATCGGGCTCTCGCCGACTTTCTTGAAGTTGAGGCTGTTGGCGCGCAACTCCATGGAAGCCTTCACCTCTTCGAAGGTCAGGCCCGGTTTGGCTTTGTACTTGATGGTCATGAGATTCATCATGTCCTTCAAGTCCATGCGCGTGGTCATGTTCATCAAGGGCATCATCGACTTGATCAACTTCGCTTTCACATCCTGCGGTACGACGCCTGACATCTCATAGGGGCGGACACCCTGGGCCGGGAACTTCGGGATCGAAGGAATGGAGGGAAGTGACAGGAGTGACGGGAGCGAAGGAAGAGACGGGGTGGAGATGGCTGGTGAATTGACCAGGTAAGGGTTGCCTGAGGGCACCGGATCGGCGGCCAGTGCGGGAATAGCCAGAGTCATGGCCAGCGTGGCGAGTAACGCCTGTTTCAAGCTGATGCACTTCATTTATGTATCCTTCTTCGTGAAAACGAATTTGGTTGTAATGGTTACTTTGGTGCGACGGTCGTCAGGCCCAACATTTTCCAGTCCTGTACCCCGCCACGATACCACTTGAGCTTGTGCGCCGGATAACCCATTGCCATCAACTGCTTGATGTTGGTGGGCGACTGGCCGCACCAGGGTCCGTTGCAATACAACACCAGGGTCTTGGCGTTTTCAAAATTCCACAAACCGCTTTGTCGCGCGGCACCAAATCGGAAAATCAGAATATCTGCAATTTTGTCGAATTCATTGTGTGCCGGGTGCAACTCCTGCCAAGGCAATTGGACCGCGCCGGGAATCATGCCGGAACGGAGTGGCCAATCACCATCGCGGGAGTCGATCACCAAAATATTGGCGTCCTGGCTCGACTTTTTCAGGTATTCAAGCATTTCCAGTTCACCGATGGTTTCCACTCCCGGCCCCAGCGTCATCGGCTGAATGCAGAACGGCGGACACGGTCGCGAGGTCAGCGAAAAATCGGGGTCAAGCATGTTTTCGGTGTCCTGCACACGCTCGATGCGGACTTTCTTCCCCTGATGCATCACCTCGACCGCCGCAAGGCTTTGCGTAATATTGACATCCGTTCCCGCAGCCAGCACAGGAACGTTGAGCGTAGCCATGGCCAGGAACAGCGTTGACAACACCGTCTTACGAATCTTCATGTTCGTCTCCTCCAGGTTGAGATTTGCCGTGACAAATTGCCGGTGCAAGTTGTTGCCACAAGTTGTTGCCACAAGTTGTTGCCACAAGTTGTTGCCACATCGGGGCCGCTGGCCCCGATCCGGGTCAGTCCATGTATTCGAAGACTTTGACCACTTTTGAAACACCGGCGGTGCGCGCCGCGACCTCGGCGGCGACGGCAGCTTCTTCGCGCTTGACCAACCCCATCAGATACACCGTGCCGGATTCGGTGACAACCTTGACTTGATGCGCATTGAAGCTTCTGTCATCCAGGAAGCGCGCTTTCACCTTGGTGGTGACATAAGTGTCTGACGTACGCGTAGAAAAGGAGCTGACTTTGCCGATCATCAGCTCATTCTGGACCGCACGCACATTCGGCACGGCCAGGGTGATTTCCTCGACTTTTGCCCGCACATTCGCATCCGGCACCGCGCCGGTTAGCAGTACGCGGCGATTGAAGCTGGTCACGCTGACCCGGGTATTGTCGCCAAAGCTCTCGCGTATTCGGCTGGAGGCTTTCAATTCAATCTCTTCATCAATCAGGTAGGTGCCCGTGGTACGGCGGTCTTCCGCCATCAGGATGCCAGCGCCGATGCCACCCGCCACCACCGGCACGCAGCCGCTGAGAGAAGCCACGGTCAAACCTGCGGAAACAGCCACAGAAACAGTCAACAAGGTACGCACAAGAAGTTTTTTCATGAGTCAGGATCCCAATAACAAGTAATCGATACCATCGCACAAAGAGTGAATGGTGAGCAAAAGAGTTTCATGAATGCGGGCGGGTGAATCGGCTGGCGCACAAATCAGCACATCGTTCTCGCCCAGCATTTCCGCCAGCGCGCCGCCGTCGCCGCCAACCAGCGCAACCACCCGCATATCGCGCGCCTGTGCCACGCGCACCGCTTCGATCACTGCTGGCGACTGACCAAAAGTGGAAATCGCCAACAGCACATCGCCCGACTGCCCGAGCGTGGAAACCTGACGCGCAAAGACCGGGTTCGCCGGGTCTGCCGATGGGCCTGATACCTCACCGCCGGTCAGCGCGATGGCGGCCAAACCGGGACGATCCCGATCCAGCTTGTCGGTCAGGATTGCCGCCACATACTGCGCCGACAAGCCTGAAGCGCCATTCCCGCAGGTCAGAATCTTGCCTGCGTGCATCAGGCAATCCGTCAGCAGTTGAACCGACTGGCCGATCGGCTCGGCGAGCAAATCGACTGCATCCACCAGAGTGTGCATGCTGCTCTGGAATTGATCCTGAATGCGCTGATTGAGTGTCATGGCGACGCAAAATTGAAAAAACTGGCGCTGATTATAACGATGCCCCTGAAGCCCCCGGCTTCAGGTTTCAAAGGCCGCCGGCAGCCATTGCAGTTGGCCGGCTTGCAGCAACACCGCATCGAAACGGCAAGGCGCATCCACCGAATGCTGCGCCAGGTAATGCCGCGCCGCCAGAATGATGCGGGCCTGCTTGGTTGCAGTAATGCTTGCCGCAGCGCCGCCGAAGTCCGCTCGCGCGCGTGAGCGGACTTCGACAAACACCAGCGTCTCGCCATCCCGCATGATCAGATCAATCTCGCCACCGCGACAACGAAAGTTGCGCGCCACCAGTTTCAACCCCTGCCGCACCAGATAATCCGCAGCCGCCTGTTCCGCCGACGCACCGGTATTCAGCGTGCCTTCATGTGTGCCTTTATGCATCCAGTTTCCCCGTTTCGTTACACTGCTCGCCCGAAGTATCAAACGAAATGACAGGATTTCCGATTTCAACGCCATGTTCGATGCCTCCCAGCCGGCCCGTCCCGGCGTCCTCCACATCGTCGCAACGCCGATCGGCAATCTGCGCGACCTCAGCCAGCGCGCGCTCGACGTCCTGAAAACCGCCGACATCATCGCAGCGGAAGACACCCGCACCACGCAAGGCCTGCTCAACACGCAGCAGATTCAGGCCGGCAAGTTGACGCCGCTGCACGACCACAACGAACAAGCCGCCGCCGCGCGACTGATCGAAGCGCTGCGCGAAGGCAAGAGCGTCGCCTATGTGTCGGATGCCGGCACGCCGGGCATTTCCGACCCGGGCGCGCGGCTGGTGAATGCGGTCCGTGCCGCCGGCTTCGAGATCACCCCGATACCCGGCCCGAGTGCGGTAGCCACCGCGCTGTCGGTGGCTGGCATCGAAGGCGCCTGGTTGTTCTACGGCTTTTTGCCGGCCAAGCCCGCCGCGCGTCGGAAGACGTTGCAAGAACTGGCGACGCGACCGGATGCGCTGGTTTTCTACGAAGCGCCGCACCGAATCGAGGAAACGGTGGATGACCTGTTGGCCGTGCTGGGCGGTGAACGCTCGATTTTGTTCGCGCGCGAACTGACCAAGAAATTCGAGCAACTGCACGCCTGCCCGCTGGCCGATGCACCGGCCTGGCTGGCTGCAGATGACAACCATCGCCGTGGCGAGTTTGTGCTGGTGATTGGCCCGCTGCCGGCACAGGCCGACGAAAGCGATGTAGAAGCGCACCGAATCCTGGAAATTTTGCTGGAAGAACTGCCGCTGAAACAGGCGGCTCACCTCACCGCGCGCATCACCGGGGCGCGCAAAAATGCCTTGTATGACCTCGCACTGACGCTTAAAAAAGAACCATGACCCTGCAAACCCTGACCCTCACCCGCCCTGACGACTGGCACCTGCATTTGCGCGATGGCGACATGCTGGTCGCCGTTCTGCCGGATACCGCGCGCCAGTTCGCCCGCGCCATCGTGATGCCGAACCTGAAGCCGCCGGTGCGCACGCTCGCCGATGCACAGGCCTATCAGGAGCGCATCCTGGCGGCGCTGCCCGCCGGCATGTCCTTCAATCCGCTGATGACGCTGTACCTGACCGACAACACCGATCCGGCTGACGTGGCGCATGCGCATGCCAGCGGCATCGTGCAGGCGGTGAAGTACTACCCGGCGGGTGCGACGACCAATTCCGATTCCGGCGTCAGCGACATCCACAAGGTCAAGGAGGTACTCGAAGTCATGCAGGAAATCGGCATGCCGCTGCTGCTGCATGGCGAAGTCACCGATCCGGAAGTCGATATCTTCGACCGTGAAGCGGTCTTCATTGACCGCGTGCTGACGCCGCTGCTGCGCCGGCTGCCGAATCTGAAAGTGGTGCTGGAACACATCACCACGCGTCAGGCGGCGGATTTTGTCACCGCCGCGCCAGCCAATGTCGCCGCCACGATCACTGCGCATCACCTGCTGTACAACCGCAACGCCATGTTCCAGGGTGGCATGCGTCCACATTACTACTGCCTGCCGGTATTGAAGCGAGAATCCCATCGGCATGCATTGATCGAAGCGGCCATTTCCGGCAATCCGAAGTTCTTCCTCGGCACCGACAGCGCGCCACACGCCAAACACGCCAAGGAAACTGCCTGCGGCTGCGCCGGCATCTACACTGCGCATGCGGCGCTGGAACTGTATGCGGAGGCATTCGAGCACGCCGGTGCGCTGGACAAACTGGAAGCTTTCGCCAGTTTCCACGGACCGGATTTCTATTGCCTGCCGCGCAACACCGAAAGCATCACGCTGCGACGAGAGGCCCGCACGGTCAACGCCGAACATGCCTCCGGCGTAGTGCCGTTGCGAGCCGGGGAAACGCTGGCCTGGCAATTGCAAGACTGAGAACCGAGGCGCTCAACCGACGAGTCGGGATTGATCAAAAGTGGCAGCAACCCAATGATGCATTCTCATTCTGATGGCAACTATCGTTCCTGACGGCTGGCGCGAGTTTGCCGCCGCCAATATGAACAGCGGCGCCGCGCAGCGCGAGATCGAAACCCTCGCCCTGCTTGCCGATGCGTTGCCGGATGCCTACACGGTTTATCACGCGGTGCACTGGACGCGCCTGGAACATGGCTATTCAGTTTATGGCGAGATCGATTTTGTGGTGGTCAATCAGGCTGGCGCGCTGCTGCTGATCGAGCAGAAAAGCGGTTTTCTCGAAGAAGGCGAAGACGGCCTGAAAAAGCGCTACGCCGAAAAGACCAAGAGCGTGCCGATTCAGATGGCGCGCAGCGTGGCCGCGTTGCAAACCAAGTTGTACGCCCGCCCGGGTTGCCGCGACGTGCATCTGGAAAGCCTGCTGTATTGCCCGGACTACCAGGTCAAACAGGTCGAAACCGCCGGCCTGGCGCCGGAGCGCATTGTCGATGCGCGCCGCCGCGAACAGTTGGCGCAGATCATTCGCCAGATCTTGCCGCCAGGCGAGGCGACCAGCCCCGATACGGTGCGTCAGGTGCATCGATTCCTGCGCGACATCGTGCAACTGGAAACCGATGTCAGCGCGCTGATCGGCCGCGCGCGCGGCTTGGTCACCCGTATTTCCGGCGGCCTGGCGCACTGGGCGCGGCAACTTGAATTCGAGCCGTATCGGCTGCGCGTCACCGGCACCGCGGGCTCCGGCAAAACCCAGTTGGCGCTGGCCGAATACCGCGCTGCCATCGACCAGGGTTTGCGGCCGCTCTACCTCTGTTACAACCGGCCGCTGGCGGATCATTTCCTGCTCATCGCGCCGGTCGGCGGCCAGGTCTGCACGCTGCACATGCTGTGCGACCAACGCGTGCGCGCGGCTGGCGAGATACCCGACTTCAACCGGCCCGATGCGTTCGACGCCCTGCTTGCCCGCGCCGCCGAGTTACCGGTCGGCGCGCATTGGCAGTTCGACACGGTGATCATCGACGAAGGCCAGGACTTCACCGAGGCATGGCGCGACCTGGCATTGCGTCACCTGAAGCCGGACGGACGCGCCCTCTGGCTGGAAGACCCGCTGCAAAATCTGTATGGCCGCGCGCCGGTGGCACTGCCCGGCTGGCTGCGGCTGAAGGCGAACAGTAATTTCCGCAGCCCGCGCTCGGTGGTGCGCATGTTGCAGAACCTGTTGCCGGATGAATTCCAGATCGAAGCACAGGGTGCGCTGCATGCCGCCGAACTGGTTGTGCTGAGTTATCGCGATGGCGCCGAATTGACGCAGCAGGTGAAGGAAGGCATTCGCCAATGTCTGGCCGAGGGCTACAAAAAAGCCGACATCGCGGTGGTCAGCTTCAGCGGGCGCGAGAAATCGCTGCTCTTCTCCTACACCCAGCTTGGCCCGCACAGCCTGAAAACCTTTACCGGCCGCTACGACCTGCTCGGCCAGCCGTTGTATTCGGAGGGCGACGTGCTGCTCGAATCGGTCTATCGCTTCAAAGGCCAGGCCGCGCCGGCGATCGTGTTCGCGGAAATCGACTTCGAGGAGCTGGACGAACGTGCGGTACGCAAACTGTTCGTCGGCACCACCCGAGCGATGATGAAACTGGTACTGGTGGTTTCCGAACGATCGGCGAAGGTGCTGCTGGAGCGGTTAGGGTGAATGCCGGGTTGTGACAAGACTTAATCAAGACTAAATTCAGTCCCATTCAATACCGGAGCGATACCCACATGGACTACGTCAATCAGATCAAACCAATTTCCTATCTCAAAAGTCATACCGCAGAGATCGTCAAAACCCTGACCGAATGCCGCGAGCCGTTACTGGTGACGCAAAACGGTGAAGCGAAACTGGTCGTGATGGATATCCAATCCTGGCAGGAAAACGAGGAAACACTGGCGCTGCTGAAAATGCTGGCGATGAGCAACAAACAGATCGAAGCGGGTGAATTCCGCCCGGCCGATGCGGTGTTTGCCGATCTGGACACTCTGGATATTGGCGCAGCGGATCAGGTATGAAACATGCCGTTGTAATTCTGAAATCGGCTGAACACGATTTGCAGGACTTGCGCGGCTACCTGCTCAGAAAATTCGACCGCGCGGCCTGGCTGGAGAGTTACGCGACGATCAAGTCAGCCATCGATAACCTTCAAGCATTTCCATTCAGCGGTTCAGTCCCGGATGCGCTGGAGAAAATCAACCTTGCGCAGTATCGCCAAGTCATTGTCGGCAAGAATCGGATCATCTACGAAGTACGACAGGCGACAATTTACGTGCATATCGTCGCGGATTGCCGGCGAGACATGAAATCATTGCTGACGCAGCGGCTGTTGCGGGTTACCGAATAGCGCTGTTTCCGCGCCAGTGCATTACGCCATGCTCGCCAAGCCCGCGCGCAGCTTTTCGATCACTTTGTCGCGCAATTCAACCGGCTCCAGCACCTCGACTTCCGGTACATGGCGCAGGATATCCATGATCAGCTCGCGTTCGTCGGCATAAGGCACTTCAAGCACATAACGGCCATCTTTCAGCAACTTGGCGCGCTGTTTCGGATGCCATTGTTCCAGCGCGACCCAGCGCGCGCGCTCGGCGCTGAAACGTAACTTCGCCCAGGCCAGCTTGCGGCCGGAGAAGATGCCGTAGCCGGCGCCGAGCATCGCGTCGAGCGATTTTTCCGGCACTTCGCGCGCCGCGGTGTCGAGAATTTCGGCATGTCGCACGCCATCAACGGCAAAACTGCGCAGGCCGCCACGCAAATGACACCAGGCATCCAGGTACCAGTTCTCGCGGTAGTGCACCAGGCGTTGCGGTGAAATCTCGCGTTCGCTGAGCACATCGTTCGATTTCGCGTAATAGCCGATGCGCAGCCGCTTGCGCCGCAACAACGCGGAACCGAGTGCAGCAAACTGTTCCAGTGGAATACGACGGGCGGCGAGCGGGATCAGCTTGATCCGCTTGCGGACTTCTTCCGCCGGATGCCGGCCGCTGCCCAACAAGCCGGTCAGGCGCGCCATCAGCGGCTGGATATGTGGCCCGAGCAGGCCGCCGGCGTCGAGGTTGGCGAGCAGGTGCTGCATGGTCATCAGGGCGTGAATCTCGGCGGCGGAAAACCACAGGCCGGGCAGTTCGTACTGCGGGCCGACCTGAGATTCCGCTTCGCGTCCTCTGAGGTAGCGATAACCGCGTGTCTCGCGGTCCCAGACGATCGGCGCGTTGAGGCGATTGCGCAGGTATTCCAGGTCACGTTTCAAGGTCGCGCGCGAGACTTCCAGCCGCGTCTGAATCCGCGCAAACGTCGCCGGCTCAGGCGCGGCCAGCATCATGTCGATCAGGTGAAAACGTTCGGTGCGGTCCATGTTTTCTTCTCCAAAGTGGCGCGCGGCCATTGTAGCTGCGGCTTCACGCCCTGGCTCATCTGGCGAGCCAGCAGGATTTTAAGCTGTGCGCATCACAACCGATGGAGAACAGCATGAGTTTCAGCCTGGGCATCGCCCTCTATTTTTCCCTTGGCCTGGCCTGGAGCCAGTTGCGACTGAGTCAGGGCCTGGCGCTTGGCGACGCCTTGTTCAGCGGCGTGTTCTGGCCGTTCGACCTGTTGCGGCGCGGCATTGAATTGCTGGTCCGGCAGTTGGTTCAGACCGACGCGGCGTGAGTGAAATCAGCCAGCAACTTGCCGACGAACTCGGAATCCAGGTCGGAAGTAATGAACACGAAACGGCTGCGCCGGTCCGCATCCGGCCACTCGGCAAGTTCGGCCGGTGGGTAGAGCAGATGCTGCACACCATGCAACACCACCGGATTCGGCTTGCCTTTGATGTTCACCAGCGCCTTCATGCGCAGCAGGTTTTGCGGCCGGAACGCCTGCAACATCTCCAGCGCCGACAGCACGCCGTGCCACTCCAGCGGGTCGTCGAAAGTCAGGCTGAAAGCCTGGATGCGTGGATCATGCGACGTGGCCGCCTCAACGCGGGCCTTGCCACCAAGCAGGCTACGCGCCGCCGGTTTGTAACGCTGATGCGCCAGCCATTTGACGACGTCCGGATGTTTGTCGAGCGGATTGAACAAGCCCAGATGCGTGACTTTCACCGGATCGATTTCGCCATTCAATACCGGGTAAATCGGCGCGCCCGGGTTGAGCTCGGCGAGCCGGGTTTTGAGCGCATCAACCTGATCCGGCGTCGCCAGATCGGTCTTGCTCAGCAACAGGCGATCCGCCACCGCCACCTGGCGCGCGGCTTCGAAATGCGCCTCCAGTTGTTGTG
This sequence comes from Burkholderiales bacterium, assembly GCA_038215555.1. Taxonomy (GTDB): domain Bacteria; phylum Pseudomonadota; class Gammaproteobacteria; order Burkholderiales; family Thiobacillaceae; genus PFJX01. The sequence continues at coordinate 11,129 of JBBQQT010000011.1, read as the reverse complement.
CGCCGAATACCGCATCCACCGTGGTGACCACACCATCGAGCTTGTGGCGCGCCGCCAGCCAGCGTTCGTTGAGTAGCGTGTCGAGGATCGGGGCAGGATCGGCGATGCCGGTGGTTTCGATGATGATGCGTTCATACGGCGGCAATTGGCCGCTGGATCGCGCCATGTAGAGGTTCTTCAGCGTCGGCGCCAGGGTGCCCTGGATCTGGCAACAGACGCAGCCACCCGACAGCAATGCCAGCGGGCCACGACTCTCTTCCAGCAATTGATGGTCGAGGCCGATCGCGCCGAATTCGTTCATTACCACGGCGGTCAGCGGCAAATGCCGCAGCAGGTGGTTGAGAACGGTGGTTTTGCCGCTGCCGAGGAAACCGGTAAGCAGCGTGACGGGCAGAAGATCAGGCTGGCTCAATCAAACATCCTCGAATACCGTATCCAGCCCGGCAACGAAATCGAGCGATTTGAGGATCAGCCCCTGTCCACTTTCGCTGGCGGCAAGCAGCCAGTCGCCATTGTCCATGCGTCTGAACACTTCGACACGGCGATGGTCGGGGTCGATCAGCGCGTACTCGCGCAGGCTTTCGATCTGCCGGTAACTGGCAAATTTGTCGACGCGATCATAAGCCGCCGTGCTCTCCGACAGCACTTCGATGATCACCGTCGGGTGATGCATGATGGTTTCCGCTTTCAGATCATCCGGATGGCAAGTCACCAGCACATCCGGGTAGAAAACCGCGTCGGCGGCTTTGACTTCCAGCTTCATGTCGGCCATGAAGGCGCGGTAATGACCACCGCGCAGATGATGTTTTAGAAGTGAGGCGCAATTTCCGACAACCGTGACATGCACCCGCCGCGCGCCAACCATCGCAAAGACTTCAGCCGCGACGAATTCGTGTTTACCGGTTTGCGCGTTCTCCCAGGCAATGAAATCTTCCCGCGTGAATGTTTCTTTTGTTTGTGGCAAACCCATGATGCGGTTCCTTCAGAGAAGTTTTGCCTGGATTGTAGGTCACGCCACGGGAAGCACGCCGCCTGCGGTTTCTATTTGAAAAGTGGATCGCGAATTCCCCATATTGGCCTCGACTCGGTTGCAAAATAGCGCCTCCGTGGCGGCCTGCCCGCCAGATTGTTTTGACTCCAACACGATCACCCTCATGAATTTCGCCTCCTCCCACCGGCTCGTTGCCGTGCTCTTCCTCGGTTTTGCCTCCGGCCTGCCGCTCGCGCTGACTGGTCAGGCCATGCAGGCCTGGCTCGCTGTCGATGGCATCGATATCGCCACCATCGGTTTCCTCGGTCTGGTCGGCGTGCCTTACACCTTCAAGTTCCTCTGGGCGCCGTTGATGGATCGTTTCGAGCTGCCTTGGCTCGGGCGCCGGCGTGGCTGGCTGGTGTTGACGCAATTGGCGTTGGCCGGGGCGTTGTTCTGGATGGCATCGATCTCGCCGGCGCAAACGCCGCTGTTGTTTGCCGCCGCCGCCGTCACGCTGGCGTTTTTTTCTGCCTCGCAGGATGTGGTGATCGACGCCTATCGCACCGATGTGCTGGAACCGCGTGAACGCGGCCTGGGCGCGTCGATGTCGGTGTTTGGTTATCGCATTGCAATGATCCTGTCCGGCGGCATTGCGCTGATCTGGGCCGAACAATGGGGCAGTTGGGGCGCGGTGTACCGGGTCATGTCCGGCATCATGGTCGCGGCGGCGGTGGTTTCGCTGCTGACCCTGCCGCGCGTCAACAGCGCCTCGAAAGCGCTGGCCAGCGATGCCGGACGCGAGTTGCTCGGCTTCGCCGCCATGCTCGCCGGCGTGCTCGCCGGCGCTTTCATCTCGCGCTGGCTGTTGATCGGCATCGGCCTGGACCCGCACGACGCCAACAAATGGATACAACTGCTGTTCATCATGGCCGGCATCGCCTTCGCCTTGCCGTTGGGTGCCTGGGCGGCGCGCAAGGTCGGCTTCGCCACGCTGAATCAGTCGCTCGCCAGCTTCTTCAGCCAGCCCGGCGCCTGGGCCTTCCTGCTGCTGATCGTGTTGTACAAACTCGGCGACGCCTTCGCCGGCAGCCTTTCAACCGCCTTCCTGATCAAAGGCATGGCGTTCAGCCAGGCGGAAGTCGGCATCGTCAACAAGATCATCGGCATCTGGTTGACCATCTTTGGCGCGCTATTGGCGGGCGCATTGATGTTGCGCATGTCGCTGTACAAGTCGCTGTTGGTGTTCGGCGTGCTGCAACTGCTGTCCAACTTCGGCTTCTACGCGCTGGCGGTGATGGGCAAAGGCGCCTGGGGAAGCTTCACGCTGGCGCCGTTCGATCTCGGCTTTGTTGCCCTCGACACGACATCCAATATCGACGGCCTGTTGATGGCGGCGATCGCCGGCGAGAACATTACCAGCGGCATGGGCACAGCCGCCTTCGTCGCGCTGCTGATGAGCCTGTGCAACCGCCAATTCACCGCCACCCACTACGCACTGCTGTCGGCGCTGGCAGCGGTTGGACGCATCTACGTCAGCCCGGTATCCGGCGTGCTGGCGGAATCGGTCGGCTGGCCGGCGTTCTTCCTGTTCTCGGCCGTCGCGGCAATCCCCGGCATCTGGATGGTCTGGTGGATGCGACAGGCGATCTTGGGGTTGAATCAACAGGAGAAAACAGCATGACCTACCGCGCCCTCTATCTCACCAACAACCCTGCATTTTCAGCGCAGGTCACTGAACTCGAAGACCTGCCAGAAGGTGATGTCGAACTGCATATCGACTACTCGACGCTGAACTACAAAGACGCGCTCGCGCTGTGCAACCAAAGCCCCATCGTGCGCACCTGGCCGATGGTGGCGGGCATCGACGCGGCCGGCGTGGTGGAAAATTCGACTCACCCGGATTTTCAGCCTGGCGACGCCGTGGTCTTGAACGGTTGGGGTCTGGGCGAAACCCGCTGGGGTGGACTGGCGCAGCGCACCCGCGCTCCCGGCGACTGGCTGGTGAAATTGCCGATTCAACTCACGCCGCGCGATGCCGCTTGCATCGGCACTGCTGGCTACACTGCGGCGATGTGCGTGCAGGCGCTGGAACGACATGGCCTGACACCGGATGACGGCCCAATCCTGGTCACCGGCGTGACCGGCGGCGTCGGCTCCATCGCGCTCATGCTGCTGGCCCACGCTGGCTTTGAAGTGCATGCATTGACTGGCAAATCGGCGGATCACGCCTATCTCAAAGGCCTGGGTGCAGCCGTGGTGCTGGACCGAAGCGAAATGGCCGTGCCCGGCAAACCGATGCAAAAGGAACGGTATGCAGGCGTCGTCGATACGCTGGGCAGCCAAGTGCTGGTCAACGCCTGCGCGCAAGTCAAACGCAACGGTGCAATAGCGGCCTGCGGTCTGGCGATGGGCATGGATTTCCCGGCCAGCGTCGCCCCCTTCATCCTGCGCGGCATCACGCTGTACGGCATCGACTCGGTCTATGCCAGCCTGGCGCGCCGACAGTCCGCCTGGGCCCGGCTAGCCAGCGGCCTTGACGTCAAAAAACTGAACACCATCGTGCAAGAAATTGGCTTGAGAGAAACCCTACCCGCCGCTGAAAAAATGCTTGCCGGACAAATGACGGGGCGCTTCGTGGTTGATGTAAATCGTTGATCGGGCGCCAGCGCTTGAATAGATAATCCTGGATTCCTCAATGGACCGCGCCTCAGTCCTCGGGAGTTTGCATGGATGCTGGCGTTAGCGCCTTCGCTGGCGCTCACCATTTCGGTGAGCCCGCTACGGCTTCCCGCCGCGCTCCAGATTTCGTTACTCATACCCCGCCAGCGCGGCCTGAACCCAGGCATAACCAATTCGCTCCTGTTCCAGACGCAGTGCCGGTGCGATCCGATCGCGGCGCAGATCGTCATACAAACTGGCTTCATCGGGATGCAGCCGGCTCAATTCGCGCTGAGTCGGCGAGTCCTCCCGTCCCCAGAAGTCGCGATGCGCCAGCAGGGTGACCCGGTCCATCAACAGCGAACGGGTCTGCGGTAAGTGGCTGCGCAACTGGTCAAGGATGGCGAAGCCGTGCGTGTCCATGTCGCCCCAGTAATATATTTCTCGTTCCTTGAGCCAGTCCGCTGCTGTCAAGGATTCGAAGCCATAGCCGGCACCGAAGATCAACAGGCTGTCGGCCACTCGCGGGAAGGCGAGTAAGTTGATTTCGTTTTCCGTAATGAACACCCGCCTGGCGGGCAGCGCCAGACGAGCAAATTCGTCGGCGGGGACGCTGAGATCAGTGAGTCCCTGAAGCGTGCCATCGAGCAGGCGGAAGCGGACCAGCGGTGGCTTCGCGCGCAATCCGTAGCGCCGCTCGAAACCGGCGACGCCGCCGGAGGCAATGGCATCAACCGCCTCGGCCGGCAGCAGTTGATCCAGCAATTCGGCCAGCAACCCCCGCTGGCGCTCGATGAATTTGCTGTGTACGCCGGGCACGTCGATCTGGCGCAGATATACATTCGGGCGCGGGTGCTCGACGAACCAGCGCAGCACCCCCAATAGGCCCGGCCAGTTGTCGCCGTGCTCCAGGACGCGCAGCGGGCAACGGGCGATCCAGGCGGCCAGCGCCGGGAAGGTCTGGACGATGGACTCGGCCAATAGGCGGAAACGCGCGGCCTCGCGGCGTTTGCCGATCAGTGCCAGGGCATCCTGTTCGCTGTCCAGCCAGGCCGCCACCGGCACCTGGTTGCGGCCAAGCTGGCGATGCTGGATTTCCTGGTATTCCAGGCGGTAAGCGCCGTCTTCGGCCAGGGCGCGTATCCATTGCCGCACCTCGTCGAAGCGGGCGGGCAGTTCGGCGGAAGAAGGGCCTTTCAGGGCGATGCGCCAGGGATAGCGCACCTCGCCGGTCCATGCCGCCGCCAGCAGGTGGCCGCGTTCCCATTCGCGCAATACCTTTGCGCGCAGGTCGGCGGCGGTGGCCCAGGCGGTCATGGGGCTACCCGGCATACACCCGTAGCCCGGATGCAGCGCAGCGGAATCCGGGGGTGGGCGCCCTATCCTTCCTGGATTCCGCCTGCGGCTGCATCCGGGCTACGCGATTAACTTGCATGCGCCGCCTTCTCCGCCCGATATTCCTCGATGCTCAGATTACGCAACAGCGAAGCCTTGCCCGCCTCGTTATGAACGAAGCCGACGCTGGCGACATAGGGTTCGATGATGTGGATCTTCTGCAACGGCGTGACGATCAGCAGTTGCAGCTTGAGGCGCTTGAACAGTTCCAGGCCGAAGCGGGCGGATTCGTCGGAACCGCGGCCGAAGGCCTCGTCGATGACCACGAAACGGAAGGTGCGGGAATTCGCCGCACCGGCCTTCAGGTCCGCCTTCATGCCCACCTCCAGGCCGAATTGGTAGGCCAGGCTGGCGGCCAGCACGGTGTAGGCCAGCTTCTCCTTCTGGCCGCCGGATTTTCCGCCGGAGTCGGTGTAGTGCTCGTATTCCTTGTCGTCCTCGCGCCAGCGTTCGGCGGCGGCGAAGACGAAACCGTTGCGTACGTCGGTGACCTTGCGGGTCCAGCGCCGATCCAGGTCGGTCTGGCCCTCGCGGCCGCGGAAGCGTTCGATGATGGCCTTTACCTGCAGGAACTTGGCCTCGGAATACTGGCTGTCCTCGGAGCCGGTCAGGCTGCCCTCGGTGCAGGTGCGCAGCTCGCTCTGGAAGTCACGGATTTCGATATCCGGACTCACCTGGGCTTCCAGCTCGATGTAGCGGCCGGGGTTGTAGTCGATCTGGCGTAACGACTGGTTGATGTGGCCGATGCGTTCCTTGATTTCCTGCCGCTCACGCGCCAGTTGCGACTGGAAGTTGGCCACCTCGCGGATGGTGTTTTCGTTGAGCAATTCCTTGAAGCGCGCCTCGAACCTGGGCAAGTCGTCGGCCTGCAAGGCATTCAACATTTCAGCGTATCCGGACGCGGCCTCGATGCTCACATCCACGTCCTGGGTTTCCAGCGAATAAGCCAGGCTGTACGCCTTCATGGCGTTGATGATCTTGTCGCGCAGGCGGGCGATTTTCACATCCTCCGCGTCGATGCGGGCCTGGAGCACATCGCGCAGGTCGCGCTCGCGGTGGTCGCAGGATTCCACCGTGAGCCCCTGCTCGGCCTGGGTCTCGGCGCGCAGGGCATCCAGTTGCGGGAAACGCAATTGCCGCGCGGCCTCGATCAGGCTGACCTGGAGTTCCTGGCACTCGGCCAACAGAGCACGCGCATTCAACTGCCTTTCCTGGTTGCGGATCAGATCATGCTGGCGTTCGCGCAGGTCGCCGTCGGTCTGCCGCAAGGCCGCGTCGAGATCGCGCAGTTGCTCGTTCAGCGCTTGCAGCAGGTCGGAGGCCGCCTCCAGCGCCTGCCGCTCTTTTTCCAGATGGGCGATCTCCGTCGCCAGAGGCTGCCAGTCCAGTTCCTGGAATTCGCGGAATTCGCCGATCCGCGCCAGGTTGGTGAGCTGCTCCTGGATGCGCCGCAATTCCGTCTGCGCTTCGGACAACAGCCGGCCTTTTGCCTGCATGTCCTTTTCCAGGGCGCGAGCGCGTTTTTCCAGGGCGGCGATCTTGCCCTCGTTGCTCCAGCCCAGCACATAGCGGCTGCGGTCGTCGAGGCGATGGCGGTCATCCTTCTCGTGCCGCTCGCCGCCCGATTTGACCTGGCCGGCGCGGGTCACCGCCTGGCGTTCACGGCGGAAGTGCTCCAGCGACTCGCAACAGGCGTAGTCGAAACGCTTCGCCAGTTCCAGTTCGAGCCAGCCGTAGAAAAGCGAATCCGGTTTGATGGCGAGCTTGCGGGCGAGGGAATCCGGCCCACCGGCGGGCAGGCTGCCCGCCGCGCCCGGACGCACCCGGTAGTACACCAGACGACCCTGAAGACGGGTGCGCTCCACCCATTCCGCCACCGCCGGGTAGTGCTGATCCGGCACCAGAAGCGACAGCCCGAAGTTGTGCAGCAGGCGCTCCGCCGCGCCCTCCCAGACCGTTTCCTCGGGCCGCACCTGGATCAACTCGCCGGCGAAGGGCAGTTCCGCCGCATCCAGCTTCAGTGCGGCGCAGAGCGCGCGGCGGATGGCCACCTGGGATTCATCGATGTTGCTGCGGCGGGCGCGCAGGCCGGCCAGTTCCTGTTGCAAGCCGTCGTGCTCGACCTTCAGGGCGCGCAGATCGACACCGGCTTCGGTCTGGCGGTTCTGCTGATCGGACTCCTTCTCGCCCAGCCTGCCCGCCAGGTTCTCGCACACCCCACCATTGCTGACGAAGCGTTCTGGCCCGGTGAGCGGCAGCAGGCCGAGAGCCTGCGCAAGCTCGGCATAGCGATCCGCGCGTTGCCGCCGGCGCTGCTTCTCGTCTTCCCTGGCCTGAATTTCAGTCGCGATAGCCGCGAGACGATTGCCGCCGTTTTCGGCGATGGCGCGGGTCAACTGATCGCGCCGGTCGCGCTGTTCCCGTTGCGTGTTTTCAATCGACTGGATGCGCGCCGCATGGCGCTGCTGTTCCATCTCCAGGGTGGTCAGGCGTTTTTCCAACAGTTGCGCTTTCAACCCGGCGAAATAGGCCTTGAGCGCCTCGCGCGCGCCGCGCAGGTCGTCCACCTGCGCCGTCAGTTCGCCGTGGCGGACGCAGTCGGCCACCAGCGGTTGCAGGCGGGCAACCTGATCCTTGGCCTTGAGCACCGCCGCATGGGCGCGGTTGAGGTCGTCGAAGTGGTGGATCAGCGCGGCGATGCGGGTTTCCACGTCGAAGGCTTCCAGCATGTGCTCACGCACGAAGTCGGTGAGGTTGCCCACTGACTTCATGGAAACCGTCTGGTGGAACAGTTCCATGGCCTGCTCGTTGTCGATGCCGAAACGGCGGCGGAACCAGGCGCCGTAGGGCGGAAAGCTGTCGTACAACTCGATGCCGCGCCGCGCCCGCAGACGTTTGCGCAGGTCGTTGATGTCGCTGCCGAAGGCGGAGAAATCACGCGCGATGCCGAGTTCGCCCTCCGCCGCCACGAAGAAGCGCGCCGGCTGGCCCTGCGCGTCCTTCAGCCAGAACACCTGGGCCAGGGTAACGGTCTGGTCGAAGCCGAGGTTGCGGAACACCCCGAGGATGACCGAATAGGTGTTGTGGTCGCGCAGCGCCACCGGCTTTGCCGCCAGGCCGGAATCGTTGCGCTCCGATTTGTAATGCCCCAGCACATAGGAACGCAGCGTGCGCTCCCGCGCCTCTGCCCCCGCCGCCTTGTTGTAGGCAATGCGTTGAGCCGGCACCAGGAGAGTGGTCACCGCGTCCACCAGGGTGGATTTGCCGGAACCGATATCGCCGGTCAGCAAGGCGTTGTCGCCGTTGGGCGAGAGCGCCCACACGCGCTGGTCGAAAGTGCCCCAGTTGTAGACCTCCAGCCGATGCAGACGAAACCCGGCCTGCTCGTCGCCGGTGGAGAAGTCGAGTTCGGCAACTTCCTTCATTCCGTCGCCTCCACCTCACCACCGCCCAAGCGCGCCCGATACTCCGCCAGCCTTTGATCGAACTCCGCCAGCCACTGCGCATCGACGAAGGATTTGAGGATGCGGCGAACTTCGAATATGGGGATCTGCGCACCGCCGGAAGGTTTCAGGCGGCGCACGAAACCCAGGTCGATGATCTTGTTGAGGTAGCCGTCCACCTGGTCGATCAGTTTCGCCTCGTTGCTGCCGGCGGGCAGAAATACCCGGATCAGTTCGACGATGTCGTCACGCGACAGGATCAGCCGCCCGCCGTTGCCTTCCTCGCCGGCGCCGGCGTCGAACTCGGCCAGCTTGCGGCGTAGCAGGGCCAGCAACAGGCTGACCGGAAACGACAGCGGCACGCGCCGCATCAGGCGCGGCAACTCAGGCTCGCCGTCGGCGACCGGGCGGCTGCGCAGATAGGCATGGCCCTCAGCCTCGTCGAGCATCAGTTCCAGGCCCAGCACCGCGACGTAATCGCGCACCCGCGCCTGCAAGGCGAGCAGGTCCTGCCAGACCGGCGCATCATTCTCGCGGTAGAACACGCCCTTCATCAGCGCCACCAGCACACGGGAAAGGTTCGGGGTCGGGGTTGGGGGTGATTCACTATCCATTGCGCTCATCTCGTGAAAATGACTCTCGGCAGGGTCGCCCGCCGCTGCCTACCGGCCGCATCCAGCCAGATCAGGGATTCCCGCGTGTCCTCATCGAACACCGCGCGACGATCCTCGCCGGCCAGGGCCAGGTAGGCAACCAGTTCCGCCAGGCCATGTTCCAGCGGATGCCGCGCAACCAGTTCGTTCAGCGTGACCTGGCGCCTGTCCTGGAGCGACTGGCGTATCCAGCCGGCCAGCTTGGCCTTGTCCACCACCACCTGGCCGAACAGGGCCTCCGTCTCCAGGTCATCATCCCCCTCCAGCAACACCTGCTCGGCGATCACCGGCCGCAGCGGCGGCGAGTACAAGGGGCGCTCCATGGGCAGTTCAAGCGCGGGCGCGGCCGCCTCCAGTTCCACGAAGCCACCCTGCGGCGCCGCGTCGCGCACCGCCACGGCGTGAATTTCGATGCCTCGCAGGATGTCCATGATGCGGCGGTTCTCCAGCCAGGCCTGGTCGTCGAGAAAGCGGCGCAACTGCACGGACAGCAGCGCCACCGTGCGCTGCGTGTGCTCGCCGGCTTCCAGCCAGTCGTAATGCACGCGCTTCAGGCGCCCATCCGGGGCCAGCGCCCGCACCGCCGCCAGGCCGAAAGCGGATTCCAGCAAGGCCGTAAGTTCCTCCTGCCGCGCCGGCGACATCAAAAAATCCCAGAAGGCGCGGAAACTGCGGCCCTGGTCGGAATCGGCGATGGCATCACGCTCGCCGAAGATGCTTTCCAGCAGGGCGCCCTTGCCGCCTTCCCAGAGGGCGATGCGCTCGCGCACGCTGCGGTCCAGGTTGCGGAAGTTCTGCTCCACCTCGCGGAAGTCGGATAACAGTTCCCGCGCCGTGGCCGCCACCTGCTGGAAACGATCCTTCACGGCGGTGTCGTCCAGCACCGCCATTTCCCCCGCCCGCACCCGTTCGATTTCGGCGTCGATCTCGGCGCGGCGCTTCTCCAGTTCGCGCATGCGCGCTGCCGGGTCGGTCTCGCTGCCGGCCACCATCTGCCGCAACAACTCGAATACCGTCATCAGGCGCGACTCGGTGCCGACGAAGGCACGCTGGGTCAGCCCCTCCAGCCAGGCCAGGGCTTTTTCCGTGGCCGGAGTGAGATCGAAATGCGCCTCGTCGGAACCGGGCGGATAGAACTTGCGCAACCAGCCCTTGTCGTTGGCCGCCCAATCGTCCAGATACTGCGTCGCCGCACGCGGAAAGACACCTTCGCCAAGGGACTGGCGCAGGCCGAACAAGACATCCTCCAACCGCTCCACCAGATCGGCCTGCGCCATCACCCGCACGTTGGGCGCCACAAACGCCTGCTGCAGAAAACTCGCCACCAGCGGCGCATGCGGCGAATCCAGCAGCCGCCAGGCCGGATGGTTGCGGCGCAGGGTGTCGAGGGTGGCGTAGTCGAGGCTCATCGTCACGCCGGGATGTTTAAAGTGGCCCCTACTTGCGGCATACAAAATCACCCCGGCGCGGCTTGGTTTTGTATAGCAGCAGTTCGGGCAGGTGATCTTCGAACACCAGCCCGAATTTCTTATCCTGCGAGGCTGTCGCCCACTCGGCAGCCAGCCGTTCGCGCAAGCGCGGATCACTGATTTGCGCGATCAAGTCATGTATGGCGGACAACGGGTTCTCCTTGTATGTACCCCATTTGGCTCAGGCATGCTGTTTGAGCCAAACACAATTCTTTTAATAATCAAATCATTAGCCGTTAATCGTGGGCGTTTTGCGCCGTCCCTTTGGCTCAACTGGAATGGATAGGCTGTGGGTTGAGCTAAATCAGTCGACGACGGTGTAGCGTGTGCCATTACGCACCCCCTCCGAATGCAGCTTGCCTGCCCCGACCCGTGCTTCAACCGTGCGCCGGATGCGTGAACGCGGTATCTCAGGCCGACCCGTTTGTGGATGTCGCCCATCTTGGCGCTTGGGTAGCGGCTGACATCCTCCAAGATCAAGGCGGCGAGACGATGTGGCTCGATCCGCTTCAGGGTGGTTGCGCTGGAGAAATCGAGG
>JBBQQT010000010.1:0-43891 GCA_038215555.1 Burkholderiales bacterium | reverse complement strand
TCGACAAACTCCTGGATGACATGAAATGAGTTTGAACACGCCCGATACCCAAGTTTGTCTCTGGACGCTGCAACATTCGGCGCCTGCGTCATTGGCGACCTACATCGCCAACGGCGGTTATGAAGCGCTGAAGAAAATCCTGGCCGAGAAGACGCCGGCAGAAAACATCATTGCCGAGGTCAAGACCAGCGCTTTGCGCGGTCGCGGTGGTGCCGGCTTCCCGACCGGTTTGAAGTGGAGTTTCATGCCACGCGGTTTTGCCGGTGACAAGTACGTGGTGTGCAACAGTGACGAAGGCGAGCCGGGCACCTTCAAGGACCGCGACATCATTCGCTACAACCCGCATCAGTTGATCGAAGGCATGATCATCGCCGGCTACACGCTGGGCGCGTTGGCGGGTTACAACTACATCCACGGCGAAATCTTCGAGCAGTACGAATCCTGGGAACGCGCGCTGGATGAAGCCCGCGCCGCCGGTTTCCTGGGCAAGAACATTCTCGGTTCCGGCTGGGATTTCGAATTGCATGCGCATCATGGTTACGGCGCCTACATCTGCGGCGAAGAAACCGCGCTGCTGGAATCGATCGAAGGCAAAAAAGGGCAACCGCGCTTCAAGCCGCCGTTCCCGGCCAGCTTCGGTCTGTACGGCAAGCCGACCACCATCAACAACACCGAAACGCTGGCTTCGATTCCCTGGATCATGCGTCACGGTGGCCAGGCTTTCCTGGAACTGGGCAAGCCGAACAACGGTGGCAGCAAGATTTTCTCGATCTCAGGCCACGTCAACAAACCCGGAAATTACGAGATTCCGCTCGGCACGCCGTTCGCCGATCTGCTCGAAATGGCTGGTGGCGTGCGCACCGGGCATACCTTGAAAGCGGTCATCCCGGGCGGATCGTCCGCGCCGGTGTTGCCGGCCGACGTGATGATGGCCTGTACGCTGGACTTTGATTCCATCGCAAAAGCGGGTTCCATGCTGGGTTCCGGCGCGGTGATCGTGATGGACGAAAGCGTCTGTATGGTGAAAGCGCTGGAGCGCCTGTCCTATTTCTACTTTGAAGAATCCTGCGGACAATGCACGCCTTGCCGTGAAGGCACCGGCTGGATGCATCGCATCGTGAAGCGTATCGAACACGGCAAGGGGCGGCCGGAGGATCTCGACGAACTGCTGCGGATCGGCAAGAACATCGGCGGCAACACGATTTGCGCGCTCGGCGAGGCGGCGGTGGGGCCGGTCGCCAGCTTCGTCAAACATTTCCGCAAAGAGTTCGAATACCACATCGAACACAAGCGTTGCATGGTGGGCAACTGAGATGCCATACATCGAAATCGACGGCAAGCAGATCGAAGTCGCGCCTGGTGCCACCGTGATGGATGCGGCACATCAGGCCGGTATCGTCATCCCGCACTTCTGCTACCACAAGAAATTGTCCATCGCCGCCAACTGCCGCATGTGCCTGGTGGAAGTGGAAAAAGCGCCGAAACCGCTGCCTGCCTGCGCTACGCCGGTGACCGATGGCATGAAGGTACAGACGCATTCGCCAAAGGCCATTGCCGCCCAGGCTGGCGTGATGGAGTTTCTGCTGATCAACCACCCGCTCGATTGCCCAATCTGCGACCAGGGCGGTGAATGCCAGTTGCAGGACATCGCGGTCGGTTACGGCGGTTCTTCCTCGCATTACAAAGAAGCCAAGCGCGTGGTGAAGGACAAGGAGCTCGGCCCGCTGATTTCCACCGACATGACGCGCTGCATCCATTGCAGCCGCTGCATTCGTTTCGGCCAGGAAATCGCCGGCCTGATGGAACTCGGTATGCCGGGGCGCGGTGAACATGTCGAAGTCATGCCGTTCCTGGAAACCCAGGTCTGCCACGAACTTTCCGGCAATGTCATCGAGCTTTGCCCGGTCGGCGCGTTGACCTCCAAGCCGTTCCGCTACAAGGCGCGATCCTGGGAGTTGTCGCGGCGTAAATCGGTGAGTCCGCATGATGGCCTCGGCGCTAATATCCAGGTGCATGTCAAAGATAACCGCGTCATGCGTGTGGTACCGCAGGACAACGAAGCGATCAACGAATGCTGGATCGCCGACCGCGATCGATTCAGCTATGAAGCCCTGAATTCTGAACAGCGCTTGACGCAGCCGATGATGAGGAAAGACGGCCAATGGCGGGAAGTGAGCTGGCAGGACGCGCTGGAGCAAGTCGCCAGCCGACTCGGCCAGATTCGCGACAGCCAGGGCCCGGCAGCGATTGGTGGCCTCGCCTCGCCGCATCAGACGCTGGAAGAGTTGTATCTGTTCACCAAACTGTTGCGCGGTCTCGGCAGCGAGAACATCGACCATCGTCTGGCCCAGGCCGATGCCAGCGCCAGTGCTGGTGCTCGCTGGCTGGGCATGCCGGTGGCCGACCTGTCTACGCTGGACCGCGTGCTGCTGGTCGGTGCCAGCATTCGGCAAGAACAACCTTTGATCGCGCAGCGTTTGCGCCAGGCCGTCAAACGTGGCGCACAAATCAATCTGCTGCATGCGGCGGGCGACGATCTGCTGAGCAAGGTCAATGCTCGCTTGATTGCCAAGCCCAGCGCCTGGACGCATGGTCTGGCGCAAATTGCGAAAGCGATGCAGGAAGCCGGTGCGGAGATGGCCTCGGTTTCGGCTGCGATTGCCGATGTCAGCGTAAACGATGCCGCACGGGCAATTTCTGCCAGCTTGCTGGCGGGTGAAAAGAAGGCCGTCCTGCTCGGCGCACTGGCGCAGAACCATGCGCAAGCGGGTCAATTACACGTCTTGGCGCAGGCAATTGCTGCCGCCAGCGGCGCCAGCCTTGGCTTTTTGTCGCCTGCCGCCAACAGTGTTGGCGCACAAGTGGTCGGCGCTTTGCCGGGCCCGAACGGCCTTGGCGCGCATGCCATGTTGGCGAATCAGCGTGCCGCTTACGTCCTGCTCGGTGCCGAGCCGGAACTGGATGCCTACGATGCTGCCGCGGCCACTGCCGCGATGCGTGGGGCCGAGTTCGTGGTCGCGCTGAGCGCGTTCAAAACGACCGCTCTTGATTACGCCGATGTGATGCTGCCGATTGCGCCGTTCAGCGAAACCGCCGGCAGTTACGTGAACATGGAAGGCCGCCTGCAAAGCTTCCACGGGGTCGTCAAACCGCAGGGTGAGGCGCGTCCGGCATGGAAAGTGCTGCGTGTGCTGGGCAATCTGCTCAGCCTCGGTGGCTTCGATTACGACACTGCCGAAGCAGTGCGAGCCGATGCCATACATGGCGATCTGGCTGCGGCTTTGAACAATTCTGCGCCTGAAATTGAAGTTGATCCTGCTGCAACCATCGTCGCTGAAGGCCTCGAACGCATCGGAGAAACACCGCTGTATCAGCTTGATCCCATCGTGCGTCGGTCTCCCGCCTTGCAGGCGACCACCGATGCGGCCTCGCCGGTAGCCTGGATGGGAAGTGAATGGATGATGCGTCTTGGTCTGACTGAAGGCAGCCTGGTGCGCGTGCGCCAAGGCGATGCAGTGGTTGAACTGCCGCTGCATCGCGATGATCGATTAGCGGTCGGCGCGCTTCGGCTTGCCGCCGCGCATCCCCTGACGGCTGTGCTGGGTGCGCGTCTTGGCCCGATCAGCGTGGAGAAGATCTGACATGGATGCGCTACTCGCCCCCGTTGCCGAATTGCTCGGCCCCGCTTGGCTGCCGATCTGGACCCTGGTCAAGATCATGCTCATCGTCGCGCCGCTGATGATCGCGGTGGCCTATTTGACTTACGCCGAGCGCAAGGTGATCGGCTACATGCAGGTGCGCATCGGCCCGAACCGGGTCGGGCCGCTCGGCCTGCTGCAACCGATTGCCGACGGCCTCAAGCTGTTGATGAAGGAAATCATCATCCCCAGCGGCGCCAACAAGGGCCTGTTCCTGTTGGGTCCGGTACTGGTCATCGCGCCGGCGCTGGCGGCCTGGGCAGCGTTCCCGTTTACCGACAAGCTGGTGCTGGCCAACATGAACGCCGGCTTGCTGTACATCATGGCGATTACCTCGATGGGTGTGTACGGCGTGGTCATCGCTGGTTGGGCGTCCAACTCCAAATACGCCTTCCTCGGCGCGATGCGTTCGTCGGCGCAGATCGTGTCGTATGAAATCGCCATGGGTTTCGCGCTGGTGGGCGTGTTGATGGCCTCGCAAAGTCTGAACCTGATCGATATCGTCAACGCCCAGGCCGGCGGTTTCTGGCAGTGGTATTGGCTGCCACTGTTCCCGTTGTTCATTGTCTATCTGATTGCTGGCGTGGCGGAAACCAACCGCGCGCCGTTTGACGTGGCGGAAGGCGAATCGGAAATCGTCGCCGGTTTCCACGTCGAGTATTCCGGCATGGCCTTCGCGGTGTTCTTCCTCGCCGAATATGCCAACATGATCCTGATCGCCGGTCTGACCAGCATCATGTTCCTGGGCGGCTGGCTGTCGCCGTTCCCGTTCCTGCCGGATGGTTTCATCTGGATTGCGGCGAAGATGAGTTTCGTGCTGTTCCTGTTCCTCTGGTTTCGCGCCACCTTCCCACGTTATCGCTATGACCAGATCATGCGTCTGGGCTGGAAAGT
This sequence comes from Burkholderiales bacterium, assembly GCA_038215555.1. Lineage (GTDB taxonomy): Bacteria > Pseudomonadota > Gammaproteobacteria > Burkholderiales > Thiobacillaceae > PFJX01. Next base: position 39,299 of record JBBQQT010000010.1, on the reverse strand, counting down.
GTTCATTCCGGTGACGCTGGTCTGGATTCTGGTCGTCGGCGCCGCGATGCAGACCCCCATCGGTCACTGGTTCCACTAAGGAGGGGCATTCATGTTCAACAGCATCAAGTCCTTCTTCAATACTTTCTTGCTCACCGAACTGGTGCGCGGCATGGCGTTGACCGGGCGGCATTTTTTCGCGCGCAAGATCACCGTCCAGTTCCCGGAAGAAAAAACCCCGCAGTCGCCGCGATTTCGCGGTCTGCATGCTCAGCGTCGTTATCCCAACGGCGAGGAACGCTGCATCGCCTGCAAACTGTGCGAAGCGGTCTGCCCGGCGCTGGCGATCAAGATCGAATCGGAACAGCGCGAAGACGGTACGCGCCGCACGACGGTTTATGACATCGACCTGACCAAGTGCATCTTCTGCGGTTTCTGCGAGGAAGCCTGCCCGGTCGACGCCATCGTCGAAACGCGCATCCTGGAATACCACGGCGAGCAACGCGGCGATCTCTATTACACCAAGGACATGCTGCTGGCTGTAGGCGACAAATATGAAGAACAGATTGCAAAAGACCGGGCTGAAGATGCTCGTTATCGCTAAGCATCGCTGACGGAACCGACATGGAATTCACTGGCTTCGTTTTCTACATCCTTTCCGCCATCCTGCTGCTGGCGAGCCTGCGCGTGATTACCGCGCGCAACCCGGTGCACGCGGCACTGGCTCTGGTGCTGGCGTTCTTCTCCGCCGCCGGCCTGTGGCTTCTGCTGGAAGCCGAATTCCTCGCGATCACGCTGGTGCTGGTCTATATCGGCGCGGTGATGGTGCTGTTCCTGTTCGTGGTGATGATGTTGGACATCAACATTGAAGAAATGCGCCGCGGTTTCTGGAGTTATTTGCCTGCCGGGTTGCTGGTTGGCGGCCTGATGGTGGTCGAAATGATCATGGTGTTGGGCGGCAAGGACTTTGGCCTGGCCGAGCCGGCAGCGCATGCCGCCGATTACAGCAATACCAAGGAACTCGGCATGGTGCTTTATACGGAATACGTCTATCCGTTCGAACTGGCCGCCGTGTTGTTGCTGGTGGCGATGGTCGCAGCGATTACGCTGACCCATCGCAAACGTGGCGACACGCGTGCGATGAATCCCGCTGATCAGGTCAAGGTCAAGCGCGCCGACCGGATTCGCATGGTGAATCTGAAGCCGCAGAAGACGCAAACCCGACCAGAAGCCCCCAAAGAGGATGACGAATGATTGGCCTGAATCACTACCTCATACTCGGTTCCATCCTGTTTGCGATCAGTGTGGTCGGGATATTCCTGAACCGGAAGAACATCATCATCATCCTGATGGCGATCGAACTGATGCTGCTCGCGGTGAACATGAACTTCATCGCTTTTGCCCGCTATCTCGACGACATCAGCGGTCAGGTTTTCGTGTTTTTCATCTTGACCGTGGCTGCCGCCGAATCGGCCATCGGACTGGCGATCCTGGTCGTGTTGTTCCGCAATATGCGCAGCATCAATGTCGATAGTCTGGATCGGTTGAAGGGCTGATAAATCATGGATATGCAAAGCCTTTACCTGACCGTTCCACTGGCGCCGCTGGCTGGTGCACTGATCGCCGGCCTGTTCGGCAAGGTCATCGGCCGCACCGGTGCGCATACGGTCACCATTCTCGGCGTGGCGATCGCTTTTCTTGGCTCGCTGCTGATTTTTCAGGACGTGCAAGCCGGCAACACTTACAACGGACCGGTCTATACCTGGCTGACCTCGGGTGATTTGACGCTGGAGATCGGCTTCCTGATTGATCGCCTGACGGTGCTGATGATGCTGGTCGTCACCTTCGTCTCGTTGATGGTCCACATCTACACCATCGGTTACATGAAAGACGATCCGGGCTACCAGCGCTTCTTTAGCTACATCTCGCTGTTCACCTTCTCGATGTTGATGCTGGTGATGAGCAACAACTTCCTGCAACTGTTCTTTGGCTGGGAAGCGGTGGGCTTGGTGTCGTATCTGCTGATCGGCTTCTGGTTCACGCGTGAAACCGCGATCTACGCCAACCTGAAGGCGTTCCTGGTCAACCGGGTCGGCGATTTCGGTTTCCTTCTTGGAATCGGCCTGATCTGGGCCTACTTCGGCACGCTGGATTACGCCCAGGTGTTCCAGATGGCGCCGCAACTTGCGAATCACACGATCAGCCTGATCGATGGGCACGAATGGAGCCTGATGGCGGTAATTTGCATCCTGCTGTTCATCGGTGCGATGGGCAAGTCGGCGCAGTTCCCGCTGCATGTCTGGCTGCCCGATTCGATGGAAGGCCCGACACCAATTTCTGCGCTGATTCACGCCGCGACCATGGTCACCGCCGGCATCTTCATGGTGACGCGGATGTCGCCGTTGTTCGAGCTGTCCGACACCGCGTTGTCCTTCGTCATGATCATTGGCGCGATCACCGCGCTGTTCATGGGATTCCTCGGCATCATCCAGAACGACATCAAACGGGTAGTCGCGTATTCGACGCTGTCGCAACTCGGCTACATGACGGTCGCGTTGGGTGCATCGGCTTATTCGGTAGCGATCTTCCACCTGATGACACACGCCTTCTTCAAAGCGCTGCTGTTTCTGGCCGCCGGTTCGGTGATCATGGCGATGCACCATAACCAGGACATCCGCTATATGGGCGGCCTGCGCAAGTACTTGCCGATCACCTGGATCACTTCGCTGATCGGTTCGTTGGCGCTGATTGGCACACCGTTCCTGTCCGGTTTCTACTCGAAGGACAGCATCATCGAGGCGGTGAAGTTCTCCGAACTGGCCGGCTCCGGATTTGCCTACTTCGCCGTGACACTCGGCGTGTTCGTGACCGCGTTCTACTCATTCCGCATGTATTTTCTGGTCTTCCACGGCAAGGAGCGCTTCCGCAATGCGCACCATACGCATGACCACGAGGCGGACAAGGAAGACGATGCCCACGCTCACCATGGTCATGATGACCATACGCCGCATGAAACGCCGTGGGTGGTGACCTTGCCGTTGATCCTGCTAGCCATCCCGTCGCTGATCATTGGCTATCTGACCATTGATTCATTGCTGTTTGGCAACTGGCTGGGGCATGCGGTTTATATCGGCGACACACATGGCGCGATGCAGGAACTGGCACGGCACTTCCATGGCGCCACGGCGATGGCGTTGCATGGCATGACTTTGTTGCCATTCTGGCTGGGTGTGGCGGGTGTGGCGATGGCCTGGTTCTTCTATATGAAGCGGCCGGATATTCCGGCGGCGATCCAGAAGCGGTTTAGCGTGATTTACATGATTCTGGATAACAAATACGGTTTCGATACCTTCAATCAATGGTTCTTCGCCAATGGCGCTCGTTACATCGGCGGCAAGTTCTGGCGCTGGGGCGACGTGGCGGCAATCGATGGACTGCTGGTCAATGGCACGGCGCGGATGGTCGGCCGTATCGCAAGCGTCGTACGGCATCTGCAATCCGGCTACATTTATCACTATGCCTTCGCAATGATCATTGGCGTGCTGTTGCTCGCCACCTGGTTCGTGCGCGCTTAGGGGCTGTCCATGAATAATCTGGATAGTTATGGGTGTACTGGTGGGATGCGATGCAAGGCGCCGGCAACGTGGCAGCGCGCCCACCAGTGCAGTCCAGAATGTCCAGGTTAATCAGGGACAGGCCCCTTAGTCAAAACCAAATGGTTGAATTGAAAATGAAAGCGACTGCAGCTCATGATTGAAGGGATTGGCTTCGGCGTAGGTTTACTCAGCCTCGCCATCTGGGTGCCTATCGCGGCGGGCGTGCTCATCCTGATGACCGGAGGGGACGACAAGAGCGCGGATGGTCAGCGCACCCTGGCGCTGCTTGGCGCGGTACTGGGCTTTGTCGTCACGCTGCCTTTGTGGACCGGTTTTGACTCCGCCACGGCGGCGATGCAGTTCGTCGAAGTCGCGCAATGGGTGCCGGCTTTCAACATCCACTACCGACTCGGCGTCGATGGCATTTCGATGCCATTCATCTTGCTCAACAGTTTCACCACCGTGTTGGTCGTACTTGCCGGCTGGTCGGTGATCAAGGAAAAAACCGGCCAATATATGGCGGCGTTTCTGATTCAATCCGGCTTGCTCAACGGCGTTTTTGCGTCGCTCGATGGCGTGTTGTTCTACGTCTTCTTCGAAGCTATGTTGATCCCGCTCTATTTGATCATCGGCATTTGGGGCGGCCCGAACCGGGTGTATGCCGCGATCAAGTTCTTCCTCTACACCCTGCTTGGTTCCTTGCTGATGCTGGTGTCGCTGATCTATCTGTATTTCCAGAGTGGTGGCAGCTTCGAAATTCTGGTTTGGCATCGCGTGCCATTGACCATGTTCGCGCAGACCCTGTTGTTCATCGCATTCTTCTTCGCCTTCGCGGTAAAAGTGCCAATGTGGCCGGTACATACCTGGTTGCCGGATGCGCACGTCGAAGCGCCAACCGGCGGATCGGTGGTGCTGGCTGCAATCACGCTGAAAGTCGGCGCTTATGGCTTTCTGCGTTTCATTCTGCCGATCCTGCCGGATGCCTCGCATGAATACGCCACCATCATCATCACGCTGTCGCTGATCGCGGTGGTGTACATCGGCCTGGTTGCGCTGGTGCAGTCCGACATGAAGAAGCTGATCGCCTATTCATCGATCGCCCACATGGGCTTCGTTACCCTCGGTTTCTTCCTGTTCAATCCGCTCGGCATCGAAGGTGGTCTGATTCAGATGATTTCGCATGGATTCATCTCCGCCGCGATGTTCCTCTGCGTCGGCGTCATGTACGACCGCGTGCATTCGCGCCAGATCGCCGATTACGGCGGTGTCGCGAATACCATGCCGCGTTTCGCTGCGTTCTTCATGCTGTTCGCGATGGCCAATGCCGGCTTGCCGGCCACCTCAGGCTTCGTCGGCGAGTTCATGATCATTCTGGGCGCGGTACAGGTGAATTTCTGGTGGGCCTTCCTCGCGGCCACCACCTTGATCTTCGGCGCTGCCTACACGCTGTGGATGTACAAGCGCGTGGTATTCGGCCCGGTCGGCAATGAACATGTGGCGGAAATGAAAGATATCGATTCACGTGAATTCGTGGTGCTCGGCCTGCTCGCCATCTGCGTGCTGGGGATGGGTCTGTATCCGCTGCCGTTCACCGAGGTGATGCATACCTCGGTAGACAATCTGCTGGCGCATGTCGCCCACAGCAAGCTGGCCTATTGAATGGCCCAATGATCAAGAGCGCGCCATGAACACCGCCAACCTGCACACACTTCCCGACTTCACACCCGCCCTGCCGGAGATTTTCCTGCTCGGCATGACCTGCGCCATTCTGTTGATCGGCGTTATCTACAAGGATCGCGGTTGGGCTTATCCGCTGACCCTGTTCACCTTGGTTGTTACTGCCGCGATCACTGTATTTACCAGCGTGCCGCAAGTGCAGATTACGTTCAGCGGCCAATTTGTCGATGACCCGATGGCCGATGTACTCAAGCTGATGGCCTATTTTTCGACCATGACGGTGGTGATCTACTCGCGGCCCTATCTGATCGAGCGCGGGCTGTTCAAGGTGGAATTCTTCGTGTTGGCCTTGTTTGCCTTGCTTGGCATGATGGTGATGATTTCAGCCAACCATTTCCTGCCGCTCTACATCGGCCTGGAATTGCTCTCGTTGTCCCTTTACGCGATGGTTGCCCTGCAACGCGATTCCGCCCAGTCCACTGAAGCCGCGATGAAGTATTTCGTCCTCGGCTCGTTGGCATCCGGCTTCCTGCTTTACGGCATGTCCTTGTTGTATGGCGTCACCGGCACGCTGGAACTGCCGGCAATGGCACAAGTACTGCAGGCTGGCGTGGAAGAAGACATGGTGCTGGTGTTTGGCCTGGTGTTCCTGGTCGCCGGTCTCGGTTTCAAACTTGGTGTTGCGCCCTTCCATATGTGGGTGCCTGATATCTATCAGGGCGCACCATCGGCAGTGACCCTGTTCATCGGCTCGGTGCCTAAGCTGGCCGCATTCGCCTTCACCATCCGCTTGCTGGTCAACGGCCTGCATCCGGAAGTGGATAACTGGCAAGGCATGTTGGCGGTGATGGCGGTGTTGTCGCTGGCGATCGGTAACCTGGCCGCGATCATGCAGACCAACATCAAGCGCATGCTGGCTTACTCCACCATCTCGCACATGGGTTTCCTGTTGCTCGGCATCATGTCCGGCACCTTTGCCGGCTATACCGCAGGCATGTTCTACGTCATCGCCTATGTGTTGATGAGCCTGGGCAGCTTCGGCCTGGTGGTTTACCTCTCCCGCAACGGCCTGGAAGCCGAGAACCTGGATGATTTCCGGGGCCTCAACAGCCGCAACCCATGGCTTGCCGCGATGATGGCGATCCTGATGTTCTCGATGGCGGGACTGCCGCCTTTCGTCGGCTTCTACGCCAAGTTGTCGATCCTGCAATCCCTGGTCGGTGCCGGCTATGTCTGGCTTGCTGTGGTCGCGGTGATGTTCTCGCTGATCGGTGCGTTCTATTACCTGCGAGTGGTCAAGGTGCTGTATTTCGATACACCCAAGGTGGATGCTCCGATTTACACCGCGATCCCCGATGTGCAGGCACTGCTGAGTATCAACGTCATCGCCGTGATGTTGCTGGGTATCCTGCCGCAGCCGTTGATTACCCTTTGTACCTATGCGATGCAGATGACGTTGCAATAGCCAGGTTGGATGGCTCGCATGCGTGTAGCCGGTGGGAACGCCTGCGTCAGCCTGGTGCTTACGATGCGAGTTCTCCCAGGTGTGCTTTCCCAGGCAGAAAGCCCATCAGCTGCGCTATTTTCCCTTCAACAAGACGTCCAGTTGATCGCGGCTGTTGCGGTCGTTTTCCTTGTCCAGAAAATCCTGCTTCAGGAATGACTCCATCTTCGGGAAAAGCGCGATCGCTTCGTCCAGTTGCGCGTCATTGCCCTTGGCATAGGCGCCGATGGTGATCAAGTCTCGGCTGCGCTGAAAGCGGGCGTAGAGCGCCTTGAAGCGGCGCACGCGTTCCAGTTCTTCCTTCGGCAACAACTCGGTAATGGCGCGCGAGATGGAAGCTTCGATATCGATTGCCGGGTAGTGGCCCTGGTCCGCCAATTGGCGCGACAGCACGATGTGACCATCGAGGATGGCGCGGGCGGCATCGGCGACCGGGTCTTGTTGATCGTCGCCTTCCATCAGCACGGTATAGAACGCAGTAATCGAGCCGCCACCTTGACGGCCGTTGCCAGCGCGTTCGACCAGTTGCGGCAATTTGGCGAAGACCGAGGGCGGGTAGCCTTTGGTGGCGGGGGGTTCGCCTACCGCGAGCGCAATTTCTCGTTGCGCCTGGGCGTAGCGGGTGAGCGAATCCATGATCAGCAAAACGTTCATCCCCTGATCTCGGAAATGCTCGGCAATGGCGGTGGCATAGGCGGCGCCGTGCAACCGCATTAATGGCGGCGAGTCGGCCGGGGCGGCGACCACGGCGGCGCGGCGCAGGCCTTCTTCGCCGAGGATGTTCTCAATGAAGTCTTTCACCTCGCGACCGCGTTCGCCGATCAGGCCGACGACAACGACATCGGCGGCGGTATAGCGCGCCATCATGCCGAGCAGCATTGATTTGCCGACGCCGCTGCCGGCAAACAAACCCATGCGCTGGCCGCGCCCAACGGTGAGCAGGGCGTTGATCGCGCGAACGCCGACATCGAGCACGAGTTTTATCGGCTCACGTTCCATCGGGTTGATCGGGCGTGAATAGAGCGGTGCGCGACGCGATGCTTCAACATTGCCGAGACGGTCGAGCGGGCGCCCGGCGCCGTCGATGACGCGGCCAAGCAATTCGGCGCCGACCGCAACCTGACGGATGCGGTCTTCGATGCGACGGCGTTTGTAGTAGGGCTTGTTGATGCGGGGCGGTTCAAAGCCGCAACTCGCCGCCATCTCGACAGTTGCGCCCGGCGCCAGGCCATAGATGTCGGTGGCAGGCATGAGAAACAGGCGATCGCCGGAAAAGCCGACCACTTCGGCGTCGACTTGCTGGCCGCTGGCCATGTTGATGCGGCAAGACGAGCCGGTGGCGAGCTTCAGACCGGAGGCTTCCATGATCAGGCCGGCAACCCGGGTCAGGCGGCCGGTGGCATACCAAGGGTTGAGCTGTCCAGCCGCATCCTGGCAATCACGCAGATAAGTCAGCAGCGACGCAGAGCGGTTTTCCGACCGAATACTTGTTTCTTCCGACAACCGATCAGGCGTTGTCAGGTCAGCCATGAGGTGTCCGAGCCGAGGCAACGGGTAAGTTCAAGCCAGCGCGCCTGGATGCTGCCATCGAGTTCGGTGTAAGTGCTTTCGAAGCGGAAACCGCCCGGTTCAAGCTGCGCGTCCTCGCTGACCTTCCAGGACAGATGTCCATGCTCGTGTGCCAGCCAGTCACGCACGATCTGGGCGCTATCCGGATGCGTGATGATTTTGTGATGACCATTCAGTGAGGGTAGCGTTTTCAGCGCTTCACTGATTGCGTCGAGGATCAGTTCGGGTTTGATCTCTAGCGCGCTGCGCAGAATTTGGCGTGCCAAAACCAGGGCAAGTTCGAGTACTTCGCGCGCGACTTCCTGATCCTGACGCACCAGTTCGCCCTCGAGCGCGCTGGCGAGTGATTGAATTTCGCGGATATAACGTTCGCTATCTGCCTTGCCAGTATCAAAACCCGCCGTGCGGCCTTCTTCCAGGCCCAGTTGATAGCCTTCTTGCCAGGCTTCCTGGTGCAGCCGTTCAATATCTTCCGCCGTAGGCAATACCACCCGATCTTCCGGTTTTGGGTAGGGTGTGGCGGTGGCTTCCGCTTCGACAGCGGGCGGGCGCATGGAATGCGGCGTGCTCCAGGCGTCACTCTCTTCGAATGCGGCGAGCTCCCAGCGCTGGTAAGCGGTGAGTTGTTCTTTCGGGATGACCTTGGACATGCTGGGATGATAGGGCAGTGCGGCGCACTACGGGGAAACGGCGTCAGCCGACCAGCGCTTCGTCGCCACCTTTGCCGCCGAGCACGATTTGGCCTTCGTCGACCAGTTTGCGCACGATCTTGAGGATTTCCTTCTGTTCGGCTTCAACTTCGGACAAACGGACCGCGCCTTTCGCTTCCAGGTCTTCCTTGAGCGCTTCAGCGGCGCGGCTGGACATGTTCTTGAAGATGAGATCACGCAGTTCTTGCGAGGTGCCTTTGAGCGCGACGATCAGCGTTTCCGATTGCACTTCGCGCAGCAGCAACTGGACCGAGCGGTCATCGAGGGCGAGGATGTTGTCGAAGGTAAACATCTGATCCTGGATCTTTTGCGCCAGGTCGGCGTCGTGTTCGCGGATGTTGGCCAGCACCGAAGCTTCGATCGCGCCGCCCATGAAATTGAGGATATCCGCAGCCGCCTTGACGCCACCCAGCGTCGTCTTCTTGGTGATCTCGCCGCCGGACAGAAGTTGGGTGAGGACTTCATTCAGCTCGCGCATGGCCATGGGCTGGGCGCCTTCCAGCGTCGCGATACGGACCATGACATCGTTGCGCAAGCGTTCCGGCAACAGGTTGAGAATTTCGCTGGCGTGATCGCGCTCCAGATGCACCATGATGGTGGCGATGATCTGCGGATGCTCATTGCGGATCATCTCGGCGACGCTGGCCGAATCGAGCCACTTCAGGCTTTCGATGCCGGCACTGTCGTTGCCTTGCAGGATGCGATCGATCAGATGGGCTGCCTTGTCGTCGCCAAGTGCCTTTTTCAGCACCGAACGGATGTAATCGTCCGAGTCGGCCAAACTGATGCGACCATCAGTTTCCGAGTGAAACTCATGCAAGACCGATTCAATTCGTTCTTTGCTGACGTTGCCGACGGAAGCCATCGCCATGCCCAGCTTTTGCACTTCCTTCGGGCCGAGATATTTAAAGACTTCCGCCGCTTCTTCATGCCCCAGGGCGAGCATCAGAATGGCACATTTGTTAACGCTTTCGTCGCTCATTCCTTGATCATCCATTCCTTGACGATGTCCGCCGTGACCTTTGGATCGGCTTTCGAGAATTCGCGGACTTTGGTCAGGATTTCAGCATAGGTATCGGCGGGCGTCGGAGCATGGCCACCAGCTTGGCCTTGGCCGGCAATACCACCTCCACCGACTTCGCCCTCGGCTCGCGTCGCTGGTGCATGCGGTTTGACCATGTCGCGCAGGATGGGCCGCAGCACGCCGAATACCAGGTAGAACGCGAGGCCGAAAATCAACAGATTCTTCAGCAGCGATTTCGCCATCGATACGTTGTCTGGATCTTTCCAGAGCGGGATATCCTGGTCGACTTTGCTCTCGGTGAAGGCGGCGTTCACCACATTGACGGTATCGCCGCGTTGCTGGCTGTAGCCCATCGATTCCTTCACCAAATTGTTGATCTGTTCCAGCTCGGCGGGCGGCAACGGGACAGGTTTGGTGGCAACGCCGTTTTCGTCCAGGGCGCCGCTTTTGTAGTTGATGACCACGGCGACTGATAAACGCTTGATCCGGCCGAGCGGTTCCTTGGTATGGCGGATGGTCTTGTCGAGTTCGAAATTGGTGGTGTTTTCTTTCCGGCTTGAACTGCTGCCCTCGCCCTGGCCGGCACCGGTATTTGGCCCGGCATTGGCGCCGGCTGGAGCATTCAGCGGCGCGGTGGCGGGGCCGGGCGGTTGATTGGTCAGCGCGCCGGGAACGCCTTGCGCCTGGTTGCCAGCCCGGTTGATGTCTTCCACCGTTTGCAGGCTGCGAACGGCTTGGGCGTCCGGGGTTGGATTTGGCCGATAGGATTCGCTGGTCGCCTCGGAGACCGAAAAATCAAGGTCGGCACGCACTTCGGCTTTGACATTGCCATCGCCCACAATCGGCGACACGATGGCTTCAATGCTTTGTGCGTAATTTCGCTCAATCGAGCGGACGTAATCGAGTTGGTTTGAATTGAGGCCGAGCGCCGATGCGTTGTCGGCCTTGTTGGTCAGCAGGTTGCCAGCCTGATCGACCACTGTCACATTGCTCGGCGACAGCTCAGGTACGCTGCTGGAAACCAGATGCACGATGGACTGAACCTGACCCGGGTCGAGTGCGCGCCCCGGATGTAAATTGACCAGCACCGAAGCGGAGGGCTGCTGCTTGTCGCGAATGAATACGGATGGCTTCGGAATCGCCAGATGCACGCGCGCCGATTCGACGGGGGACAGGGCTTGCACGGTGCGAGACAGTTCTCCCTCCATGCCACGCTGAAAAGCGATCTGCTCCTGAAACTGGGTCATGCCCAGGCTGGGTGAGTCCATCAGCTCGAAGCCGACCGCGCCACCTTTCGGCAGGCCTTGCGCCGCCAACTTGAAGCGCAGGTCATAAACCTGATCCGCCGGCACCAGCAGGGTGCCGCCTGCCTCGGTTTTGTAAGGCGCGTTCATTTGCTGCAGGCTGGTGGTGATGGTACCGGCGTCCTTTTCCGAAAGATTGGAAAAAAGGACCTTGTATTCTGGCGTACTCGACCAGAGCAAGAGGCCAACGATGAGCGCAATCGACGCTGCCAGAGCCGCCGCCAGACCCATTTTGCGGGAGGCGGGAAGCTCGTTGAAGCGGAAGGCGAAGTTGGAAAGTAACTGCTGAGGCTGAGCGGCCATCCGTCAAACGTGCCTGATCAGACCTGCATATTCATGACTTCTTGATACGCGCTCACCAGCTTGTTGCGTACCTGCACCATGGTCTGAAACGACAAACTGGCCTTCTGCAGCGACAGGACGACGTCTTGCAGGTTGGCTTCGGAGTCACCGGTTTCAAATTGACGCGACATTTGTCTGGCGTCCATCTGGGCACCGTTGACTTCATCAATGGCGGATTTGAGCATGCTGGAAAAGTCATGCGGGGTGGCTTCATCGGGCTGCGAAGTAGGCGTGATGGCCGCCTGTGCGGCTACGGCACGGAGCTGATTCACCATCAAATCGATATTGCTCATCGTCTTGCCTCCTGCGACTGATTATAGGAGGTCGTCTCCATCCAGAAAGCCTGCCTCGCGATACTGCTTCAATTTGTGACGCAATGTGCGCTCACTCATTGCCAATACTTCCGCCGTTCTGCGCCGAGAACCCTGCATACGCTGCAAAGTATTCAGGATCGTGTCTCGTTCGACATCTTTCAGTCCAGATTCAACCGGGCTATCTGGCGATCTGATCAATGCGCGCGAAAAATGGCTAGTCGTATTGGGTGAAGTCTTGCGTGGCAACATCAAGTGTTCCGGGCCAATTTCCGCGCCTGGCGCGAGAATCATGGCACGTTGCACAACATTTCCAAGCTCGCGGATGTTACCGGGCCAGTCATACCCCGTCAATTCAGCCAAAGCCGCGCCAGTCAGCGTGAAACCGCTTCTGCCGACGATCGCTTCATGGCGTTTCAGGAAATGCTTGGCGAGCGCTGGAATATCGCCTGGTCGCTCGCGCAGCGGCGGGATTTCGAGTGGAAAAACATTGAGTCGGTAATACAGGTCGTCGCGGAAGCGCCCCTCCGCCACCCAACTCGCCAGGTCGCGATTGGTTGCTGCGATGACGCGAACATCGAGCGCGAGCGAAGTACGCCCTCCGACGCGCTCGACTTCGCGCTCTTGCAGCACGCGCAATAGCTTGGCTTGCAGGTTGAGCGGCATTTCGGACACTTCATCGAGCAGCAGAATACCGCCATTGGCTTGCTCGAATTTTCCCGGCTGAGCGGTCGAGGCACCGGTAAAAGCGCCCTTTTCATGGCCAAACAGAACCGACTCCAGCAGGTTTTCCGGAATGGCGGCGCAATTCAGTGCTACGAAGGGGGCTTTGGCGCGGTGTGAGTGTTGATGGATGTAGCGCGCGTAAACCTCTTTGCCGACGCCGGATTCGCCGGTCAGCAGAATCGAGGCATCGCTTGCCGAAACTCGCCTGGCCAGTTCGAGCAAAGCCAAGCTGGCCAGGTCCTGCGCAATCAGGCTGGCGGCCGTTGATTCGCTGTCTGTGGCCGATTCACTGGTCTGGCGAAAATGCCGCGCAACGGTTGCCAGCAGGTTATCCGGCTCGAACGGTTTCGGCAGGTAATCCGCGGCGCCGTCGCGCATGGCCTGCACGGCGCGATCAATCTGGCCGTAGGCGGTCATCAGGATGACCGGAATTTCCGGGTGGCGGGCTTTCAGCGCGCGCAGCAGGGCGTGTCCATCCATGCCGGGCATTTGCACGTCGGTCAGGATCAGGCCAGGTGCGCTACTTTCCAGGCGGGTCAGTGCGTGTTCCGCATCACTCGCGGCAATGGTGCGGTAACCGGCCATCTCAAGCGTATCGGTCAGCGCTTCACGTAACGCCGGATCGTCTTCCACCACCAGGATCGGGCGAATTTCAGGCATCCGCTTGTCCCTGCCCGGCAAATGGCAGGAACAGGCGAAACACACTGCCGCCGCCGTCTTTCGGCGCCCATTCCACCCAGCCGCCATGCGCTTCCGCGACTTGCCTGACGATAGCCAGGCCGAGGCCGCTGCCTTCGCCACGGGTGGTGAAGAACGGCTCGAACAGCCGCTCGCGTGCGGCTTCCGGGATACCGGCGCCGTAGTCGCTGACCTGGAATGCGGCAAATGGGCTGCCCAGGCCGCCCACTGACAGTTCGACAATGCCGCCCGCTGAAGAGGCTTGCAGCGCGTTTTCCAACAGGTTGATCAGCGCACCGGCGATCGCCTGGCGATCGCCGGTCAACATCCAGTCAGACGGCGCTTCTGCCAGATGCAACGAGATATTTCTGGCGGTGGCGTGAGGTTCCAGCGTGTGGCTGATCTCTTCGATCAAGGTATGCAAAGGGAAGGCTTGTGAAATTTGGCGGGCGCCCTTCACGAACAGCAACATGTCCTGGATCATGCGTTCCAGATAGAGCAGGCGGGAGCGTGATTTTTCCGCGAAGCGGATGCGGTCGGCATCCGCCAGTTGTGGTCGTGTCAGGTGTCCCGTGTAAAGTAGCGCGGTGGCCAGCGGGGTGCGAATCTGGTGGGCGACTTGCGCCGCCATTTCGCCTAGTGCCGAAAGCCGTTCGCGGCGCGCAAGCTCGCCGTTGGCCGCAGCCAGTTCGCTGGTGAGGCGGGCAACCTGACCCTGTAATTCGAGGTAGGCGCCAGCCAGTTTTTCCGAGGTTTCGCTGAACAGCGCAAAGGCTTGCCGCAGTTCCGCGTCTTCGTGGGGGGGGGACGTCATGGCAGACAGAGCGAGCATCAATGATCAATATTAAACCATTGCCCCTAAAGTTTTTTTGCTGTGGGCCGATGTCCATCCCGAACAGACCGGCGGCTTGATCAGATAAATCAGTTGCGTGAACAACAGAGGTAACCATGTCGGATTTACTTAGGCGCATTGATGCGCGCACCAAACTCGCGGGAGCGAACAAGCTGGAGATTTTGCTCTTTACGTTGGGTACGGATGTTGCCACCTCCCGCAAGGAGACGTTTGGCATCAATGTTTTCAAGGTGCGCGAGGTCATGCGTATCCCTGAAATTACGCGTGCTCCAGACATGCCCTCTGCCGTTGAGGGCATGGTCAGTTTGCGCGGTGTGTTGGTGCCGGTGGTTGATTTGGCGAAATATATCGGCATTTCGACAGATGCCCCGCCTGCGATCATGATCGTGACGGAATACAACAGGCACACGCAGGGTTTCCTGGTCGGCGAGGTGGATACCATCCTGCGACTCGATTGGTCCGAGATGAAGGTGCCGCCGAGCATGTTGACTGCCCGCATGGGCGGGTTGGTGACTGCGGTTACCGAATTGAAGGATAGTCGCCTGGTGATGATGCTGGATGTCGAGAAAATTCTTGCCGACACCTCGCAAATTGACGACAGCCATTTGTTCGCCAGTCTGGTGCCGATCGAAAAGCCGAACCGAACGGTGTTTTATGCCGATGACTCTTCGGTTGCGCGGAATCAGATCGAGCGCACGCTGACTGCATTGAATGTCAACGGCATCAGCACCATCAATGGTCGGCAGGGCTGGGACGAGCTCCAGAAAATCGCCGTCCAGGCCGAGGTTGCTGGGCGGCCGGTTTCCGATTTCGTGCAACTGGTGCTGACCGATGTGGAAATGCCGGAAATGGATGGCTATGTCCTGACCAAGAACATCAAGTCGGATCCCCGTTTTGCGGGTATTCCGGTTCTGATGCACTCCTCGCTTTCTTCCGACGCCAACAAGCAACTTGGCCTCTCGGTCGGGGTTGATGAGTACGTGCCGAAATTTGAGCCGCACCGCTTGGCTGAAGTGTTGAATCGCATGCTCAAATAAAGGGAATGCACGTCATGAAATCGTTTGAACCCAACAAGTTGCTCGATGCGGTGGACGGCCGCACAAAACTGGCCGGCTCCAACAAGATGGAATTGCTGCTGTTTTCTCTCGGTACGCACGAGACATTCGGCATCAACGTTTTCAAAGTACGCGAGGTGTCGCCAACACCGCCGATCACCATGACGCCGAACATGCCGATTGGCGTGGAAGGCGTGATTTCATTGCGTGGCAGCATCATTCCCGTCATTTCACTGGCCTACTTCATCAAGCTCGAAGATGCCCCCAAGGGGGTCGGCGAGACCATGATCGTGACCGAGTTTTCGCGTCATACCCAGGGTTTTTTGGTGCAGGACGTCGATCGCATCATTCGCGTCGATTGGGACAAGGTGAAGCCACCGGAGAACATGCTGGCGGGGCAGGAGGGAATGATCACCGCGATCACCGAACTGGATGATGGCCGCCTGATATCCATTCTCGACGTGGAACGGGTGCTGGTTGAGGTATTGGGCGAGAAGCCGATGCCAACCCTGGCAAAAATCGAGGCGGGGCGGGAAGTGACGGTCTTCTTCGCGGATGATTCGTCGGTGGCGCGCAAGGAAATTGTCTCGGTGCTGGACAAGCTGGGGATGAAATACATTCAGGCCAACGATGGTCTGGAAGCCTGGACCAAGCTGACCGGCATGGCGAATCGAGCCGCTGCCGAGAAGGCGTTATTGAAGCAGCAGATTCAACTGATTCTGGTCGATGCTGAAATGCCTGAAATGGATGGTTATGTCCTGACTCGCAATATCAAGTCGGACAACCGATTTGCCGGTATTCCGGTCGTCATGCACTCATCGCTCTCTTCCGATGCCAATCGCACCATGGGGCAACAAGTCGGGGTTGATGCCTACGTCGCCAAATTCGACCCGGCTGTTCTGGCGGATACCTTACTTGCGTTCCTTAAGCATTGATTCGCATGGTTACAATGCCGCTATTGCAGGTTAGATAAGGATCCACGATGGCTGACAAGACTTTGAAAATACTCGTGGTGGATGACTTTTCCACCATGCGTCGGATTGTGCGCAATCTGCTCAAGGAGTTGGGTTACACCAATGTCGATGAAGCTGAGGATGGCGTCGTCGCACTGCAGAAACTGAAGAGTTCCAACTTTCAGTTTGTGGTGACCGACTGGAACATGCCCAACATGACTGGTATTGAGTTGCTCAGGGCGATTCGTGCCGATGTGGCGCTGAAGAGTTTACCGGTACTGATGATTACCGCCGAGGCGAAGAAAGAAAACATTATTGAAGCCGCGCAGAGCGGCGCTTCGGGATACATCGTCAAGCCTTTCACCGCAGGCACGCTCGAAGAAAAATTGAACAAGATATTCGAGAAATTCGGAATGTGAGTTGGGCAGTTCAAGCCAACTACGGTCAATTACACCAAGGAAACAAAATGAGTGGCGACTCCCCAGACCTTGAAGCCCTGTTTGACAGCATCGCTTCCGCAGCCGCGCCGGCACCAGAGAAGGCTGCTTCCAAGCCGGAGGTGAACGACACCCCGGAGCTGGAAAGCCTGTTCGACACGATCGCGAATGCGGTTTCGCAGGAGGATGCCGGTAGTGGCGGCGAGTGTCCGCAGCGGGTGTTCTCGCAATTGGGGCAAATGACGCGTGGTTTGCACAATTTGCTGCGTGAGTTGGGTTATGACAAAACGCTGGAGCAGGTTGCCCAGGCGATGCCGGATAACCGGGATCGCCTCAACTATATTGCAGCGATGACCGCTCAGGCCGCAGAGCGAACGCTGAATGCGGCCGAAGCGGCGCAGCCTTTGCAGAATCAAATGGGTGATAACGCGGCGAAACTGGCCGGTCAATGGGACAAGCTCTTTGGCAAGCAACTTGGAGTCAATGAATTCAAGGAACTGGTGGCCGATACCCGCGCTTATTTGAAGCATGTGCCGCAGCAGACAGAGGCGACCAATGCGAAATTGATGGAAATCATCATGGCGCAAGATTTTCAGGATCTGACCGGCCAAGTCATCAAGAAAGTGTTGGAAGCAGCGCAAAACCTTGAATCTCAGTTGCTTGCCCTGCTGATCGAAGCGACGCCAGAAGATAAACGGCAGGCGGTCGACCAGAGTCTGCTGAATGGCCCGGTGATCAATGCGGCTGGACGCAGCGATGTGGTGACCAGCCAGGAGCAGGTGGATGATTTGTTGGAAAGCCTGGGATTTTGATGGCGGTTGTGAAAACGGATGGTCGATCAGCAGGCTGATTGTTATTTCAATTTTTAGTCCAGTTGGTGGTCCGATCGTTTGTTCGTCGTTTGTTCGTATTAGCGCCGCGGAAGGAGTGTCAAATGAGTGATTTCGCCGGAATGGAAGAGTTGCTGCAGGATTTCCTGCTGGAAGCGGGTGAGTTGTTATCTCAGGTGGATAACAAGTTGGTTGAGTTGGAAAAACGGCCGGATGACCACGAACTGCTGAATGACATCTTTCGGGGTTTTCATACCATCAAGGGGGGGGCCGGATTTCTGAATGCGGAAAATCTGGTTTCACTTTGTCACCGAACGGAAAACTTGTTCGACAAGTTGCGCAATGGCGAGTTGAAACTTTCGACCGGGCTGATGGACGTCATCATGGATGCCACCGGCGTGGTGCGTAATATGTTCGCCGCGCTTTCGCAGGCGACCCAACCGGAAGCCGCTGATTCGGCGCTGATCGAAAGCCTGGAAGCTGCACTGGCCGGTAAATCGGTGCAGCGCAAGGGCAGGGACTCGGCTGCATCAACCCCCGCCCCCATTCCACAGGCCGCCCCGCGGCTGGAAAATCCGCCAGAGGCGGGCAACAAAGCCGCGGATGAGGTGACGATAGATGACATTAATTGGGATGTTTTGCATGCGGTTTTGACGGGCACTCCGATCCCGCAGGAAACCAGCAAGCCGGAGGTAAAACCGGAACCTGTTTCGGAAGCGGTCTTTCCGGTGGCAGCCCCAAGCCCGGTTCAGCATGCAGCCGCCATCCCGGTGCAGGATTTGCCGACACCATCACGGGCCGCGAGTTCTTCCTCAGCGCCACCGCAGAGTCTGCAAAAAGAGACCACCATCCGGATCGATACTGCACGGCTGGATCAGGTGCTCAATCTGTCCGGTGAAATCGGCCTGACCAAGAACCGTATTGCCAATCTGAAGACGCAAATTCTGCATGGCAAACATGATCAGGAAACGCTCAAGGCGCTGGATATCGCGGTGAGCCAGCTGGATCTGCTGGTTTCTGATCTGCAGAACGCGGTGATGAAAACCCGCATGCAGCCGATTGGCCGTTTGTTCCAGAAATACCCGCGTCTGGCGCGTGATCTCGCGCGGCAACTCGGCAAGGATGTCGAGCTAGTGTTGTCGGGTGAGGAGACCGAACTCGACAAGACCATGATCGAAGACCTGAACGATCCGCTGGTGCACCTGGTTCGTAATGCGGTGGATCATGGCATTGAAAGCATGGAAGAACGCGCCTTGTCGCACAAAACGGCGAAGGCGATCGTCACGCTCTCGGCCAGCCAGGTTGGCGATCATATCTACATCGAGATCTCTGATGACGGCAAGGGGATGCGCCCTGACGTGATCCGGTCGAAGGCGGTGGAAAAAGGCATCATTGATGCCGAGTCCGCGAACAGCATGGATGATCGTCAGAGCCTGCATCTGGTTTTCCTGCCCGGTTTTTCCACCAAGGATCAGATTTCCAGCGTGTCCGGGCGCGGTGTGGGCATGGATGTGGTGAAAACCAACATTACCCGGCTCAACGGCAAGATCGACGTCATTTCAGTACCCGGCCAGGGCTCGACTTTCACCATCTCGTTGCCGTTGACGCTGGCCATTCTGCCGGTGCTGGTGGTGCGCCTGAATAATCAATCGTTCGCGATCCCGCTTTCGATGGTGCGGGAAATCATCCCGATCAAGCAGGAAGAAGTGCAGCGCGTCTCCGGGCGTGCCACGATGGTGGTGCGGGATGAGGTTTTGCCGGTGCGCAGTCTGGCCCGCTTGATCGGTTGGGAAGCCAAGCAATCACCAGCTTTTGGTGTGTTGATGCATGCTTCCGATACTACTTTCATCATGGCGGTGGATGGCTTTGTCGGGCGAGACGACGTGGTCATCAAGCCGCTGTCAGACATCAAACCGAAAGGCATCGCCGGCGCCACGCTATCGGGGGATGGCTCTATCGTTCTGGTACTGGACATGGAAGCCTTGCTGGGTAACAACACCGCCGATACCCCCATGAATCTTTTCGCCCGCGCCTAATTCTTTTCGCCCATCTCATGAGTTCCAACGCTTACATCGCACGGCAGCCGATCGTTAACGAAAAGCATCATCTGTTTGCCTATGAACTGTTGTTCAGGCATTCAGCAAGCGCGCAAAGCGCGCGTATCGATACCGATGTGGATGCGGGCATCACGGTCATTGCCAACGCCCTGCTTAATATGGGTACGGAATGGCTGCTGAAAGGCAAGCTGGCGTTCGTCAACATGGAAACTTCCATGTTGATGTCGAGTTTTTCGACGCTGCTGCCGCCCGAAAAAGTGGTGATCGAAGTGCTCGAAACGGTTCAAGTGACGCCGGAAGTGCTGGAACGTCTGGCTGAGTTGCAGGCGGCTGGATACCGTTTTGCGCTGGATGATTTCAGCTATTTACCGGAAACGGAAAAGCTGCTCGAGTTTGCCAGCTACGTGAAGCTGGATGTGTTGGCGCATACGCCGGCTGAGTTGGCCGATATGGTGCGAAAGATCCGCAAATATCCGGTCAAGCTGGTTGCCGAAAAAGTGGAAACGCCGGAGCAGTTCCGTCATTGCCAAGCGCTCGGATTCGATTTTTTTCAGGGTTATTACTTTGCGCATCCGGAAAACCTGGCGGCCAAAATCATCAACCCGGTGCACGGCACCGTGGTCCAGTTGCTGGAGATGGTGCGCAAGGAAGCCGATACGAAGGATCTGGAAATTTTGTTCAAAAAAGATGTCGCACTGACTTTCAAACTGTTGCGTTACATCAACTCGGCCGGTTTCGGCTTGTCCTGCGAAGTGCAGTCAATTCGCCATGCCGTGAGCATTCTCGGGATGCAGCCGCTTTACCGCTGGTTGACCTTGTTGTTGGTCACTGCAGGGGGTTCGCCGACCATGCCGACGTTGGCGCGTACCGCAATTACGCGTGGCCGCTTGTGCGAGCTGGTAGGCAAGTCGTGCTTGTCCAAAGGCGATCAGGACAACCTGTTCATCGTCGGCGTGTTTTCCCTGTTGCCGGCATTCCTCGAGATGCCGATGGAACAAGTGCTGGAACGCATCGTGATTCCAGAAAAAATGATTGATGCCCTGGCTGATCGCTCGGGCATTTACGGCCCATTTCTCTTGCTCGCCGAGGCGGTCGAAAGTGGCGATACCGAGGAACTGGAGAAATTGGCGCTATCGCTGATGTTGACGCCGGACCAAATCAGTCAGGCGCATCTCCAGGCACTGGCCTGGGTAGAGCAACTCGGTCTCGATTAGGCGGAGCAGGTCATCTGCGCTTGCGGTTCAAGCACAGAATCAAAGCATCTCGGGCGACATCGCCGCCTTCAGAATGGTTTGCGGTTGACTGCCGCGCACCCGGTTGGTGAGCCAGACCAGGCCGCCTTTCTTGATGTTCATGCCGCGGGTTTCGCCAAACAACAACAAGCTTGCCGCTTCGCCCAAAGTCGGCTGATGTCCGACCAACAAAACGCTGCCGCGCGTATCCGGCCAACCCGCTGCGCTCAATATCTGTTCTCCCATTGCGCCGGGTGCGATGTTGGCGATGACTTCATAGTCGAGTCCGAGCGCATCCGCAGTTTGGACTGCGCGCACGGCCGGGCTGACCAGAATGCGGGTTTTCTCAGGCAGTTTTTCGCGTATCCATAGCGCCATTTTTTCGGCCTGTTTTTGACCCTTCGCGGTGAGCGCCCGCGCCATATCGTTGTCGCCATCGTGCGCGTCAGCGTGCCGCCAGAGGATTAGATCCATCGTGTTTTCAGTGAAAAAAACGCAGAAGATAATTCGGTCATGTTACGAAATCATGAAACGCCATCCGAGCTGCCAGGTTTCTTGGTTCAAGGATCATTTGTCGCCTTGGAACAGGCCGCCGAGCAAGGAACCTTCTTCCGTCTGTTTACCGCCCGTCTTCGGTGCTGCCGCCAGCACCCGGTTCGCCAGGCGCGAGAAGGGCAGCGTTTGCAACCAGATTCTGCCGGGGCCGGTTAGCCGGGCGTGAAACAAGCCCTCGCCACCGAACAATGCGGTCTTGATCTTGCCGACATATTGAATATCCAGATCGACCGAGGGCTGCATCGCTGCAATACAACCGGTATCGACACGAAGGATTTCGCCGGACGCCAGGGTTTTCTCGATGACCGTGCCGCCGGCATGCAAAAACACCATGCCATCGCCTTCCAGTTTTTGCAGGATGAAACCTTCGCCACCAAAGAAGCCGACGCCCAGTCGTTGCTGCAAGGCGATGCCGAGAGAAACGCCTTTCGCGGCACAAAGAAAAGCATCTTTCTGGCACAGCAGCGTGCCCCCGATCTGGCGCAGATCAACCGCCACGATCTTGCCCGGATAAGGCGCGGCGAATGCGACTTTGCGCTTGCCTGGCGCCGTGTTGGCGTAAATTGTGATGAACAGGGATTCTCCGGTCAGCAAACGCTTGCCCGCGCCCACCAGCTTGCCAATAAAGTTGGAACTGGGTTTCGAGCTGTCACCGAACACGGTTTCCAACTCGATGCCGTCCTGCATGAACATCATCATGCCGGCTTCGCCGACCGCGGCTTCTTGCGGATCGAGTTCAATTTCAACGTATTGCATGTCGTTGCCGATGATTTCGAAATCAATGCTATCCATGGCCATTTGAAGCTCCTTCAGTGGGTTGCAAGGGGGGCGCTAGTCGCGCGGTGCGGGTTGCAGCATCAGCAGGCGGCGATAACCGCCATCGCGCATTGCAATGGCCGCTTCAGTAATCACTGCCACTTTCGGCTCGGCTGCACTCAAGTCGAGCGCCTGTGCGATTAGCGCCCATGTTTCGCCAGCTGCCAGCGCATCCAGAATACGCAACTGAGTCAGCCAGATGGCAGCCCCATCACGCAGGTTTCGCGGCGGTAGTTCACCTGACCTGGCGCATCGATTGCTGGCGGCAATCAAGCGATGTTTGGCGGCTTCGAGTTGCGCCGGTAGCGGCAATGCAAGGTCAAAGATCAACGCCAGCTTGTCTGGCGACGGCGTAAAACGGCCTGTTTCGATGGCTTCGACCTGAATCGGAAATTCGCGCCAGCTCAGTGCGTCTGGCAGCAGAATGGCGGGGTCGATGGGGAATTTGCGAAATCCCCACTTGGCGCCCAACCAACATTCGATCAACACCTGGTCATTTTCACCCGGACATATCTCACTGCTGCAGGCGGCGATTTCCGCTTCTGCTCGCCAGGCGCGCGGGTCTTGTTTCCATTTGAAGAAATCACGCTTCGGCGGTGCGCCATAAGCCTTCTCGAGCTGCTGCCAGAGGGTCATGAATTCGGTGTAATCAGCCTGATAGGCTGGATTGCGGCGCAAGAACTGCCAAGCCCAGCCGGAAAGATCAAGCTGCTGGCAATATGCGTAGTCGGCTTCCAGTCGCCAATCCATGCGTTGTTTCAAAGAGGCAGGAAGACGAAGGCGGCGGCGTTCTGGAACACCCGGCTGATTGAGCGATTGCTGCGATCTTCAACGATCAAGGCAAGTAAATCCTGTTGCGCGATGAGCTTGCCGAATTCGCGTTCGAAGCTGAGATTGGCCACTTCGCCGTCCATGCTGTTGCTGATCAACAGTGCTACCCCAGAGGGCCGTTTGGCGTTGGACAGTTTCCAGACGGCAACTTCCAGATTGCGGGCACTGTTGTAGAGCTTCTGGGCGGACAAGTTGTCGGTCAAATAGAAATCGGTTTTGTGATCGTAGGACGCCATCAACATGCTGACCAGCGCCGTCATGAAAGGCTGCACACGATCGCCGCTGTAGTCCTCGACGAAGGTCAGCTTGAAGTTTTCTTCCCAATCTGGAAATGGCTGCGATTTGTCAACCCAGTGCGGGATCAAGCCGAAAATATGATCGCAAGCGGCGGTGGCGGAGGCATGACCTGACTTGCGAAATTCCTGCGGATTCCGGCGATACAGCTTCTCGCCGATCAGGCGCACGCTTTTAAGAACCTCGCGCTGATTGATCTCCGCCAGCATATCGACTTCGCTCTTGGCGAGATTGGCCGCTTTGAAAGCGCGGGCGCTGCTGGCGCCATCCTTGCGCTGGATTTCCTGGCTAGAACAGCCTGTCAGTCCGACAAAGAAAAAGAATCCCAGGTAGAGCGGTGTCTTGAAACCCACTTTTAATATCTACGAATTGGAGTGATTTCGATTGTAGCCAGCCTGAGAAGCCCTTGTGCAAGGGAAAGCCTAGTTGAGTCAGGGGTTATTAGGACGGTCTTATCCCAAAAAAAATTTATTTGCAAAGAAATAAGTCTGATTAGTTCGGGAGGAAACCGGGTGCTATTCTCGCCGCCCATTCGGCTTATCAGCCTTTTCTAATTTATACCTTTTAGGAGCCAGCATGTCCCGTCTCGTGAACCCCCACGGTGGTGGCGAACTCAAGCCTCTTCTGCTTGAAGGCGCTGCGCGTGAAGCTGAACTGGCACGCGCCCAGTCACTGCCCAAGATCAAGATGTCCTCCCGCGAGACCGGCGACTTGATCATGATGGGTATTGGCGGCTTTACCCCGCTGGACGGCTTCATGACGCATGCCGACTGGGCTGGCGTGTGCGATGGTTACAAGATGGCCAATGGTCTGTTCTGGCCGATCCCGGTCACCTTGTCGACTGATGCCAATATCGCGCAGACGTTGAGCCTAGGGCAGGATGTCGCGCTGGTGAACTGCGACAGCGACGAAATCATGGGCACCATGAAGGTGACCGAGATTTATGGCATCGATAAAGGCCATGAATGCATGATGGTCTACAAGACCACCGATATCGCTCACCCCGGCGTCAAGATGGTGATGGATCAAGGCGCGATCAATCTGGCTGGTCCGGTCAAAGTCCTGTCCACCGGCACCTTCAAGGAAGAGTACGGCGATCAGTTCATGACCCCCGCCGAGACCCGCGAAGCCTTCAAGAAAGCGGGTTGGTCCAAGGTCGCCGCGTTCCAGACGCGCAACCCGATGCACCGCTCACACGAATACCTGGCCAAGATCGCCATCGAAACCATGGATGGCGTGCTGATCCACTCTCTGCTGGGTGCGCTGAAGTCGGGTGATATTCCCGCCGAAGTGCGTTCCGAGGCGATCAGCGTGCTGGTCGACAACTACTTCGCCCCGAATACCGTGATCCAGGCTGGCTATCCGCTCGACATGCGTTACGCCGGCCCGCGTGAAGCGCTGTTGCATGCGCTGTTCCGTCAGAACTATGGCTGCTCGCATCTGATCGTCGGTCGCGACCATGCTGGCGTGGGTGATTACTACGGCCCATTCGATGCACAGAAGATTTTCGACGAGATTCCCGCTGGTTCGCTTGAAACCACCAACATGAATATCGACTGGACTTTCTGGTGCAACAAGTGCGGTGGCATGGCCTCGCAACGCACCTGCCCGCACACCAAGGACGATCGCATTCTGTTGTCCGGCACCAAGGTGCGCGCGATGCTCTCCGAAGGCCAGGATCTGCCGGTCGAATTCAGCCGTCCGGAAGTCGCCAAGGTTTTGCAGAAATACTATGCAAGCCTGAGCGAGGAACAAAACGTCAAAGTAGAACTCAAGGGCCACTCGGCTGCTTGAGATGTAGGTTGGGTTAAGCGCGGTTTCTTGCGCCGTAACCCAACATCGGACGTCGGGTTATGCGATGAAACCGCTAACCCGACTTACACCAAGAATTTAGAACCCGAGCCCTCCGGAAGCGGATTCGCGATACGCCCCGGTCAAGGTTGGGCTCGGTTTTTCTGAATGGGCCGCGTGGTTTGAAAAAACCGTTGAGCGCGGATTGTTAGCTAACAAGGAGTTATTGAATGCCAACCTTCGTCCGTACCGACAAGTGCGACGGCTGCAAGGGTCAAGATAAGACCGCCTGCATGTACATCTGCCCGCACGACCTGATGAAACTGGACCGTGATGGTTCCGAGACCGGCCACGCCATGCGTGCCTTTAACCAGGAACCCGAGCAGTGCTGGGAGTGTTATTCCTGCGTCAAGATTTGCCCGCAGCAGGCTATCGAGTGCCGCCACTATGCGGACGTCGTGCCCCTGGGCGGCTCTGTGCAGCCCCTGCGTGGTTCCGACTCCATCATGTGGACCATCAAGTTCCGCAATGGCGTGCTGAAACGCTTCAAGTTCCCGATCCGCACCACACCGGAAGGCTCTATCGATTGCTACGGCGGCAAACCCGTGCCGAAGCTGGCCGATATCGAAGCAATCGGTTCGTTCACGCGTGACGTGACCGGCGGCTATCGTTCGGGCAACCCCAGCGAACTGATTCGTAAGTAATTCGATTAAGAAGAGGTAATTAATATGGCTGAATTTGGAAATCCCGACATCATCCAGGAAGAAGTCGACATCCTGATGATTGGTGGTGGTATGGCTTGTTGCGGCGCTGCGTATGAAGTCATGCGTTGGGCTGATGTTGCCAAGGCTGAAATCGGCATTGATCTGAAGATCAAGCTGGTTGACAAGGCTGCGATGGACCGTTCCGGCGCTGTTGCGCAAGGTCTGTCCGCCATCAACACCTACATCGGCACCGAGCAAGACCCCGCCGATTACACCCGCATGGTCGCCAACGACCTGATGGGTATCACCCGTGACGATCTGGCCTATGACGTTGGCCGCAACGTTGACGATTCCGTGCATCTGTTCGAAGAGTGGGGCCTGCCCATCTGGAAAACCGACGCCAACGGCGAGCGTCATGACGGCGCTGCCGCCATTGGCGAAGGCCTGCCCTCCCTGAAGGACGGCGGCAAGCCCGTGCGTTCCGGCAAGTGGCAGATCATGATCAACGGCGAATCCTACAAGTGGATCGTCGCTGAGGCCGCCAAGAAGGCTTTGGGTATGGGTCGTGTTGAAGAGCGTATCTTCATCGTCAAGCTGATCAACGACAAGAACGACAGCAACCGCATTGCCGGCGCTGTTGGCTTCTCTACCCGTAATCACACCCTGCACGTTTACAAAGCCAAGGCCATCCTGCTGGCTGCCGGTGGTTGCGTGAACATCTTCCGTCCCCGTTCCGTTGGTGAAGGTACCGGCCGTGCCTGGTACCCGGTCTGGAACGCTGGCTCCACCTACGCCATGGCTGCTGAAGCCGGCGCTGAGCTGACCATGATGGAAAACCGCTTCGTGCCTTGTCGTTTCAAAGACGGTTACGGCCCGGTCGGCGCCTGGTTCCTGCTGTTCAAGGCCCGCGCCACCAACGGCTACGGCGAAGACTATCTGACCAAGAACAAGGCCATGCTGGACCAGTACCCCCCGTACGGTCAGGCTGCCGTTCCCGCTTCCTGCCTGCGTAACCACGTTATGCTGAAGGAAATGAAGGAAGGCCGTGGTCCGATCTGGATGGACACCGTGACCGCCCTCGGCAAGCTGCGTGAGACGCTGTCTGCTCGCGAAGTGAAGCACCTGGAAGCTGAAGCCTGGGAAGACTTCCTGGACATGTGCGTGGGTCAGTGCGGTATCTGGGTTGGCGAAAACGTCGAACCGGAGAAGAAGAACTCCGAACTGATGCCGACCGAGCCCTACCTGCTGGGTTCACACTCCGGTTGCTGCGGCATCTGGGTTTCCGGCCCGACCGACGTCGGCGCCCCGACCGAAGAGCTGCATGCCGACAAGGACAAGATCCCCGCTCACCTGCCTTCCGGCTGGAACTGGGGCTACCGTGGCATGACCACCATCAAGGGTCTGTTCACCGCCGGCGACGGCGTGGGCGCATCCGGCCACAAGTTCTCCTCCGGTTCACACACCGAAGGCCGTCTGGCTGCCAAGGCGATGGTCAAGTACTGCATCGACAACAAGGACATGAAGGTCGAGCTCGACACCGCTGTTGATCAGCTGGTGGAAGACATCTACCGTCCGGTGCGTACTTACCTGGAGTTCAAGGACTACACCACCGCCATCGACGTCAACCCCAACTACATCACGCCCAAGATGCTGCAGTTCCGTCTGCAGAAGATCATGGACGAGTACGTTGCCGGCGTCGCGACCTACTACAACACCAACGACAAGATGTTGGAAGTGGCCGAGCAGAAGCTGGAAATGCTGAAGGAAGACGCGATGAAGATGCGTGCGAAAGACCTGCACGAACTGCTCCGCGCCTGGGAAAACTACCACCGTATCCTGACGGCGGAAGCCCACATGAAGCACATCCAGTTCCGCGAAGAAAGCCGTTACCCCGGCTTCTACTACCGCACCGACAAGAATTTCGTCGATGAAGAAAACTGGAAGTGTTTCGGCAACTCCATCTATGACAAGACCACGCAGAAGTGGACCAACTTCAAGCGCGCGCACTTCGATCTGGTGGACAAGTCCAAGTTGTTCAAAGCAGCCGCCCCCCACTAATCGGGTGCTGTAAGTAAAAAAACCGGGCGCTCAAAAGGCGCCCGTTTTTTTTGCCAAGCATTTCTGAACCGTCATTCGCAAGGGTGGACCCTTGCGAATGACGCTTTACCCCCAATATCCCCCCTTCATTCCGTTCCGCTAATTTCGAGGTCGATCATGGACGAAAGCCAATTCAAGAATCTTGCCGATGAGGCGCCCTTCGAGCTCAGCCCGGTCAGCCCCAACATGCTGGGCGGCGACAAGGTCATTCAGTTCCGCTGCCACAAGGATGTCGGTTGCTGGAATGCCTGTTGCGCCAACATCGATATCACGTTGACGCCGTATGACATCCTGCGCTTGAAAAACCGTCTGGAAATGTCTTCCGGCGAGTTCCTCAAAGCCTATACCGTGCCCTACGAGATGGACCAGGACGGCATGCCCGGCGTCAAATTCCGCCCGGTCGAAGGCGGCACCGCCTGCCAGTTCATGCGTCCCGAAGGCTGCAGCGTCTATGAAGACCGTCCGACCGCCTGCCGCTACTACCCGGTCGCGCTGCTGTCGATGCGCAACCAGGAAGAGTACGTCGATCGCACGTCTTATGCGCTGGTGGAAGAAAAACATTGCCTGGGGCACAAGGAACCGCGTTCGCTGACCATCGACGAGTACCGTCAGGAACAAGGTGTCGATGTCTACGACCAAAAAGGACGCGGCTGGCGTCAGATGGTGCTGAAGCGGAAATCCGCCGGCCCCGGCATTGGCAAGCCGCCGGAAATCTCGAATCAGTTGTTCTTCATGGCCAGCTACGACGTTGACCGCTTCCGCGCCTTTGTCGCCAGTGATTCATTCAATCGCACCTACGATGTACCGGTCGAAGTGATGAGCGTTCTGCTGACCGACGACGAAGCACTGATCGAATTTGGCTACAACTTCCTGAAACACGTCCTGTTCAACGAGAAATTCCTGGAAGAGCGCGACGGCGCCTATGAACAGCGCATGGAGCGTCTGAAAGCGCGTGCCGAAGCCGTGCGTGCCGAATATCTCGCCAACCGCGACAAGCTGGAAGAAGACAAGTATTCCGACACGCCGCGGGCAGGCGATTGCGCTTGCGGCAGCAAGGACTAGCCGGATGGGCAGCGCGGGAACGCCATCCAGTGCCCAGGTGTCCTCGCTGCTGGTCCTGTTTACCGATTACGGTTGGCACGACCCGTATGTCGGGCAGATCAAGGCGGTGATGGCCGCCGAAGCGCCTGGCGTGAGCGTGATCGACCTGCTGCATGCCGTGCCGGATTACAACTCGCACGCTGGCGCCCAATTACTGGCTGGCTTGGCGACGTCGTTTCCGGTTGGCAGCGTGTTTTTCTGTGTCGTGGATCCTGGCGTAGGTGGAGTACGCGAGGCATTGGTTGTCGAAGCCGACGGTCGCTGGTTCGTCGGTCCGGACAATGGCCTGCTCTCGATCGTCGCCGCTCGCGCCCGGCAGCATCGCAGTTGGCACATCCATTGGCGTCCGGAAGGACTGTCGGAAACGTTTCATGGCCGTGATCTGTTTGCGCCGATCGCTGCCTGGATAGCTGCGGGACAATTCCCGGCCGACAAGCTGACCTTGATCGCCGAACCGAATATCCAGTTCGATGCCTCCGATCTGCCCCGTGTTCTCTATATCGATCACTTCGGCAATGCCTGGACCGGCATTCGCGGCGGCCTGGCGGATGCCGCATCGCAACTTGAGGTGAAAGGCAAGATGTTGCCCTGGCGGCGTGTCTTTTCCGAAGCGGGCAAAGGTGAATTGTTCTGGCATCAGAACAGCGCCGGTTTGATCGAAATTGCGGCCAATCGCGCCAATGCAGCGGCTTATCTAGAGCTTAAAGTCGGCGATCTGGTGAAGCTGACCAGCACCAGCCACGGCTCGGTTCACTAGTCCGTTCCGCCAAAGCTGCCCCTTCATCGTTTGCATACGCAGAATAAGCCGACCCTCGCAGGGGGTAATACGCGAAGCAATCATTTCCGGCTTCGCCTGCTCCAATAGAATGGTCGCCGTTTGTGATGCGCGACTGCGGTAACGATCACCTCATCGTCCTCAACGGCATAGATCACGTTGAACGGAAAACGGCGGAGAACAAATTTGCGAAGTTCCTCATCCACTGGGCTACCAATTTCGGCTGCGACGCAACGACAGCAGCAACGCGATGCACCTTTGCAATGAAGGCAAAACCAAGGCCGGGCGCCTTGTCTTCGTAATAGCGGGCTGATTCGCGAAACTCGTTATCCGCTTCGGTTAGAAACCGAACTTTCATTCGAGATCAGCCAATGCCCGGCGAAAAACATCCTCTGCGGGAATAGCCTCGGTCTGTCCTCCCCGATAAGCAGCCAAGCGTCGCTTGACCTCCTCGATCCAGAGTTTCTCGACTTCAACCTCACTCGGTTCGTCCAGGCTGGTCAATAACTCATCGGCCAGTTTCGCGCGGTCGGCCAGATCGAGTTCTCGGGTGAGGGGTAGGACTTCATTCAAAGTTGTGGACATGTTGAATCCATTTAGATGGGTGGTTTCGAGTCAGCCTTGTTTATTGCGAGCCTAGCCCATTTGATTGTTCATTTGTGTGCTACTGAAAACCATGCTCGGTTGTATGAGTTTCACTTGAGATGGCCTTGAGTGTCGGCACCCGCAGACATGCCGTGTGGCAGGCCATGGCGAACGCAACAAACCCTACAACAAACCCAGAAAATCAGCCTCTACTTGTCCCCGCGCCGTTTGCGCGGTTGGTAATGCACGATGGCGCGCATGATTTCCGAATAGGGGAAGTCGGCGATCTCGCCGTAGCGAGTCAGCGCGACATTCAAAACATGCGAGATATCGGTGCCGGGATTGCTTTCCGGTGTCGTCAGAATGTCGCGCAAGCCGAGGATGCCGCCACACTGGGCACGAATTTCCTTGCCGAAAGGCCAGGCTTGATTCGGGTCGATATGCAGCGCGAAGCGGGCATTGGCATGCAAGGCTTGATGAAATTCGATGCATTGCGAATTGGCGCGCTGTTCAGTGCAGGTTATCGCTTCCCGCTCCGCCAACAACAGTTTCCTTGATTTGCCACACACCGCGCAGAGCGACAACAACGCACGTTCAAACGGGCAAGGCAGCGCGATGGCGGAATCGCGGGCTTGCTTATAGGCGGATTCGTTGTAGCCGGACATGGCAATTGAAAAATGTGGGTTAGTAATCGTCCCCGATCAGCCCGACTTCGCCTTCTCGCGGTTGCGAAAGCACATCTTCCGCGGCGAGTTCGTTTTCGGCAAAGGTCATCTTCACCGTCTGGCCGCTGTTCGGCAGCAGTTTTTTACGATGTTCGTTGGCCAGGCTTTTGGCTTCCTTGAAGCTGTCCGCGATGCCCAGTTTTGCCAGGATATTGAGCGGACCGATCTTGTACACGTAATAGGGCATGACAGTATCCAGAGGTCAGGCGAGCTTGCCATGGCAATGCTTGTATTTCTTGCCTGATCCACACGGGCAAGGATCGTTGCGGCCGACTTTGGGGTACTGCCGCTCGATAGGCTGAGGCCCTTGCGCAGTCTCGGCATCGTCGGAGGCCAACGCGGCATCGTAATCGGCATGCTGGTAGCGCACGTTGGACAGGTTTTCCTGCGGTTCCACTGCTTCGACGTCGGCTTCGCTGCGAATCTGCACGGTCATGGTGACCTGGGTGATTTCGTGTGCGATGGTTTCCAGCATGCGTTCGAACAGCTCGAACGCCTCGCGTTTGTATTCCTGCTTCGGGTTCTTCGCCGCGTAGCCACGCAGGTGGATACCCTGGCGCAGATGATCCATCGCCGCCAGGTGTTCACGCCAATGGCTGTCCAGGCTTTGCAGCAGCATGGAACGCTCGAACTGCCGCATGTTGTCGTTGCCGGCCATCGCCACTTTGGTTTCATAAGCCTGGTTGGCAGCTTCGACGATGCGATCGCGCAGGCCATGTTCATCCAGACGCTCATCCGCCGCCAGCCATTGCTGGATCGGACAGTCGAGCAGGAACTCGCTGGTCAGCGTTTGTTCGAGTCCGCTGATGTCCCACTGCTCGGCCATGCTGCCGGGATGAATGTGATTGTTGATGGTCAAATTCAGCACCTGGGCGCGCATGCCGGTGATGCCATCCGAAATATTGTCGGTTTCCAGCAGTTCATTCCGTTGCTGGTAAATCACCCGACGCTGATCGTTGGCGACATCGTCGTATTCGAGCAATTGTTTGCGAATGTCGAAGTTGCGCTGCTCGACCTTGCGTTGAGCCGACTCCAGCGAGCGATTGACCATGCTGTGCTCGATGGCCTCGCCATCAGGCATCTTCAGCTTTTCCATGATCATCTTCAGGCGTTCGCCACCAAAGATTCGCAACAGGGAGTCATCCAGAGACAAATAGAAGCGTGACGAACCCGGGTCGCCCTGACGGCCGGAACGACCGCGCAACTGATTGTCGACGCGCCGCGATTCATGGCGTTCGGTGCCGATGATATGCAGACCGCCGGCAGCGATCACGGTCGCATGCAAAGGCGCCCATTCCGCTTTGATGGCGGCGATGCTGGCGGTTTTTTCTTCCGCGCTCAGACTCTCATCGGTATGCGCCGCGTTGAGTTCCTTGGCGATGCTGCCGCCGAGCACGATGTCGGTACCGCGGCCGGCCATGTTGGTAGCGATGGTGACGCCGCCCGGCAAGCCGGCTTGTGCGACAACCTGCGCTTCCAGCGCATGCTGCTTGGCGTTGAGCACCTGGTGCGGCAGTTTTTCCTTGGTCAGCAGCGCGGACAGGAATTCGTTGATTTCAATCGAGGTGGTGCCGACCAGCACCGGTTGGCCGCGCTGGTGGCAATCGCGGATGTCCTCGATCACCGCCTTCCATTTTTCGTCGGCGGTGCGATAGACGCGGTCGGAGTTGTCGATCCGGATCATCGGCTTGTTGGTCGGGATGATCACCGTTTCCAGGCCGTAGATTTGCTGGAACTCATAGGCTTCGGTATCCGCTGTACCGGTCATGCCGGACAGCTTCTTGTACATCCGGAAGTAGTTCTGGAAGGTGATCGAGGCGAGAGTCTGGTTCTCGCGCTGGATGTTGGCGCCTTCCTTTGCCTCCACCGCCTGATGCAGGCCATCCGACCAGCGCCGGCCATGCATCAGACGTCCGGTGAATTCATCGACGATGATGACTTCGCCATCCTGCACCACGTAATGCTGATCCCTGTGATACAGCACATGGGCGCGCAGTGCGGCGTAGATGTGATGCATCAACGAGATATTCGCGGCGTCGTACAAGCTGGTGCCGGGCGCCAGGATGCCGAGTTCGGTCAGGATTGCCTCCACCTTCTCGTGGCCGGCTTCTGACAGCAGCACCTGATGCGCTTTTTCATCGACCGAGTAGTCGCCAGGCGGCGGTGGTTCATCTATTTTCGGTTCGTGTTCCATCCGCGTCAGACGCGGCGGTACCTGATTGATCTGCTGGTACATGGCGACGTTGTCGTCGGCCTGGCCGGAGATGATCAGCGGCGTGCGGGCTTCATCGATCAGGATCGAATCGACTTCGTCGACGATGGCGTAGTTCAGTTTGCGTTGCACCCGTTGCGACGGCTGAAACACCATGTTGTCGCGCAGATAGTCGAAACCGAATTCGTTGTTGGTGCCGTAAGTGATGTCGGCGGCGTAGGCGGCCTGTTTCTCTTCATGCGACATCTGCGACAGGTTGCAGCCGACGCTGACGTCGAGAAAGTTGAAGATGCGGCCCATCTGATCCGCATCCCGGCTGGCCAGGTAATCGTTGACGGTAATGATGTGGACGCCGTTGCCGCTGAGCGCATTCAGATAGGCGGGCAGGGTGGACATCAGCGTCTTGCCCTCGCCGGTCCGCATTTCCGAGATATTGCCCTGATGCAGCGCTATGCCGCCGATCAACTGGACATCGAAATGACGCATGCCATGAACCCGCACAGCGGCTTCGCGGACGACAGCGAAGGCTTCCGGCAACAGGGCGTCGGGCGGTTCGCCTTTCTCGATGCGGGATTTGAATTCAGCGGTCTTGGCGCGCAATTGCGCATCGTCAAGTTGCTGGTAAGCGGGTTCCAGCGCATTGATTTTGTTGACCACGCTGCGCAACTGCTTCAGCAGACGGTCATTGCGGCTACCGAAGATTTTTTTCAGGATGTTGGGAATCATGGGAAATGTGACGGAGGACGAGGCGTAAATGAGGACGAAATCGAACCGAGTTCGCGAATGTGGCGAATGCTACCATGCCGCCGTTTCGGCCTTCTTGACCACGGTTTCCGCTTTTTTCATGCGCCCCTTTTCTTTGTTGCGAGTTCGCGGTTTGTTGCAGGCGGAACCACAGTTCGCGGTGGCCTTGCCGGAGGCCGAGCGGCTGTTCGGACTCAACCGCCGCTTTGCCGGCATCGTCCCCGCGGCGGTGGCGCGCGCTTGTCGCATCGCGGCCGTGCAGGCCGATGTCGCAGTGATCTTTTGCGCCAACGGCGCCGCCGCCAGCCGGGTGCGGGCGCAGGCCAAAGGTGTGGCCAGCGTGTTGAACCGACCGGATGCGCCGGTCAACAGCATCAAGGTCAAGATTCGGGCCGACTGGAGCCTGCCCCCAACACCGGAAAAGCATGACATCCCGGTGGCTGGACTGAATGCCTTCAAGGCGCTGGAAACCAGTTTGCCCGAGGGCGAGCTGAAAGACGCGCTGGAACGCTTGTTGAACCGGCGGCGCGCGCGCTGAGCAGCCGGTTTTAACGGGTCAAAGCAGGCCGGTTACAATTTCGCCATGATTCCAAGTTGCAACCTCTTTCTGGTCGGCCTGATGGGTTCAGGCAAGACCACTATCGGCAAGATTCTGTCGCGTAATCGCGGCCTCGATTTTTTTGATTCCGACCATGAAATCGTTGCCCGTTGCGGGGTCTCCATTCCGACCATTTTCGAGATCGAGGGCGAAGCCGGGTTTCGTCGTCGCGAGGTCTGCATCATCAATGAATTGAGCCAGTTGCAAGGCGTTGTGCTGGCCACCGGCGGCGGCGCGATCCTGGCGCCGGAGAACCGCGCTGCACTGAAGGCACGCGGCACCGTGGTGTATCTGCGCTGCAAGCCGCAAGAACTGTATATGCGCACGCGGCATGACAAGAACCGTCCGCTGCTGCAAACCGACGATCCGTTGAGCAAACTGAAGGAACTGTATGCGGCGCGGCACGCGCTCTATATGGATACGGCGGACATCGTGCTCGACTCCAGCCGCCAAAGCACACATGCGCTGGTGCGCCGGCTGGAAAACAGTTTGTCGCTGGCGGCAATCGGAAGTCGTGCACCATGCCCAGCCCCGGTGCCAGGCTGAAACACGCGCTGGCCGCCGGTTTGCTCGCCTGCTGTGGCTGCGGCTCCGGCATGCTGGCGGCGGCCGACTATCTGGCCGGCCCGCAGAATTACCGTGAATTTCTGCCTCGCCTGACCGCCGGCGATCGCTTGTTGTTGAGCGCCGGCGATTACGTACGCGGCCTGCCGTTGCGCGGGCTGCAAGGTGAAGCCGGACGCCCGATCGTCATCGCCGGGCCAGCCACCGGACCCCGCGCCCGTTTCCTCGCCCGCGCCGGCGCCAATACCGTCAGCCTGGCCGATGTGCGGCATCTCCATATTCAGCACCTGGAACTGGATGGCGGCAATCTGCGGGTGGATGCGGTGAAGGCGGAAGGTCACGCCGCTTACGCGCATTTCGTCACGCTGGAGAACCTGTATATCCACGACCATGCCGCCTCGCAGCAGAACGTCGGCATTTCCACCAAGTGTCCGGCGTTCGGCTGGGTGGTACGCGGCAATCGCATCGAACGTGTCGGCACCGGCATGTATTTCGGCAATTCGAATGGCGCCGCACCGTTCGTCGCCGGCTTGATCGAAGACAACACGATCAGCGACACGGTCGGCTACAACCTGCAGATCAAGCATCAGTTGCCACGCCCGGAAGGCCTGCCGGGGGCTGACGAGCGGCATGACACCGTCATCCGGCGCAACCTGTTCGACCGCGCCAATGCCGGCCCGCCCGGCCCGATGGCGCGGCCGAATGTGCTGATCGGACACATGCCGCAGACCGGGCCGGGCATGCACGATCGCACCTTGATCTACGCCAACCTGTTCTGGCAGAACCCGAGCGAATCGTTGTTTCAGGGCGAGGGTAACCTCGCGCTGTACAACAACCTGTTTGTCACCAACGGCCCCGACGCGATCCGCATCCAGCCGCACAACGACGTGCCGCGCGAGGTGCGCGTGCTGTTCAACACCGTGCTCGCCAGCAGCAATGGCATCAGCGTGCTGGAGCCGGAACACAACCCTTACACGCAACTCGTCGCCGGCAATGTCGTTTTTGCGGCGCGGCCGTTGCAGGGCGGCACGCAGCAGCAAAACTTGGTCGCCAGCCATGCCGCCGCCGAACGGCATCTAGTGCGGCCTTACGCCGAACTGGTGCAACTCGACCTGACGCCACGCCGTGGCAAGACGCCAACCCGGCGCATCGATCCGGCGTGGCTGCGTGACCTGCCCGACATCGAGCGCGACCATGCCGGCATGATCCGCTCTCCGAACTTGATCGGAGCCCTGATCGAGCGTTTTCCTGCCGCTCAGCCATGACCATCCACTCCACCGCCCGCGCGCATCTCTGGCTGATCGGCTTCGGCTATCTGCTGTTCGTCATCTACGGCAGCCTGGTGCCGCTGGATTTCCACGCCATGCCGCTGGACGACGCCATCGCCCGCTTTCGTGACGTTCCCTGGCTGGATCTCGGCATCGGCTCACGCGCCGACTGGGTTGCCAACCTGCTGCTGTTCATTCCGCTTGCCTTCATCTTCACCGGCGCTTTGGCACATGGCCGCGGCGTGGCGCTTCAGCTTGTGGTTTCCCTGCTGATTTTGGCGGCCGGGTTTGGCCTCGCCCTGGGCATCGAATTCACCCAGGTGTTTTTTCCGCAGCGCACGGTGTCACAAAACGACATCGCGGCAGAAACGCTTGGCGGCATGTTGGGGGTGGGATTCTGGTGGCTGTTTGGCGCCCGGCTGGTGGCCTGGTACGAATCCTGGCTGCATGTGCGCGAACCGGCAGCGCTGTCCGAGCGCCTCGCCTGGGGCTATGTCGCCATCGCCTTCGGCTACGGCGTGTTGCCGCTCGATCTGACCATCAGCGCGGTGGAGATTTATCACAAGTGGAATGAAGGCAAGCTGGTGCTGCTGCCCTTCTCGGCGCTACCCGACGATCCGGCACAGGCCGCCTACGAAGTGCTCACCGATGTGCTGCTGTGGTTGCCGCCGGCGCTGCTCTGGCGCATGGCTGGAAAAACCGGCCCCCGCGCCTGGCGCATGGTATTTACCGCCGCC
Source organism: Burkholderiales bacterium (assembly GCA_038215555.1). Lineage (GTDB taxonomy): Bacteria > Pseudomonadota > Gammaproteobacteria > Burkholderiales > Thiobacillaceae > PFJX01. The sequence continues at coordinate 2,065 of JBBQQT010000010.1, read as the reverse complement.
TTGCTGCTGGAAGTGCTGCAACTGTTTGTCTATTCCCGCGTCACCGACGTCAGCGACCTCCTTGCCGCAGTCCTCGGTGCCTGGATTGGCGTTCTGCTCGGCGCCCGCCTCGGACCCAAAGCCGGCCGCGCCCTGCCGCGCATGCAGGCGGATGCCGGCATGGCCCGCTGGTGGCCGCTGCTGCTTGCCATCGCCTGGCTGCCCGTGCTGATGCTGGTTTTCTGGTATCCGTTCGACTTTCGCACCGACGGCGCTTTCGTCCGCGAACGCCTGGATTTCCTCGGCCACGTCCCGTTTGAAATTTATTACTACGGCACCGAATTCCGCGCCATCACCTCGGTGTTCAACAAGCTGCTTTTCTTCGCGCCGTTGGGCGCGCTGCTGGCCTGGTGGGTGGTTGGTTTGCCGTGGTTGTGGCGGTCTTACGCGGCTGCGGCATCCATGATGTTCATCCTGGCCGCTGCGCTGGCGATCGAACTCGGACAGGTACTGCTGCCAGGCAAATTCCCTGACACCACCGACTGGTTCCTGGAAAGTCTCGGCGGTGTCATGGGCTATTTGCTGTTCAGGATTGTTCGTGCCCGACTTTCCCGTCCACCGTTGCTGCACCGGGGGAAAAAATATGGCTGATCTGCCATTGCTGATGATGGTTCTTGCGCTTGCGGCGTCTGCATGGCGGCTGCCTTGGGTCGGCCTGCTGGGTGTGTTGTTCGTTGGCATATTGCATCCGCAAAACTATGCCGACGATTTCATGCGCGGGCTGCCGATCTACGCCGCCTTGCTGAGCAATCTGCTATTGGCGAGTGCTTGGGACTTTGCGCGGAACCGAACCTGGCCCCGCCTGTTCTGGGATTGGCATATTGGCGTGTTGCTGGTGATGTGGGCATGGTTTGGCCTCACCACGTATTTCGCCATCAACCCCGTCATGGCACCGGGAAAATTGCTGGACGTGAGCAAGTCGCTGGTGCCGATGTTATTGATCGGAGTGCTCATCGACAGCAAAGAAAAACTGCGTTGGTTACTGATTACGCTGGCGCTGGCGATTGCCGCCATCGTGCTCAAAGGCGGTTACTGGGCGCTGATTCATGGTTTTCAGGATCGGGTTTATGGCCCGGAAGGCAGCGCGTACGGTGGCAACAATGAATTCGCGGTGGTGACCACCATGGCCATTCCACTGCTGGTGTTCTGGTACCGCAGTTTGCATGGTCAGGTCTGGCGCTGGGTGGTGGCGACTTTGGTCATCCTGGCCTTCATTTCGGCGTTGTCGTCGTGGTCACGTGGCGGCATGCTGAGCGCGCTGGCAGTGGCTATTCTGCTGGTCTGGCAAAGTCGTCGTAAATGGCTGGCGATCCCGATATTGCTGGTGGGGGTGGGGCTGATATTCGTCGGCCTGCCTGATGCCTGGTTTGCTCGCATGCAAACACTAGGAGCGCCTGCATTGGAAGGTTCCGCCTCCAGTCGTCTGGTCATGTGGCATATCTGCTGGAATTACGCGCTACAGCATCCGTGGTTCGGCAGCGGCTTTGAAAGCTATATATTCTTCGCGCCGCCGGATGTGGAATTCCGCGCTTGGCATAGCGCTTACGTGCAGGTCGCCGCCGAACAGGGTTTGGCTGGACTGGCGCTGTATGGCGCGTTGATCGGCAGCACGCTCTGGTCGTTGCTGGTATTGCTGGCACGGGGTGGGCAACGCCGCCGTGCTCGTCACGAACCCAGCGTCACGTGGATGGCGGCGGCGATTTTTACCGCTCTGGTGGCGTATCTGGTCGGTGCGGCTTTTTTGAGTATTGCGTATTGGGAGTTGCTGTTTTTGCTGCTGGCCGCAGCTTGGGTTCTGCGGCGGCTGGCACGTAGGTTGGTGCTTGATGCCGCTTCGACGGAGTAGGCAGCTTGTCGATATTTTTTACATTTTCATTGTGGCAGCGGTCGACGTTGCGTTTACAGCCAGCGATAGCGGGAAGAGTGGGCGCTGGTTTGATTCTTGCTTATAGTTCGGCATGTTCCGTTTTTAACGATTGAGGTTGCGATATCTATTCAAAATAAGCTGGGCGTTTTTGTGGCAGTG
>JBBQQT010000009.1:0-44349 GCA_038215555.1 Burkholderiales bacterium | reverse complement strand
AGGCTCAATTTAACCCCTCTCACCCGCTCTCTAACGCCGGCTTCCTGCCGGCGTTTTTTCTGGCGAGTCAGGGTGCCATGGGGACAAATGCTGTAAAGCTGCCTGGTTTTCATTGGGTTAGCATTCGTAGGCATCCCATTTCATTTCCTGGATAGATTGTCACTGATGGAATATGGGCTAACGGAATATGCGCGGAAGCGATGAATCAAGCGAAAAATCCTGCTTGAGTGGGTTGCTGCGGCAGTGGCCCACCCGACACGAACTGCGAACGACGAAGATGACCCAACATTGGTGCATGCGCTACTCGCGATTCCGCAACGGGGGTTTCGCGTTCTACGTGTGATTTACAACGAAACCGCTGATCCTGTAGTCGTGGTCACGGCCTATTTTGACGATGGAGCGACCGAGCTATGAAACTTGAATTCGATCCGCTGGCAGATGCCGCTTACTTGGAAATCAGTGATGCGGAAATCGAGACGACCCGTGAAATCGAGCCTGGCATTGTTGCGGATTACGATGCTCAGGGACATATCGTGGGTATCGAGGTGCTATCCATCAGCAAGCGTAGTACGTCGCTACCACTCAAACAGGCAGCCTGATCCGCAATCCGCGAGCTAAAGGGGCCTGGCTCGATTTAAACCCTCTCACCCGTTCTCAAACACCGGCGGCCTTTTGCCGGCGCCTTCCGCCATTTTCCCGCGATTCAGCGGAAGGCACGAGGATGTCACCGATATGACCGCCTTTCCGTCCTGCGTGGGCCGCCGTAAAAGGGGGGATCGGCACGATATTCAGTGCTGGCGGCGCAGGCAGGTTACCGGGCCGCTTATGCGTGCGCCATTCTTGCGGGCTCTAACTTCACTTGTCCGGATATCGTCAGGACGTGATGGTGAGGGCAAGATTTCAGAACATGGGGATTGCCATGAATACCTTGAATGTCTCGAAAACCGAACGGATTGATGTCCGCGCCAACCGCTCGGTTAAACTGCTGTTGCAGGAGGCCGCACGTGCTTGCCACAAGAACGTCAGTGAGTTTCTGCTGGATGCGGGGGTCACGGCTGCCAACCAGACTTTGGCAGAGCGTCGTCACTTTGTGCTGAACGAAGACCAGTGGCAGGCATTTCAGCAAGCGCTGGATCGTCCCGTTCAAGCCAAGCCGAGCCTGAAGAAGCTGCTCAGCGAACCCGGAGTGCTGGATTGAGTGCAGCGCTTGAATCAGTCCGCAAGCTCTCGCCAGCGGATTCGATGGATACGTTTGACTGCGGGCAACCCGCACTTAACCAGTTTCTGCAGCGATACGCTCTTGTCAATCAGAAGGCCAATAGCGCACAAACCTACGTTTCTTGTCAGGCTGGCGAGGTCGTCGGTTTCTACAGTCTGGCGGTCGGAAGCGTTAATCCGGTAGATGCACCTGCGCGGGTCATGAAAGGCTTGGCCAGGCACGCGGTACCGGTCATGATCCTGGCGCGACTCGCAGTGGATCGGGATCACCAAGGCAAGGGGCTGGGCAAGGCCTTGCTGAAGGATGCTTTGCTACGCACATTACAGGCCGCCGACATTGCCGGTATTCGTTGCCTGTTGATTACATGCCAAGGATGAGGCTGCGCAGCAGTGGTACGAGTCTTGGGAATTCGAGCCGAGCCCGACCAATCCCTACCACTTGTTCTTGATGCTCGAAGACCTCAAAGCGCAGTTTCAGTAGGCCGGAGCAGCGAGCAGCATAGGGAAAAAACGGGGAAAAAACGGGGAAAAAACAGGGGACAGACCACGGTTTTTCTCCTTCGGCTCTCTCAAGCGCCGGCTTCTCGCCGGTGTTTTTTTGCTGTTCAAAAACGTAGAAAACATGCTAATTTGTGCATATATGCATAGTTTATGGGGTTTAGTCATGCAAAAGAGAATGACCATTTCGATTGATGAAACCGTTTATGACGGCCTCATTCGGGTTGTCGGACGGCGCAAGATCAGCCAATACCTTGAGGATTTGGCACGCCCGTTTGTGGTCAAGGATGATCTTGAATCGGGCTATCAAGCAATGGCTGAGGACGTGCAGCGCGAGCAGGATGCGCGCGAATGGTGCGAAGCGCTGATTGAGGATGTATCTGATGTTGCGCGGTGAAGTTTGGTGGGTTGAGTTCGATCCGGCAGTAGGAAGCGAGATCAAAAAAACCCGACCCGCCGTCATCGTCAGTAATGACCCCTCGAACAAATTCCTTTCCCGCGTTCAGGTTGTACCTTTAACCAGTAACCTCGGCAGTCTCTATCCAAGCGAGGCCGTTGTGAATATTGACGGAAAGGAAAGCAAGGCAATGACCGATCAGATCATGACAGCAGACAAGCAGCGTCTGAAAAACTTGCTGGGCAAACTCAACCGGGAGGATATGAAAGGTGTTGAACGTGCGCTGAAAATCCAGCTTGGCATTCCGCTTTAATCCGAGATTGTTCATTAGCCGAATATGGTGTCAGACACGATTGTCAAAATTTAAAGGGGCCGGGGTCGACATAATTTCCGTTCAGCATAAAACAATGTGAGCCTGGCCCGAGCCTGCCCCCTTTAATTGATGGAAATCTGGCTGGTGGCGCTGCGTTATCGATCAGCCATTATCGATCAGCCATTAGCGATCAGCCATTAGGGTCAGACACGAATAGCACAACCTCAAGTGACTGGTCGGTCTTGGGCCAGTTTGACGCCGTAAGCACACTTACCTCTTGCTACGTGCGTAGCGGTAGTAAGAGGTCAATACCAATCATTCGGGAGCGATTTCATGCCCAATTTATCGGTCAAACTTGACGAAGCCACTCGCCAACGCTTGCTGGCGCAAGCAACCCACCAGGGGATAACGCCGCATGCGCTGATGTTGAGGGCCATTGCTGCGGAGTTGGATCGAGCGGAGGAGAAAGGTGCGTTTGTCATGCGCGCTCTGCAGGCCAGGGATCGAGTCTTGGCGGGGGGGCAGGTTTTTGATGGACCGGCCTTTTCTGATTACTTGCGCGCTCGCGCACGCGGCGAAGATCGGCCGCGCCCTGCCTCACAGAATATTGATGGATCTGGCGACCCCTGCGCGTGACACGTTGGTTACTCACGCCTGAGGCGGCGGATGATCTTGAGCGCCTTGATGATTTTCTTCGTGAAACTGCGCCTGAAACTTCAGTCGAAATCATCGATTTGGTGTGTTCGAGACGTTTCAGAAACTTCAACTGGCGACTTGGAACGAGGTTTTTCGTGACCACGGGCTGAAGTGGGAGCAGGTCAAAAACGAGCCAGGCACATTCACCATTCGGCTATCCAAATCGTATCGAGCCGTTATCGAACGAGAGGGCGCGTTTATGCTATTTCAAACGCTTCACCTTGACCACGACGGGGCCTACGGTAAAAAGTAGCAACCATCTAAACCCTGCCTATTGGCACAGGGGGCTCTCCCCCCTCTCAAACACCGGCTTCCCGCCGGTGTTTTTTTGCGGACCAAAAACGTAGAAGTTTTAGTGGGCAGAGCACGGTTACCTGCTCTCAGCTTATTTCCAGCCCCTTCTTTGGCAAGGCGTTGAGCCAACGTACTGATGATTGTTTGACCCCTTGTTGGGGCACGGCTTTATTATGCCCGGCGCTTTTTTGCGCCAAGCTTAACGTCGCCTCAACAACGCCGGCGCGGGTGCCTTCAATGGATGGCAGCTTCTCAACCCGGCTATTTATTCTTTTAAGAGAATATAATTTCATTATTCCGTACAACGAATATAATTAACTTATTCTTCATTGAGAATATTTGCCATGGACACCCCCCTATCCACCGTTTCCACATCTGGGCAGTTGGGCCCAGTACTCCGTAGCCTGCGTAAGGCGCAGGGGTTATCCCAAGCAGAACTGGGGCAGTGCATCGGCTTGTCACAGGAGCGTATCTCGGCCATTGAGCGCAAACCCGAGGCCATTTCCGTAGACCAGCTATTGTCAGTGCTGATGGCTCTGAAAGCGGAGCTTGTCGTGCAGCCAAAGGCAAGGGGGCCGGGAACGGAATGGAGTTCTTGGTGAGCGCCGCTGTCGGCCGCCCTTCCAAGCGGCACCCTCTTGGGGTCTGGATGAATGGCCTGCGGGTAGGCACCTGGACAGTATCTGGCGGCGGCCATGAATTCAGCTATGACCTTGGTTGGCTGAACCACCCAGCCGCTCGGCCATTGTCCTTATCCCTACCCTTGGCACAGGCTGAAACGCCATTCCGGGGTGAGGTTGTCGAGTCCTACTTCGACAACCTGCTGCCGGACAGCGCCGTCATTCGCAGGCGAATTGCACACCGGTTCGGAGTGCGAAACAAGCCCTTCGACCTTCTGGCCCAACTTGGCCGGGACTGCGTGGGTGCCGTTCAAATTCTGGAACCAGATTCGCCACCCCCGGATGTTCACCGTTTGGAGGCCAGGCCACTGACCGATAACGCGGTGGCCGCACTTATCGACCGGACGCTAGCGGGGGAGCCTATCGGATTAACAGACGACGAGGACGAACTACGTATCTCCCTGGCGGGCGCCCAAGAGAAAACAGCCCTGCTATGGCACCAGGGCCAGTGGTGCGAGCCAAAGGGAGCCACCCCTACCTCCCATATCTTGAAGTTGCCCATGGGCAAGGTGGGTCAGGTCCAGGCCGACTTTTCTACTTCGGTGGAAAATGAGTGGTTGTGCGCCAAAGTTATGGCCGCTTTTGAAATTCCCGTCGCTGACTGTGAGATTAGCCGTTTCGGCCCGCATAAGGTTCTAGTGGTTACCCGGTTCGACCGGGCCATGCAACCAGACGGATGGCTAGCCCGGTTGCCACAAGAAGATTTTTGTCAGGTGCACGGTATATCCTCTTCCCAAAAGTACCAGGATCAAGGCGGGCCTGGCATCGACCTGATACTAGACAAGCTGAGGGGTAGTTCGGCAGCCGAGCAGGACCGACGCAATTTCCTGAAAGCCCAACTCGTGTTTTGGCTGCTCGCTGCACCCGATGGTCATGCCAAGAACTTTAGCCTGTTCCTTGAGGCTGGGAGTCGATTCCGACTAACTCCCCTCTATGACGTCATGTCAGCTTGGCCCGCCATAGGCAGTGGACCTAATCAATTTGACAGGCATCAGTTGAAGCTGGCTATGTCAGTGAATGACACCAACAGCCACTACCGCATCAACGATATCCGGCGCAAACACTGGAATGCCACGGCCAAGCGCAACGCCATGGGATCAGACTTCGAAAGGGTTATCCATGACCTGATTTCCGCTACGCCAGCCGCGCTGGGAAAAGTAGCGAGTCAGCTCCCGGTGGGCTTTCCCGTGGAGGTCAGCGAGCCCATCCTAAATGGTGTCCAAGCACAAGTCATTCGACTGGCCGGCATGACCGCAGGCTAGCACTGTGGTGCGGGATTCAGGAGAGGCCTCACGACTTCAACACGTTGGCTCAAACAGGACCGTCATCCCGGCAATGTTTTAGCCGGGATCCAGCGGACACATCGCGCCGCAAGCGGACGCTCCTACCAAGGGGGGTTGTTCCCGCACAATTCAGAGAACGGTTTCCACTTCAAACCCCACTACGGCGCGCTTGTCTTTGCTGAACTCGACGCCAATCAGGTGGATGGGTTGGCCCAGGGCGCGGTATTTGTCGGCGTAGCGGCGATTGTTGATTTGCTGCAATGCTGCGCCGGCGGGGTTGAGTTCGACCACTTTGAATTCGAACAGGTAGATGTGTTGATTGAACTTCAAGACCATGTCGAGCCGACCCTGGTTGCTGCTGTCTTCCAGCGTCAAGTCGAGTCCGAGCGAGGCGAAGTAGGCGTAGAACACGCTGGCGTAATAGCCTTCGTATTGCGCGATCGGGTTGTTGCGGTACCAGTCGTGCGGGATGTTGCTGAAGAAGGCGGTGATCAGGTCGCGCAGGCCGGGGATGTCGTTGGCGATCAGCAGATCCCAAAGCCGGCTGATCTGACGACCAGGAATTGCGCGGTCGCCGGAGTACGCTTGCAGCAGACTGTCGTGCAGGGCGGCGCGGACTTCGAGATTCGGATAGCGCAAGCCGAATTCGACACGCCCAGGGAGATGCCGGACGCTCGCAATGGTGAGATAGCCGGCTTGGAACATCAGGGCTTCGGTGGGAATGGTGTCGACGTCGAATGTGGAAACCAGGGTTTCCGATGCATGCAGGTTTTCCAACGCTGGCACAAACTGCTGCCGCTCCGCCAGCAACTTGATCAGGAAGGTGGGCGTGCCGGATTCGAACCAGTAGGGTTTGTATTCGCGGTTGCTGAACAGCAGCAACAGGTCGAACGGGTTGTAGACCGATTCGCCGGTCCAGTTGTAGCCGTTGTACCAGCGCCGGATTTCTTCGCGGTCCAGCCCTTCCAGTTCGGCGGCGAAGACGTTGTCGACGTCGGCGTCGGTGTAGCCACAGATCGCCGAGTAGCGGGCGTCGACGGTGATGTCCTGCAGGTTGTTCAGGCCGGAGAACAGGCTGACTTTGCTGAATTTCGAGACGCCGGTCAGGAAGGCGAAGCGGACATGCGCGTCGCTGTCTTTGATCACCGAGTAGAAGTCTTTCAGCCCTTCGCGCAGGTCGCGGGCGATTTCCGGTTGTTCGATGCGGTCGAGGATGGGTTTGTCGTATTCGTCGATCAGGATGACGACGCGTTGACCGGTTTTTTCGTGCAGATCGCGGATCAAGGCGTTGAAGCGGCTGCGGATGTCCGGGAAGGCGGCGGGGAGGTCATTTCGCGTTTCGTAATGGGTGAGCTGCGCATGCAGGCTTTGTTGCAAATCAGCCATCGATCCCAGGACGCCGCCGCCAAAGCTGAATCGCAGTACCGGGTTGCGCTTGCTCCAATCCCAATGCGTTTCCGCATGCAAGCCGGCGAACAACGCGGCATTGCCTTCAAACAGTTCTTTCAGTGTGTCGAGGAACAGGCTTTTGCCGAATCGGCGCGGGCGGGAGAGGAAGTAGTGCGTGCCTTCGTCGATCAAGCGGAGTGCGAACGGGGTTTTGTCGACGTAGTAATGACTGTCTTCGCGAATTTTGGCGAATGTCTGTATCCCGATAGGCAGTTTCTTGCGGAGCATGGCGACAACCGTGCGATGAAAGCAGGTTCTAGATTAGCGCATTCAAGCGGCACGGGTGATGGCCTTCGCACGCTTCGCAGGAGGCTCCGCTTGCGGGCCGAGGTGTTGATTCTGTCGCCCACATCAAACAGGACCGTCATCCCGGCAATGTTTTAGCCGGAATCCAGCGGAAACCTCGCGCCGCAAGCGGACGCTCCTACCGGGTGATGTTCGACGCACTCATCGCTACGACACAATGACTGGGCAGTTCAATAGTGGGGTTGTTCATGCTCGTTCCTTCAGCATTTCTGAAAAAACCTTCACCAAAATCTCCACCCGATTATCCCAACTGTTTTCTTCCGCATACCTGCGTATCGCGTGCGCGTCCCATGGCCGGCTTAATGCGGTGGTCAACGCTGTGGTCAATGCGGTCTGGTCGTCAAACGGGACGATTGCGCCGAGTTCCGGGCTGCTGACGACTTCGGCGTTGCCGCCGACGTCGCTGGCCACGACTGGCACGCCGCACGCCATGGATTCGAGAATGACATTGGCCCAGCCTTCGTTGCGCGTCGAGAGGACGAAGACGTCGGCGGCGGATAGCGGCCACTTGAGATCGTCAGGCGAAATCGAGCCGAGAAAGTGGACGCGATCGTTCAAGCCAAGCTCGGCAACTTGTTCTTTCAGGGCCTGGGTCATGTCGCCTTCCGGGCACGGGCCACCAACGATCAGGTAGTGCGGGTCGGGATGTTGTTCCATCAGTGCCGGCAGGCAGGCGATGACCCGGTGGAAGCCTTTGCGCTCGACCAGACCGCCTACGGTAATCAGCACCTTGGCTGCGGCGGGCAGGTTGAAACGCTGGCGGGCTTCGGCTTTCGGTACCGGCGTGAAGCGTTTGGCATCGACGCCATTGCCGACCACCTGGCCACGCGCTTCGGCCAGACCCAATGAGTACGCGAGTTGGCGCAGGGAGTCGGAGACGGTGATGATTTTGTCGGCATCGCGAAAAACTTCACGCAGTTTCGGTACCAGCGCGGGATTGCGGCTTTGCGGGACTTCCGTGCCGCGCAAAGTGACCGTCACCGGCATGCCCAACCAGCGTCCCAGCCGCTGCGCGGCGTGGCCATCCGGGTAGGCGAAGTGGGCGTCGATGAAGTTGAAACCGCGGGCTTTGAGCCGGCGCAGCGTGAAGTAGCTGGCAAGGGCCATGAACACGCTGTCGAGTCCGCGCAGCATGCCGGGGATGGCGAGAAAACGCGGAAAGATCACTTCGACGCCGGCCTGAGTTTCCGTGTGCGCCGGCAACGGCCGGTAATGCGGCCGAAACAGCCGAATCAACCCTTGGCCGGGAAACCACGGCTTGGGGGAAACCACCACCAGCGGCAACTGTTTGCCCACCCGAAACATCCGCTCGCGGATGAACAACCCCGCCGTCGGTTGGGTGGCGTTGGGAAACAGGCTGGCAAAGACGATGAGTCTGGGTGGGGTGCGGGCCGGAAGGATGTCGTTATGTGGCATGCGCAATCAGGCAATACTGCGGCTCAGGGCTTTGCCGTATATCGCTTGGTAATTTGCGATGCTGTTCGGCCAGTTGCGTTCTTGTTCCACGAAGCGACGGCCATTGGCGCGCATTGCGACGGCTTTTTCTGGCTGATCCAGCGTAGCGACCGCTTTTGCTGCGAGATCGGCGATGTCGCCGGCACGAAACAGCACGCCGGTCTGGCCGTCTTCGATCAGTTCCTTGTGGCCACCGACGTCCGATGCGATCAGCAGATGGCCCTGGGCCATGGCTTCGAGTGGTTTCAAAGGCGTTACCAGTTCGGTCAGCCGCATGGCGTGGCGCGGGTAGGCAAGCAGATCGACCAAGTCGTAATACTTGCTGACTTCGGAATGCGGCACGCGGCCGACAAAAACCACCTTGTCGGCCAGTCCGAGGGCGGCAGCCTGCGCTTTCAGATTGGCTTCCTGCGGGCCGCCGCCGACCAGCAACAGGCGCACATCCGGCGCTTTGGCGAGGATGCCGGGCAAGGCGGCAATCAGCAGATCGAGGCCTTCGTATGCGTAGTAAGAACCCAGGAAACCAATCACCCGGCAGCCGGCCAGACCCAGCTTGGCCTTGAGTTCGGGGTCGGGACCGGCGCTGAGGCTGAAGTGATTGATATCAACGGCGTTCGGTACGCTGCCGATCTTGTCGCCCGAGATGCCGCGTGAGATCAGGTCGTTGCGCAAGCCCTGGCAAATGGTCACCACCTGACCGGCGCGCTGAACGGCGCGGGTTTCCATCGCTTTGGTCAGCCGATAACGCAAGCCGCCTTCACTTTGGGTGCCGTGGTCGACAGCGGCGTCTTCCCAGAAAGCACGAATTTCATAGACCACCGGAATGCCGAGCTTTTCGCCGACATGAATCGCCGGCCAGGCATTCAATACCGGCGAGTGGGCATGAATCACATCGGGCTTGAGTTCTCTTGCCAGCTCCAGCAAGCGTTGCTCGGTGGCATTCATCAGCGCCCACTGGTTGAGCACCGGCAGCCGGCTGGCCAGCCCGGTCGGCGGCGGCGTGCGATAGAACTGCAGGCCATCGGCCTGTTCCACTTCCGCCGAGCAATTGCCCTGCTTCGGACTCGTCAGGTGATACGTCAGCCAGCCCAGATTACGCTGCTCGCGCAGGATGTTGGCACTGCGAAAGGTGTAGCCGGAATGTAAAGGCAGGGAGTGGTCGAAAACGTGGAGGATGCGAAGCGTCATGGCGGCCTTTTGAGTATCCGGAACTCCCCGGATGTGGTGGTTGCTTTTCTATGCAGCCAGTTTTGCACTGGCGAGGCGATTCAGACTAACGCCCTGCTCGGCAGCTTGCATGGCCAGAGCACGATGAACATCAGGCGGGATGCGAACACGAAATTCACCGCTGTAATGTTTTTCGGCCAGGGGCGCAGGAACACTCTCGCCGTTACTCGCCATATCATCAAGCGCGCCGGTTACCAGGTGTCGAATACCCTGCAAAGCACCTTCCGGCGAATCCGATAACCACGAAAGCGAAGGGAATTCGACGCAGAGCCCAACATGTTCGCCATCCTCTGGCGACCAGGTAACACGATAAGTGTAATGATCAACGCTCACGGTGCATGTCCTCTAGTTTGTCAATTGCAAGCAGTACTTGTCGAACCTGATAAGCCTTGGCCTTGCCTTTGTCCTCTTGAATATTGATACGAGGATCTCCAGCCCAAGGTGTTTTGAATACGGCGTGACTGGTGCCCAATGGCGAGGCATGCCAAAACATTCCTCACAGATTTTTTTGAGCTCGCTGAAGCGGACATTTGCCGGTTGACGTCTCATCTGGCTGAGTATTTACAAATAAGCCGTCATGCCAAAATGGTATCAATAGTGGAACCGCATCACAAGTCGGGCCTATTCGTTTTGAATACCTTATCCGCGTGTAGCAGTCAGTTATGCCTGATTGCGCAGAAACGCTTCGAACATCAGCAGCGACCAGAGCGGTGAGCTGTAATCACGCACGCCGCGGGCGTGTTCGTCGGCCATGCGACGAAGGAAGGCCATGTCGAACAGGCCGGTGTCGGCCATGCGTTGCGAGCTGAGTGCCTGGTCAAGTTTGTCTTTCAGCGGGCCGCGAAACCATTCGGCAAGCGGGATCGAGAAACCCATTTTGCGGCGATACATGATGTCGTTCGGCAGGTGCGGTTCCAGCGCCTGTTTCAACATGAATTTGCCTTCGGCGCCGCGCAGTTTGTAGTCCACCGGCAGGCCGGAGACCCATTCCATCAGCTTGTGGTCGAGGAACGGCACGCGCACTTCGAGGGCATGCGCCATGCTGGCGCGGTCAACTTTGGTCAGGATGTCGCCGACCATGTAGGTTTTCATGTCGAGATACTGGACTTGCGACACGCTGTCGGTGGCCGGGCTGTGGGCGTGATGGCGGCGCAGCACTTCGACCGCCTTGTAGCCGTTCAGGCGGCGCTTGAATTCCGGGCTGAACACCTTGTCACGCAGGCTGTCGCCCATCACCGAAACGCCGTGGAAATAACCTTCGACGGTGTCACGCGCCATTGCTTCAAAGGTGGTCTTGGCGCGCAGCACTTTTGGCGCCCAGTCGGCCTTTGGGTAGGCGCGGCCGAGGAAGCCGAAGAGTGGTTTGCGGATGCCGATCGGCAACACGGAACGCATTTTTTCTTCGTAACTGTGCCAGCGATAACGCCGGTAACCGGCAAAGTTCTCGTCGCCACCGTCACCGGACAGCGCCACCGTCACATCCTTGCGCGCCAGTTGGCAGACGCGGTAGGTCGGCATTGCCGATGAGTCGGCATAGGGCTCGTCGTAAAGGTGGGCGAGTTCATCGACCAGGCCGAAGTCGTTCGCTTCGACGGTGCTGACATGGTGGTCGGTGTTGTAGCGCTCGGCGACCTGGCGGGCGTATTCGGCTTCGTTGTATTTCGGGTCGGAGAAGGCGATGGAACAGGTCTTCACCGGTTTGTCGGTCAGCCCGGCCATCATCGCGACCACGGCCGACGAATCGACGCCGCCGGAGAGGAAGGCGCCGAGCGGCACTTCCGCCACCATGCGAATCTTCACCGCTTCGCGCAGGCGTTCGATGAGTTCGACTTCCGCATCCGGCAGCGGCAGCTTGATATGCGGCTTGAATGGCACATCCCAGTATTCCTGCGGCTCCCCGATCGGTTCGCCGCGCATGATCAGGAGCCGGTGGCCGGGCGACATCTTCAACGCGGTGCTGTAGATGGTGCGCGGCTCCGGCACGTAGCCGTAGGCGAAATATTCTTCTACCGCTTGATCGTCGATCTGGCGGCGAAATCCGGGCCAGGCGGTGATGGTCTTGAGTTCGGAACCGAAGATCAGGAAACCGTCATCGGTGATGGCGTAGTGCAGCGGTTTGACACCGAGCCGATCGCGCGCCATGAACAGCACCTGCTGGTTGCGGTCCCACAACGCGAAAGCGAACATGCCGCGAAAATGATGCACGCAGTCTTCGCCCCATTCTTCCCAGGCATGCACGATGGTTTCGGTGTCGGAACGGGTTTTGAAGACGTGGCCGAGCGAGGTCAGCTCCGGGATCAGATCGACGAAGTTGTAGATCTCGCCGTTGAACACGACCCAGACACTGTCATCTTCATTCGCCAGCGGTTGCTGCCCGGATGCGATGTCGATGATCGACAGGCGCCGATGTCCGAGGCCGAGACCCGGTTCAAGATGCAGACCGGCTTCATCCGGGCCGCGATGCCATTGAATGTCGTTGATGCGTTGTAGCACCTCCCTATCGATCGGGCGCTGTTCGCGGAAATCAAAAATGCCGGTAATGCCGCACATGCTGGCTTGCCTCTCGGTACTTGCTGTTATCGGTGTGCACTGCGTGTTTGTACTGTTTTTGCGTACTGCGTTTGCGTTCTTCGGACGCCGCGCGGAAAACTTAAATCCGCCCCAGCGCCTTCTGGTAAACCGTTTGATACCCGGCGACCATGCGTTCGAGGGAGAAATCGCGTTCGATTCGCGCCCGTGCCGCAACGCCTTCACGCGCGATCCGGGCGGGATCGGCGGCATAGTCTAGCAGGCTGCGCGCCAGTGCTTCGATGGCGCCGGGCTGGAACAAAGCGCCGGTCTCATCGGCGCTGACCAATTCAGGATTGCCGCCCACCGCCGTGGCGATCACCGGCAATCCGCTGCTCATCGCTTCCAGGATGGTATTCGAGATGCCCTCGCCCAGCGAAGGCAGCACAAAGACATCCATTGCGCGCATCAGCTCTGCGGTATCGTCGCGATTGCCCGCCAACCAGGCGCGGTCGGCCAGCCCGGCCTGATCCAGCAGTGTCTGGCAAGTCTGCCGCGACGGACCATCACCTGCGATGATTAATCGCACACCCTGCACAGGTTCACCGGATTGGCACAACTGGATGAAGGCGCGCACCAGCGTCGGATAGTCTTTGACTGCAGCCATGCGGCCGATGCTGCCGATGACACAGGTCGCGCCGGACAGGAAGCCGGCCGGGCCGACTTGCGGACGCTGGCCCGCGCTTGGGTGGAACTTCACGTTATCGACGCCGTTGTAGATCTGGCTCAGGCGTTGTGCCGAGACGCCGACCGATTCTTGCAGCCAGCCGGCCAGATCGCGGCTCACCGTGATGTATTGGTCCACCAACGGCCGCGCGGCGCGGCGCAGCAGGTTGTATTTCCAGTTTTTGCCTTCCAGATCGAACACATCGCGCCCATGTTCGCCATGTACCCGCGCCGGAACCCGCGCCGCCGCCGCAACGAACTGGGCCTCAAGGGCGTTCAGGTTGCGCGTGTGGACAATGGCCGGGCGAGTTTCACGCAGGATTCGGTACAGACGGCGCATCCAGGACAGGTCATGCCCAGGCTGCTTGTGCAGATCGATGAACTCGACGTGGTTGTGGCGAATGCGTTGACGGAACTCGGTGTGGTCGGTCAAGCTGATCACCGTATGCCGGAATAAATTTTCCGGCAGCCGGTTGATCAGGTTGACCATGCCGTTTTCCATGCCGCCGGTGCCGAAGTGGTAAACCACATGCGCGATCAGGACCGGACCGGCCTTGGCAGGCGGCGGAGTAGCTGGCGTCATGGCTTGCCGGTCTGATCCAGTTGGCTATCCAGTGCGGCCTTGTGGGCAGCGAGAAAGTCATTCAGCGTCGCGGCGGCCGCTTCAGCATTCTCCGTATAGGGCGTCGCAATGATGATCGTGGTGGCTTCATCCGGCTGGCCTAGAAGCTTGCTCAACGCCAGATCTACCTTGGCCCGGTAGGGGTTGATGTCATCCTTGCCGTTGATGCGGTGCCATTGCCAGACCAGGATGCGCTGGTTGTTGCCATGCGCCATCAAGCCGGACTCGGCCAGCGGGATGACTTGACCAGCTACGCGGGCCTGCTTCAGCACGCGGCGCATGTCGCGCCACTCCGGGTGCTTCTGGCGCACCATGTAGTTCTGGCTGTTGATCAGCTCGGCGTCCTGGCGTTGGGCGCCATACCAGCCGACAAACATCATGACTTGCTGGTCGCCGTTGCGGTAATGCCCGAGCAGTTTCTGATCCATGCCAACCCAGTGCGGCTCCCAACTGGAGAACGGCGCTTGCTCTTGCGTCCAGCCCTGCACCGGAGTCGGCAAGGCGAGTGCGGGAATGGCAATGGTCCGGTTGTCGATTCGGGATTCATACAGCGGCAACAAGGCCAGCATAACCAGCAACGCAGCCATGGCGGGGTAGGCAAAAGTCGGCTTCACCGCCGGCTTGGGAGTCGGCTCTTCCGCCAGATCTTCGCGCCAGATCAGTCCAACCCAGAACATCGCCAGCATGACCAGACCGAACCAGACCCAGCCGTAGATGAAATGATCGACACCAAGGGCCAGCTTCATGTCCGAGTAATGCGCAATCAGCACAATCATCGTGGCGCGGAAGCCGTTGGCGATGACCGGCACGATGACCGCCGCCAGACCAAAAGCCACCCGCTTCCAGAGCGTGCGATAGGTCAGATAGGCATACAGGACGCCCAAGGTAATGGATGAAATCAGGTAACGCAGCCCCGAGCACCCCTCGACCACGCTCCACTCGCCGGATGGCAGCGTAAAAAACAGGCCTTCGCGGTATACCGGGATGCCAATCAACTTGACCGCCGCCACAGTGAAATCCGCGGTGAATTCCATCATTGGCGGAATCAGGCCTTCGCCGTTGGGCACCATCAGCAACAAAAACGCCAAGGGAAAAGATATTGCTCGCAACTGACGCAGGCCCAGCAACAACCAAACCACCGAGATCAGAATGCCGACCAGCGCGTATTGTTCAACCACCTGCACGCCACCGACGCGCGCCGCGAGCCAGCCCATGCCAAGACCGAAAATCACGACCAGAGCGCGCCAATCGGTATGTACTGGTATCGCCGCCAGCGTCTGCCGATTGCGCCAGATCAACCACAACGAAATCGGCAAAATGACATAGCCGTGAGCAAAGGTCTCCGAGCGTTCCCAGATATCCACCATCGACATGAATGTCGGCTGCAGGAGCAGGATCACCGCTAATAAAGACAGCGACAACAGCAACAAGGTGTTGCGCCAACCGGCGCGGGTTTCGATGTCCATCATGCCTCCAAGAGTTTATCGACTCGCGCCAGATTATTTTTCCAGCTGAAATCCTGTATCACCCGCCGCCGTGCCGCCAAGCCAATTGCGGTGTCGACTGCGGCGTCAGTTGAAACTTCGCGCATTGCCGCCAGCACTGCGGCCGCCTGTGCAGCGGCTTCGGTGGCGACCCGGATTTCCTGATCCGGAATCGCCGCGATGCCTTCCAGCGCCTGCGGCGTGGCGACCACCGTTTTGGCCATCGCCATGCCTTCCAGCACCTTGTTCTGAATGCCGCGCGTGATGCGTAACGGCGCCACAACCACCCGCGCATGCGCCATGTAAGGCCGAATATCTTCTACCCGCCCGGTGACCAGAATGCTGGCCTGGCTGGCCAGCGCCTGGACTTCCGGTGCGGGCTTGCTGCCGACGATGGCGAACAGGCAGTTCGGCAAGCTTTGACGCAACAACGGCAAGACTTCAGCGGCGAACCAGAGCACGGCATCGACATTCGGCCAGTAGTCCATCGCGCCGGTAAAGACGACTACCTCGGCAGCGGCCGGGTAAGGATTTGGATAGTCGCGCTCGGGGCTGAAATAGTCGGCGTCGACGCCATTGTGGTAATAGCTCACCTTGGCCGCGCTTTCTGGCGCCAGGGCCTGGAAATCGGCTGCTTCCGTGCCGGATACGAACAGACTGGCGTCGAATTCGGCGGCAACCTGACGTTCCCAGGCCAGCATTTTTTCGCCTTCGCGTTGGTACAGCCAGGACAGGGGCCAGGATTTAGTCGGCGCGTATTGGCGCCATTTATCGGAATCGATATCGACGAAATCCATCACGCGTCGGGTTGCCGTGTAGCCGATGACGAAGCGCGCCATTGCCGATGAATAGGTCAGCACATTGCCGACGCCTGCCGCCAACCGCGCGTCCACCCATTGCTGCATGCCGACATGCCGATAAAACGGCAAGGTCAGCGGCTGCCCGGTCAGCAATCCGCTCAGCGCGCGCAACTTGCCCCAGCGCGGATTGATGCCAACCAGGCAGGTGCTGGCGCAGAGGGCGCGCATTTTTTCGGCGTAGCGCCAATCATCCGGGTCATCGATGAACGCGCCGAGATGCACCCGATGCGTCTGCGTCAGATGCTCAAGCAGATGCCAGGCGCGAATCTTGTCGCCCTTGTTCGGCGGGTAGGGAATCCGGTGGGCAAGAAAGAGCAGGTCCGACATGTGACTGGGCTCTGGCTTTCTTCAGCCAAGATTCTTGACGATGTACGGGCCGAGGAAATTGGCCAACGGCAATGGCAGATGCTGCCAGGCGCGGATGAACAATTGATATTTCGGATTATTCGGATTGTTCTCCGGCAACCGTTCCGCTTTCACCAGGTGATAGCAGTAATGCAGCAATTGCGGCTCGAAGCCCCAGTTGCGCTTGAAGTCGTAAGGTCCGGTGCCGACTTTGCTGCGGCCGTAATCAAAGATGCGAATGCCGCGCTCACAGGCGCGCCGCATCAGTTCCCAATACTTGAAATCATTCGCAGCCAGACCGCGCGCGGCGAGCGCATCACCGGCGTAATAAGGCAGGATTTCATCGCGGAAGTAAAAGCTCAGCACGCCGCTGACCACCTCGCCGGCGGGATCACGTACCAACATGACTTCGCAGTCGGCACCAAAGATTTCGCGCAGCAATGCGAAATAGCGTTTCGGCATCGCCGGCGTGCCATGCCGCCGCACGTTGTCGGCATACACCGCAAAAAAGCCGTCAACGCCGGTTTCCAGATCGATGCTGAGGCCGTTCTTGATGCCTTTTCGCACCATCGCGCGTTGTTTGCGCGGAATCGCCGCCATGTTCTTTTCGACTTCTGGATCGAGCTCCCTGCGGAACGTGACATACAACTCGCTGCTCGGCCAGTCGGCATGCGCCGGTACGTCGCGATCGCGATACTCCAGATGTCCGACGCCGAGTTCCGCCGCCAGGTCCTGTGCCCGTTGATCAAGTTGCTGACGCGCTTCCGGCGTTGCAGCGGCAATGCCGCCATAGACGCAGAACGGGCTGGCAATCAATGAATGGCCGAACAAACGACTCTTGATTTCAGCCAGCGGCAGCACGCCCTCAATGACGCCATCTCGCTCGGCGAGCAAAAAATGTGTGCGATGGCCG
This sequence comes from Burkholderiales bacterium, assembly GCA_038215555.1. Lineage (GTDB taxonomy): Bacteria > Pseudomonadota > Gammaproteobacteria > Burkholderiales > Thiobacillaceae > PFJX01. The sequence continues at coordinate 27,075 of JBBQQT010000009.1, read as the reverse complement.
TAAGCTTTTTGAATGACCTGCCGCCAGCCAAAACGATGGAAAAAGGTGGCTTCCGGCAGCGCGAATACAAACGCATCCCAAGCACTGGCATCGGCTTCTTCGGCCGCACGAATAATCAAACTCATGCCTTTGCCGGCGCGATCAGTTCAGCGGCATAAACCTGATCCGCGCGTCCCCAACGGAAGTCCTGACAGAGACGATCGAGCTTCGACTCCATGCGACCAAGATTGACGTAATGACGAAACCGGCTTTTCAGCGGCGCCCCCGGCACACGCGGCTGCTGCGGATCGATTTCCCAGGGGTGGAAATAAAACATGGCGGGACGCTTGTCGTCGCCATTGACACGTGTGATCAACCAGTTCGAGGCAACGTAAGGCAGCAAACGGAAAAATCCTCCGCCCGCCGCCGGCAGGTTACGGCCGCGCCACTTGACCGTGGTCGGCGGCATTTCGAGCAACGCAGTGCACTGTTCCGGACGATACGGAAAGCGCGGCGCATCCGGCATGCCGTAGTGATCATGCGCGATGGGGTAGATGCTGGAACTGTAGCGATGGCCGGTTTCGGCGAGGACATCCAGTGCCCACAGATTGCCGTGGCCAATCGAAAAACTCGGCGCCCGATAACCGTTGACGGCGTGCCCGGCGATATCTTCCAGCAATGCTTTGGCGCGCGTTACGTCTTGCCGAAACTCGTCGTTGGTCATCGCGCTGGCGCGTTGGTGGCCATAACCATGGCTGGCCAATTCATGGCCGGCATCGACAATGCCACGCACCATCAGCGGGTAGCGTTCCGCGATCCAGCCCAGGGTAAAGAATGTGGCCTTGATCTGATGCCGTGCGAACAGGGCCAGGATACGCTCGATGTTCGCCTCGACCCGGCATGGCCATTGCGGCCAATCTGCACGCGGGATGGTGTGTTCGAAAGCGCCGACCTGGAAGTAATCTTCCACATCGACACTCATGACATTGGTGATTTCTGATTTACGCAAGGGAGCCCGCCGAAAAATCAGGCTGCATCCAGCCAGGCACGCAGCGAGACGGCAATGCGGTCTGCCGCCTGGCCATCCCATAACTCGGGAATACGGCCGCGTTTGCCGCCGTTTTTAAGAATATCGGCAAGGCACTGCATAATTTTTTCTGGGTCCGGTCCGGTCAGGGTATTGGTGCCTTCGGCAATGGTAATTGGCCGCTCGGTGTTTTCCCGCAACGTGATACAGGGCACGCCCAAAGCCGTGGTTTCTTCCTGGAGACCGCCGGAATCAGTCATCACCACCGTTGCATCCCGCGTCAGCCCGAGCATTTCCAGGTAACCCTGTGGCGGCAACATGCGCATGCCGGGGCGCTTGAGCAGATCGGCAAAACCAAAGCGTTCGGCAGTGGCCTGGGTGCGCGGATGAATCGGGAATACGACATCCATTTTTTCGGCGACCTGGTTGAGCATCTCCAAAAGGGCGCGAAAAGTCTCTTCATGATCGACATTCGACGGCCGATGCAAAGTCACTACCGCATAGCCCCGCACCGGTTTGCCACCCAGCGTTTCAGCCGCGTCAACCGCACGTGCCAGATGCGCGCGCAACGTATCGATCATCACATTGCCGGCAAAGTGCACGCGTTCTTCGGCAATGCCTTCGCGTTGCAGGTTCGACAGCGCGGAACGCTCGGTAGTGAACAGCAAGTCGGAAATCTGATCGGTCAGCACGCGGTTGACTTCTTCCGGCATGCCACGGTCGTAGCTGCGCAAGCCGGCTTCAACGTGAATCACCTTGACGCCTTTCTTGGCCGCGACCAGGGCACAGGCAATGGTCGAATTGACATCCCCGACCACCAATACCGCGCGCGGTTTTTCGATATCCAGCACCGGCTCGAAGGCGCGCATGATTTCTGCGGTTTGCACCGCGTGACTGGCTGAACCGACTTCAAGATTGACATCCGGTCTCGGAATACCGAGTTGCTCGAAGAAACTGTCGCTCATCGCCGGGTCGTAATGCTGGCCGGTATGCACCAGTTTGGCAACGACGCCATGTTTGGCGAAAGCCGCCATGATCGGCGCAATTTTCATGAAATTAGGCCGAGCACCGACGATGCAAACGATCTCGGTGCTCATTCGCGCGGTGTTCATTCGTTTTCTTTCCCCGATGTCACCGTGTAGAGCACCTTGCGAACCAAAGGAATCAAACGGTTGATGGAACGCTCCATCGCGGTCAGGCGCGTATCCAGGTCTTCCATCAGCGCGGTTGAGGCAGACCCCGTGCCGGGTGCGGCGGCATGAATGTGCGCTTCTCTCCGGCCAACTTGAGCATCCTTGTGCGCATGCGGCTCCTGATGATGGACTTCCTGGCGCAGGTCGCTGATCACCTCCTGCACGGCGGCCGAGTCGAGCAAATTGCGCTCTTCCAGATAGCCAAACAGAAGAATACGGTCACACAAGGTGTTGATCCGGCGTGGCACGCCCGCAGAAAACTGATGAATGATGTCGAAGGCGTCTTCACTGAACGTCGGGTTGCCTTGCCAGCCGACGGTGTTCAGCCGGTGCACGATGTACTGGATGGTTTCGGCGCGATCGAGCGGGCCGAGATGATAAGACGCGATGACCCGCTGACGCAGTTGCAGCATTTCCGGACTCTGAATGGTGTCGCGGAATTCGGGTTGTCCGAGGAGAAAGCTTTGCAGCAGCGATTTGTCGTTCTCGTGGAAGTTGGACAACATGCGCAGTTCTTCCACCGCGCGATGATTGAGGTTTTGCGCTTCATCCACAATCAGCAAAGGACGCCGGTTTTGCCTGACCGCGAGGCGTAGATAATCTTCCAGGCTCTTCAGCAAAGCGGACTTGGTCAAACCCTCCGCTTGCAGGCCGAAGGCGGCAGCGACGCTGCGCAAGGTGTCATCCGCATCGAGCTGGGTACTGACCAGTTGACCGATCAGATAACTACCGTTTTCCAGCTTCTTGAGCAGGCTTTTGACCAGCAAAGTCTTGCCCGCACCGACATCGCCGGTAATGACGATGAACCCCTCGCCCAGCGAGAGGCCATATTCAAGGTACGCAAAAGCACGCTTGTGGCCCTTGCTGGCAAAGAAAAATCGGGGATCTGGATTGAGTTGAAACGGTTTGTCGCGAAGTTGGTAATAGCTTTCGTACATGGTTAGAAGCTCATGTTGAGTCTGGCCGCCACCGAGTTCTCGGCATATTCACCACTGATCTGGTCGGATGTGCGTTCCTGGTGACGCACTTCCACACTGCCGGAAACTTTAGTCTGAAACTGATGCGTCGCCCTTAGAGTGAGGTTCCAGAGATCATCCTCACGATCCGGCGGGCCGCTTATCTGGTTCTGGGACACGCCGCCTGAGAGAGTGAAAGTGGTGTGGGCAGCGGGTTTCAAACTCCATGAGGCTTGCATACCGCGAGTCTTGTCGTTACCCGCGATGCTTTGATATTCCCGCTCATTGTTGTACAGGCTCAGATTGAAGGTGTTGCGCCGCAGAGTGTAGCTGACTGTACCAATCAGGGTTTTGGCGACATAGGTTTCATTATTCTGGTAACGAATGAATACCGGAATACAACTGGGATTAGGGGGGAGCGTTCCAACAGGGCAGAGATAGCCGAAAAAATTGGTGAATTGCTGCTGCGTCGTCGTCAAATCATCGCTGTAACGCAAACTCCAGTTGGACTTGCGCGTGCGATGCGCCAGATTCAACGAATAAGTGCGCCCATAAGCCCGCTCTGAAGTGGTTGCAATGATCGAGGTCCGCAGCGTCGGATTGAGCGTCAGACTGCCACTGATAAAACTACCATTGTCGGAATCGTTGTACAGCACATCCATCGAAACCAGACGACTCGGAGTGTAGAACGCACCGAACCCATAGGATGAATAATCCTGAATTCGGTTGCTTGCACCAGTGAAATCATTCTTTTCATGACTCGCCTGGGCCAGCAGGCCAAATTTGCGTGACAACCGGTAACGCGCATTGGCAGATGCCAACTCACTTCCGCTATCCGAGGCAGCGCTATTCTTGGTATCGGTTTTGCTGTAGTTCGCAGACCAAGACAGCGGCGGCAAGTACTTGCCGCCGACAGCGCTCAGTTGATAGCGCGTGCTTTGGGTATCGGACAGCGAGGAATCACCAATGAATACATCATCGCGTGATAGCCGCGCCTCTACAGTAGCGGCGGAACCAAAACGGTGCTTGATGTAGGGACTCAAGGAATAGGCACCCACCGAAGTGGTGTTGCCGATTCCGACCGCGTCACCCAAACCACCTGCATCAGCCAGGCTCAGGAGTTCATGCGAGATACGCGCCGTGGCATCGAGAAACAACCACTCTTTCGCCAACTCCGCATTTACGCGTCCATTCAGGTTATGGCGAAGGTCATTCCGATCCGAGTCGTTGGCGTAAAGCAGACCTTGCAAGCTGTAATCGACATTGGCTTTGGCTCGCCCGCCAGCACGCGACATCGAAATGCGCGGCGAGATCTCGGTGATCCAGTCGGATTCCGCCTGACCATTGGCAGCCAGATCGACGTTGTCGGAAAAACGTTCCGACAACGAAATACCAGACGTGAATTTCCAGTCCCCTGCCCAAGCAGGAGCAGCGGCCAGCAGGCAAGCCAGCAAGAAAAACCGCTTATTGCTTGCCGTACTCGCCATAGCCGCCATAACCGTATCCATAGCCGTAGTAATCGCCACCCGCCGTGCGAGCCGGCGCTTTATTGAGAACCAGCCCGACATGCGGACAATCGACCAGATGCGCGAGCGCATCCTTGACCGCCTCTTGCGGCGTCCGCTCGGCTTCCACAACAAAAACAATCTGGCCCATGTAACTTGCCAACACCGAAGCTTCACTGGTGGCCAATAAAGGCGGGCAATCGAAAATAATGATCCGGTCGTGGTAACGCGTGGAAATATCTTCTACAAAAGCCTTCATCGAACTGCTCGCCAGCAATTCTGTGGCATGCGCGAATCCCTTGCCCGAGGGCAACACAGTCAACTTGGCGATATCGGTCTTGATCAGCACATCGACCAATTCAACCTTGGGATCACGCAACACATCCAGCAATCCCAATTCTGCTTCCAGACCGAGATAGCGCACCACGGAGGATTTGGTGACATCGGCATCTACCAGCAACACCGTGCTTTCAAGCTCGGTCGCCATGCTGATGGCCAGGTTGATGGCGGTAAATGACTTGCCCTCGCCCGGCACCGAGCTGGTTACCATGATCAGGTTTCCATTCCGCACCGGTGGATTGCCACCCTGGCCGAATGCGTTGATCAACAAAGGGCGCTTGATCAAGCGATATTCCTCGGCGATTCGGCTTCGCCCTGCATCCGGCGTCAGCGCGCCAGCCAATTTCAAGCGCGCCAGATTGACTACGCCACGCTGACTGCCAATGATCGTTGCCGGACCATCTTCATCATCCCGTTGAGGCGATTGACGGTACGGCTGATGTTGCGGCTGCTGCTGCGGCGTCGGCGCTCGGTTGAACGAGGCCTCGGCACGCTCAATGGCAGCTTCGATCAACCTGCCCTCATTGACAGAACCAGAACCGGAAACACGCGGTGCGGTTTGGATAACGGTTGCGGCAGGGTCCGAGGAACCCAATTTGCCAGCTGCGCGTTCGATGATGCTCATATCGCCTCCTGGCCTATGCCGCCGGTGAAAGAACAAGGTAGTAGATGATTTGCGCCAGCAATGCCATGGCCAGTGCGGCGCCAGCTGCCACATACATCAGATTTGAACGGCGCATGCTACTCCGCGCTTGTTCAGTCTCGATCATCGACACCATGCCCAGCAGGGGGAAGCTGGTCAGATCGAGCAATTGACGCCGGTTATCGATACTTGGCCGCAATTGCGACAACAGGAATGCAAGCGCGATGCCCAAACCAATACCGACCAACGGCACAGCCATGACAAACAGCGGGCGATTTGGCCATGCCGGCTTGTTAGGCACGCGCGGCGGATCAATCACCCTGAATTCAACTGAGTCGGTTTTGCTTTCAACCTCGCCCGACATCAGCACCGTTTCACGCCGCGTCAACAAAGCATCGTAGTTTTGTTTCATTACACCGTGATCGCGCAGCAACTGAGAGTAGTCATGTTCAATCACCGGAATACGGTCCGCCGATCCGAATAGTGCATTGCGCTTGCCTTGCAATTGCTTGACTCGCGCTTTCATTGCAGCCTCGTTCGCATCGGCCTCTGCGATGGCGACTGAAAGCTGCTGATAAACCGGGTTCTGCGCTTTGATCGCGCCTTGCGGTTGCTTCCTCAACTCATCGTCTTCACGTTTTTTCTGCTCCAGAAGACGATCGATCAACTGCTTGGTACGCGCAATCTCCGGGTGCAGATCGGTATAACGCAAACGCAGGTTATCGACTTGAGACTGCAATGCGGAGATCCGGCCATCCAGCGCGGAACTGGTTACCCCGCCAGGTGCGGGCATGCTCAGCACTTCATCCTGATCTTCCAGTTGCTGCTGCAACTGTTTCTTCCGGTTGGACGCCTCTTCCAACTCCAGCTTCGCCTGCTCGAGCGCCAGATCCATTGAATTCAGCTTCGAGTAGAAATCCCCGCCCTGGCCCGGCATCGAATTGATATTGCGCAACTTGAACGCCTCAAGTTCTTTTTCTTTTTCCAGCATTTTGGCTTGGTAACTGGTCAATTGATCCTCAAGGAATTTCTGGGTCGTAGAAATATCCTTGCGCGCACCGCCAAGACTGCTTTCGGTAAAGATCGTCAACAATGCCTGCACGACGCGCTTGGCAACATCGGGATTCGTATTCTGATACTTGATGGTGTACAGGTTCTCGCGGTCACTGCCCGCCAGACTGATCGCCTTGGCCAAATCGTTATAAAGAATTTCCTGTTGCTTGGGTGTTTTCGCACGCAGATCCAGATCAGTCATCCGCGCCACTTTTTCCAGGTTGGGCCGACTCGCCAACGTGCGGGTCACCATCGCAATCTGCTGCCCGGTATTCGGCTGAACCGCGAGCCCGGACATCAGGGGCCGCAACAGCGACTGCGTGTCAACATAAACGCGCGCCTCGGCTTCATAGCGGTTTTCCAGGAAATAGACGTAGACCCAGCCCACCAAAGCGACAAGCCAGGCTGCACCCAAGACGACCCAGCGCTTGCGCCAGATCGCTCGGAGATAGCCAAATATCTGCTCCAATGCTTCATTCATCCGAACCCACTCCCGGCACGATTAATTACCACCATGAAAATGGTTAGAACCAGCTTTCCGGGATGATCAGGACATCGCCTGGCCGCATATCCACATTGGCTGAAACATCGCCGCCCTTGATCAGATCTTCGATCCGGACGCCGAACTGCTGTGGCTTGCCATCAACCACGCGCAGGATGCTTGCCTTGTTACCCGCGGCAAAATTGGTAATGCCGCCGACGGCAATCATCAAATCCACCAGCGACATTTGCTCGCGATAGTTCAGCGCTTGTGGCTTTGCCGCCTCGCCGAGGACTCTGATTTGTTGACTATAAGGTCCGACCCCACCGCCCACCATGACGGTGACGACAGGATCCTGAATATAGCGAGCCAGGATTTTTTCTATTTCACGCGCCAGTTGAGTCGGCGTTTTTCCGGTTGCCGGCAGATCCTCAACCAGATTCATGGTCATCATGCCATCCGGTCGAATCGTGAAAGAACCGGAAACCTCCGGGTTGCCCCAGACAAAAACACTCACTGAATCCCCCGGGCCAAGCAGGTAGTACCAACTCGTGTTATCCGTAGCCTTGGCCGGAGCAGGAGGGAAAACCGGGCCGCTTGCGCAGGCGGTCAGCAGACCTGCCAGCATGACAGGCAACAAGTAGCGTTTCATTTGCGAACTCCCAGCACTGATATTGAAAAAACGCGGCGGATTATGCCACAGGGCATGAACGGTCATTTTTTAGAAAACTTGAGCCTGATTCTTTGAGCCTTCTACTTGCCCAGTTGAAAAAACTGTCAGTCCAGCCAACGCACCAGATAGAACAAACGAAACCCTTCCGATGAACGGGAAGGCCCGGATGCCACCGCGGCGAAATGGCCCTGTTCCGGTTGCGCCGCTGCCAGCGCAGCAGCCTCGGAGGCGTACAGGGTGACGCAGTTTTCCGGGAACCGTTTGCGATTTCCCCGCTTGGGCGCGTAAATCACCACATAGCCGGTCATCACCACCGGCGACTCTGAATCGGAAACCAGACTGGCGATTGCCTCGGCCATCAGTTCAATTTCTTGCCTGGCGGGACGAACTGCATGGTTTTCGCAGTCGGTTCCTCATCGGAATAACTTGGCCGCTCGTTGCGGGAAAAACCCAGGTTCTCCGCCAATTCGGCTTCACGCGCCGAAATCAGGCCCAGACACATGCGGATATTTTCGACCGTATCGGGTGAAAAGGGACTTGGCATGCCATCTCTCGGCGCTGCGTCCCGCACGATGGAAGTCAGCGTTTTACGCATGGCACGCATGATTTGCTGCTCTTTGGAGAATTCTGCTTCGGTATTCATGGCGCAAGTCCTGTTGATCAATAAATGCGTGGATTGTCGCCAAGGCTTTGCTCCAGGGTCAACCTCGCATCAAACGTGGGATTCATGGAATAACGCGCCGCCCAGGAGCCTGTCGGACTTTCCCTGCTTATACCCCCCGGGACTGGGTCGTCGATAGCGAAAAGCGGCCCCAGCGAGGCCGTTTTTTGCCGGATTCGCCTCAGCATGGTTGTTCCATGGTGAAGAAGCCGTTGAAAAAGGGGCCGCTGAGGTCGATTTGCAGCCGACGATTCCAAAGTCCGACAGGCTCCTTGCAGCAACCTGCGTCAGACACGGACAGCTCAAGTAAAATGCCGACCACTCGATTGATAATGTTCCCAAGTTTCAGACATCAACATGCTTGCCAAGACAGCCTTACTCCTGATAACCAGCCTGGTACTAACCGGTTGCGCCGCCAATGGCGACCCGCGCGACCCGCTTGAACCGATGAACCGGGCCATCCACAGCTTTAATGAAGGGGTCGATCGGGCCATCCTCATCCCCATCGCCAAAGGCTACAAAAAGGTGACGCCGGATATTGCCGAAACAGGGGTTCGCAACTTTTTTTCCAATCTCGACGATGTCACGGTAATCGCCAACGACATTCTGCAACTCAAGCTGGAGCAGACCCCGCGCGACTTCATGCGCCTGATGTTCAACAGTACGTTCGGCATATTCGGCTTGCTCGATGTCGCCAGTGAAATGGGGCTGGTAAAGCACAACGAAGATTTCGGCCAAACCATGGGACGCTGGGGCGCTGGTACCGGCCCCTATCTCGTACTACCTTTCATCGGCCCGAGCAATCTGCGCGATTCGGCCGGGTTTGTGATTGATTCCAGGTATACCGATCTGGTGCGTAACCATGGCGATGTGTCCACCCGCAACCCGCTGATGGCCTTGAGTCTGGTAGCGCGTCGAGCGGAACTGCTGAAAGCCAAACGAGCGGTTGATGCCGCCGCACTGGACAATTACGAGTTCTCGCGAGACTTCTATCTTGAACGCCGGAAGGGTCTGGTCTTCGATGGCACCCCGCCGCTCGAAGACGAATAAGCCAGCGAATAACCCAGGGATCGCCGCAATCGCATGAACAAAGCCTTTGTGCGTGAAAACGCAACCGAGGACGAAGATGAGGAAATCGGGCTGCCCGCCCTGCCTGCCGGCAGCAAGAACTACCTGACCCCCGCCGGCCACGCCCGCATGCAGTCGGAACGGTCGCAACTTGTGCGAACGGAACGCCCCAGCGTGGTCAGCATCGTGTCCTGGGCCGCCGGCAATGGCGACCGTTCAGAAAACGGCGACTACATTTACGGCAAGAAACGCCTGCGCGAAATCGACCGCCGCATCCGTTTCCTGACCAAACGGCTGGAAAACGCGCTGGTCGTCGATCCACTTGATCAGAACAACACTGATGTCGTGTATTTCGGCGCCAGCGTCACGGTGCTGGACGAATCCGGCAACGAAGCGAGTTACAGCATCGTTGGCCTGGATGAAACCGATCCCGCGCGCGGCCGCATTTCCTGGATTTCACCTCTGGCACGCGCCCTGCTCAAGGCGCGTATCGGTGACAGCGTGCGCTTCCCCGCCCCGGGCGGCGTGCGTGAACTGGAAGTCATCAACATCGAGTATAAAACGCTGGATTGATGCACACTCTGCTTCACCACGTTTGCCTTTATTGAAACGCATTTCATGCACGCCAACATGAGGGCCATACCCATGAATTCGATCCGCATCCTGCTCGTCGACGATCACCCGCTGCTGCGTCTTGGCGTGCGGCGTTCACTCGAAAACGAAGGTGACTTCAACATTACGGGCGAATGCGCCGATCTGGCCAGCGCCCGCGTCTGGCTTAACGAAGGCGGCAAAGCCGATGTCGCGATTCTCGACCGCAGCCTGCCGGATGGCGACGGCCTCGACATTGTCCCGCTGCTGAAAGCCGCCGGCATGAAAGTCATCGTGCTCACGGTGGAAGACGCGGATGAAGAAATCCGTGCCGCAGTCGATGCCGGTGTCGATGGTTACCTGTTGAAGTCGTCGGATGCCGACCAGATTTCGCATGCCATCGGCATGGTGTTGCAGGATGCCGGTGCGTTTCCGCCCGCCGTCGTGCAAAAACTGACGCGCGCCAGCGCGGAAGACCCATTGGCCAAGCTTTCAGTGCGGGAACTTGAAATTGCCGAATACGTTGCTCAGGGCTTCAGCAACAAGGTCATTGGCGGCAAGCTCAATCTTTCCGACAACACCGTACGCAACCATCTCGCCAACATCATGCAAAAACTGAATTATCACAATCGTGTGCAGGTGGCCATGCTGGTGCTGCAACATCTGAAAAAGTCAAAACGCGTCTGAGCCGTCAAACATGCAGGTATGTCGCCCGAACTGCGGCGCCTGCTGCATCGCGCCTTCGATCTCAAGCCCTATTCCCGGAATGATCGACGGCAAGTCGGCGGGAGTGCGTTGCATACAACTCGACACTAACGCGCGCTGTGCGATTTTCGGTAAGCCTGAACGACCAGCCTGCTGCGCCGGGCTGCAAGCATCACATGAGATGTGCAGCGAAAGCCGCGAACAAGCGTTGGCCTGGCTTTCTGAATTGGAAGTCGCCACGCAACCAGGTGGCACATAAAAATCGCGAACGACTTGGCTATAATCGCCAACCTCCGAGGAGCGCTGCAAGTTCGGCCTGAAAAGGCCGCCCTTAGGCTCGGTTCAAAACTGCGCTCATCTGTTTAACCCGTGCCGGGCACGGGGCGCCAGATGAGAGCGCCCTCCCGGCCACAGATAAGGAGCTTTACTGTGGCTACCGCTGTTACCAACACTCCCGACTACATCGTTGCCGACATGGCACTGGCCGACTGGGGCCGCAAGGAAATCCGCATTGCGGAAACCGAAATGCCCGGCCTGATGGCGATCCGCGAGGAATACGCCGCCAGCCAGCCGCTGAAGGGCGCGCGCATCACCGGCAGTCTGCACATGACCATCCAGACCGCCGTGCTGATTGAAACCCTCACCGCATTGGGCGCCGAAGTGCGCTGGGCCTCGTGCAACATCTTCTCGACCCAGGACCACGCCGCCGCCGCCATCGCCGCTGTCAACGTACCGGTGTTCGCGGTCAAGGGTGAATCGCTGACCGATTACTGGGATTACACGCATCGCATCTTCGAGTGGAGCGCGGCGGCGAGTGGTGAAAAAATGTATAGCAACATGATCCTCGACGACGGCGGCGACGCCACTCTGCTGTTGCACCTCGGCACCCGAGCCGAAAAAGATATCAGCGTTATCGCCAAACCGAACGGCGAAGAAGAAACCGTTCTTTTTGCCGCGATCAAGGCCAAGCTGGCGACCGATCCGACCTGGTACTCCACCCGTCTGGCCCAGATCAAGGGCGTTACTGAAGAGACCACCACCGGTGTGCATCGGCTGTATCAGATGCACGAGCGCGGCGACCTCAAGTTCCCGGCCATCAACGTCAACGACTCGGTCACCAAGTCCAAGTTCGACAACCTGTACGGCTGCCGCGAATCGCTGGTCGACGGCATCAAGCGCGCCACCGACGTGATGATCGCCGGCAAGGTCGCGCTGGTGTGCGGCTACGGCGATGTGGGCAAAGGTTCCTGCCAGGCCCTGCGCGCCCTGTCCGCCCAGGTCTGGGTCACCGAAATCGACCCGATCTGCGCCCTTCAAGCCGCGATGGAAGGCTACCGAGTGGTCACCATGGACTACGCCGCCGACAAGGCCGACATCTTCGTCACTGCCACCGGCAACTACCACGTCATCAACCACGACCACATGGCCAAGATGAAGGACCAAGCCATCGTCTGCAACATCGGCCACTTCGACAATGAAATCGACGTCGCCTCGGTGGAAGGTTACGAGTGGGAAGAGATCAAGCCGCAGGTCGATCACATCATCTTCCCCGACGGAAAAAGGATCATCCTGCTCGCCAAGGGCCGCCTGGTGAACCTCGGCTGCGCCACCGGCCACCCGTCCTATGTGATGAGTTCCAGCTTCGCCAACCAGACCATTGCCCAGATCGAGCTGTTCACCCGTACCGCCGATTACCCGGTCGGGGTCTACACGCTGCCGAAACATCTGGACGAAAAGGTCGCCCGCCTGCAATTGCGCAAGCTCAACGCGCAACTGACCGAACTCTCCGACCAACAGGCCGCCTACATCGGCGTACCGAAGAACGGTCCGTACAAGGCTGAGCATTCCCGTTACTGAGCTAACCCGGCCGGGGCGCGCGGCGCACCCTCCTGCATCGCGTAGGTTGCGCCGCGCGCACCAATTGAAGCCTGCAAGCTATTTTTTCTTCGCCCTCGGATGCGCTTGGTCATACACCTGGCTCAGATGCTGAAAATCGAGATGGGTATAGATCTGCGTCGTCGACAGGCTGGCGTGGCCGAGCATTTCCTGCACCGCGCGCAAATCACCGGATGACTGCAACACATGGCTGGCAAACGCATGCCGCAAAGCATGCGGATGCATATGCGCGGTGATTCCCTGCCGCTGCGCCAGTTGCTTCAATGCCAGCGCCAACACCGTGGCCGAAATTCTTGCGCCGCGCGCGCCGACAAACAACGCCTCGGTATCGTCCCGTGCCACATTGGCGCGCATGGCCAACCAGTTGCGCACCGCCGCCAGCGCTTTGCTGCCGACCGGCACGATACGCATCCTGGAACCTTTTCCGGTGACGGTGACTTCGCCGGCCGTCAGATCGAGTCCGGCAATATCCAGACCGATCAATTCCGCGCGCCGCAGACCGGCGGAATACATCAGTTCGAACATCGCCAGATCGCGAACCGACCAGACGTCATCCGCTTCGGCTTCAAGCAAATGCGCCATCGCATCGACGCTGGGCGCATTGGGCAACTTCTTCTCGCTCTTCGGCGGCCGCAAGCCAAGACAGGGATTCGCCTGCACCGCATTCTGCCGCGCCAGGTAGTTGAAGAAACTGCGCCAGGCCGATAGCGTGCGCGCCAACGTTTTCGGTTTCAGGCCTTTGCTGTGCAAAACCGCCAGCGCCCGCCGAATGTCATGCGAAGTCAGACTGGCCGGCTCGACTTCGTCGACCCGTTCCAGCAAATGCCGTAGATCGAAGGTGTAGGTATCGACAGTGGCGGGGCTGTAATGTCGCGCCGTCAGGGAAGCCAGAAAGGCGACGATCGGAGTCGAAAGCAGGCCTTCGGCTGGCACGAAAGTTCACAGAAAACGTGAAATTGCCGCGCCGCTGAGTTCCGCCAGCCAGGTCAGGTAAAGCGTGCCCATTTCCGGATAAAACCGTTTTGCATCTTCCGACGACAGCACCAGCAGGCCATCCAGGTTCTCTTCACGCAGCGGCGCCAGCGCGAAGGACTTCTGGTTCGGCCCCACCGAGCCGAACCAGGCGCGAATTTCATCCGGCATATCAGCGCCGCATCGCGGCTGCGTCAGGCCGGTCATCAACACTTTGATATCGGCACTGACAGCCGCAAATTCCGGCATGTCGGACGAACCGGCGGGCGGCCGATCGGCCCAGACACGCAGCGTGCTGTGAGGAATCGAGAAGCTCTCCGACAGGTTCAGCGCCAGCGACTGGAAGACTGCATCCAGGCTGCGCGCGTGCATCAGATCAAGTGCGACCTTGTGCAGCTTGTCGCCGATGGCGTCGTTTTCTTCCGCGAACTGGATGAACTCGCGCAACTTCAATTCCAGCCCGCGCGACTTGTCGCGCAACGCCAGCACTTGCCGCTCGCCCAACGAAATCGCCTGGCTGCTGTAAGGATGCGGCACAGTAATTTCAGTCAGCATTTCAGGATGACTGGCGAAGTAATCCGGATTGAGTTTGAGGAAATCGCTGATCTGTTCTGGAGTGAGGTTCATGGTTGGCCTATGAGTTCTGGTAACGCTTGTTGGATTTCAATCTCGCCGTGAAAAACGGTGACCGCTGGGCCGGTCAGGAATACTGGATTGCCCTCGCCAGCCCAGGCGATGACGAGTTCGCCGCCGCGGGTCTCGACGCTGACCCGGCTGGTCAGAAGGCCGCGCGAGATGCCGGCCACCACCGCGGCACAAGCGCCGGTGCCGCAGGCCAGGGTTTCGCCGCTGCCGCGTTCGAACACGCGCAAGCGGATCTGCTCGCGGTTGACGATCTGCATGAAACCGACGTTGACCCGTTGCGGGAAACGCGGGTGATGTTCGATCTGCGGCCCCAACTCGGCAACCGGCGCACATTCGACGTCATCAACCCGCCAGACCGCATGCGGATTGCCCATTGAAACGGCGGAGATTTCCAGTTCGCGGCCAGCCACATCGAGTCGATAGGTGACTTCCCGGGCTGCGGCCTGAAATGGAATCTCGTCCGGTTCGAAGCGCGGCCGCCCCATGTTGACGGTGACGCGGCCATCGTCTTCCAGCTTCGGCACGATGATGCCGGAGGCGGTTTCGACGCGGATTTCCTGCTTCGGCGTCAACCCCTGGTCATGCACGAAACGAACAAAGCAGCGGGCGCCATTGCCACACTGCTCCACTTCGCCGCCATCGGCATTGAAGATGCGATAACGAAAATCGCAGTCCGTGCGGGTAGCCGCCTGAACCAGCAGAATCTGGTCGCAGCCGATGCCGACATGGCGGTCGGCCAGCGCCTGATATTGGGCCGGCGTCAGATCGATGTTTTGCCTGACGCCATCCAGCACGACAAAGTCGTTGCCGGCGCCGTGCATCTTGGTGAACTTGAGTCTGGTGCCCTTTAGGGTATTCATGCCGGCATTATCGCCGCCGCCGGCATTTCATGCGACCGACTGACGCAACGACTGAAGCGGCGTTACTGCTTGTTGGTCCAACCCTTGATTCGATCCGCCGCCCAATCACGGCCGCCGAGTCCGAACGCCAGCGCCATGGTCAGCACGAAGCCGCCGAAGACGATGGCGAACGCGACGGTCAGCAACGTGGTGCCAATGCCGAGTTGTTCCAGGGCGAGAAAGAACGCAAAGATCTGAACCGTGTATTCACACGCCGTACTGGCGGTCAGCGCGCCGGGGAACTTGGCATTGTTGAGCGAAGCAAACACCAGACGATTGACCAGGCGGGCGAACAGCGTGCCGAACACCAGAATGAAGATCGCGACCAGCACGTTCGGCAGGAACAGCGCCATCTTGTTGGCCAGGCTGGCGAGGGAATCGAGCCCCAGACTGCTGGCCGCCGAGACGGCCACCACCAGCAACACCAGCCAATAGATGGTGCCGGCGATAACGCCGGCCAGCGACAGATCGACCCCGCCCTGCTTGACCAGCGCTTCCAGTCCCGAGCGCTCCGCCATGCGGCCAAAACCCAGCGCTTCGAGGCCGCGCCGCACGCCGCTGCGCAATACGCGCGCCAGCACCCAGCCTGCCAAAATCATCAGCAAAGCGGCCAGCAGCTTGGGCATGAAGAGGGCAATCTGGCCCCAGAAAGTTTGCAGTGAGACAAGAAAAAGATCGATTTGCATATCCATATCGGTTCCTTAAATATCAGACGGGAGCACCTGCTTATCAGGGCTTAACTTATTCGGCCTTGCCGCTTGTGCAAGACCGCCCGGGCGAAGCAGTTCAGCCATCGGTTGCAATGCCGCGCTCTGTTCGAGAAAGGGCAGGTTCTGCACCAGATCGCTCATGGCTTGCGCCAGATTGAGCAGGGCATCGTCAGGCAGATTGTTCATCGCCGCTTTCAGCACGCCCTGGCCAAATTGCGGCGAGGCATCGGCGATGCGTTGACCATCGAAAGTAACAAAATAAACGCCGGGCGCGGTCGATTGCGGGTCGGATTCCACACGCAACAGACCGCGCTTGAGCAGCCCGTCAAGCAGCGACTCGGTGTTTGGCCGCGGCAAAGCCATGGCCTTGGCCAGATCGACCGCGCGCAGCCCGGGGGTTTGCGCCAGTTCCCATAGCGCCCAGAGATCGACGGAGCTGATGTCGTGCCGAGATTCCACCCATTCCGAATGCCGGCGCACGGCGTCCAGCGTCATCCTGAACATTTTCAGCGTGACGAGGATGGTTTCTTTACGACGAGCCCAGGCAACAGCGGTGTCCTGGGAAGGATCGAGAAAAGGTTTGCTTGCGTTCATGGAGCGGCATTCTTGCCGGCCAAGCGCAGAAAATCATTCGCCTGCCCCCGTAAGGGGATTACATACAGACGGATTCAGTTTTCTTCTTGCCGTAGCGACATTTCAACGACCAGCTCTCGCGGCAACTCGTTCGCCAATGCGTGCATTCGAGTCGTCAACTCGGTCATGAAAACAGCCTGCTCCGGATTGCCGAACATCGCCTCGCCGACGAATACATCGCAGAAAAACGGCACCAGAATCGGGTCATCCTTCGGCAGCGCTTTTCCAAGGCCGTGCAGAAAAATCGGCGTCACCGGCACCTCCGGTCGCCGGGCCGCCAACACCGCGATGCCACGTTTGAAGCGCCCCATCACTTCCGCCTCGCCACGGCTGCCTTCCGGAAACAGCACCAGAATTTCGCCGCGTTCGAGTGCCATCTCGCACGGCTTGAGCGGATCGGCACCGCCTTTCGCCTCGCGCTTGATCGGCAGGATGCCGATCACGTTGAGCGAAAACCAGGCCAGCAGCGGATTCACCGTGAAGTAGTCTGCCGCCGCTACCGGGCGCAACTTCGGCAATAACCTGAGCGGGAACAGCGACAGCAGCACCAGCGTATCGAGGTGGCTGTTGTGATTGGCGGCGATGATCGCCGGGCCGTTCAGCGGCAGGCGTTCGCGATGGCGCAGGTTGAGGCCGAGCACGATCAGCGCGATGGGCCGGGCAATCAGGGCGAAAAAGGCGAGACGTAAAAAATGATTCATATGCTGGCGTCATTTCGGCGAAAGTCGGAAACCAGTCCGTGCCACTTCTTCTGGACCCCGGCCTGCGCCGGGGTGACGGCTATTTTTATGCGCATCAATAGTGCAGGTAATACAAGAAATGGAAGAACAACGGCGCGGTGAAGGTCAGGCTGTCGACCCGATCCAGAATGCCGCCGTGGCCCGGAATCAGACTGCCGCTATCCTTGATGCCGAGATCGCGCTTCAGCGCCGAGATGTTGACGTCGCCGACAAAGCCGGCCAAACCGATCAGCAGACCTGCCACCGGCGCTTCCCAGCCGACCAGCGGCGTCAGATACGGCGCCAGCGCCCAGGCCGCCAACGTGGTAGTCAAAATGCCGCCAAGAAATCCTTCCCAGGTTTTCTTCGGGCTGACCTTGGGGATGATCTTGTGCTTGCCGAACAGTTTGCCCCAGACGTACTGCGCCACATCGTTGAACTGGGTCAAAAACATCAGGAACAGCACCAGTCCTGCCGCGCCACCAGCCGGATTGACGTCGAGCGGCAGCACCAGCAGAAACGCCATGTGCGACAGGTTGAACACGGTCAGCATCAACCCCCAGTGCAGGCTGCCGGCGGCGCGCAGGAAACCGGTGGTATCGCCGATCAGCACCATGCGCATCGGCAAAAACATGAACAGGTAGACCGGAATGAAGATGATGAACATGCCGTACCAGCCAATCGCCACCCAGTAAAACTGCGCCGGGATAGTCAGATAAGCCCAGAACAACACGCGCCGGTCGGCACGGCGAGTCGGGATCAGCGACAGGTATTCCTTCAGCGCCAGAAAACTGACGAAAGCCAAGAAGATCAGCGACAGCGTTGGCGACAACGCCATCGCAGCGGCAAACACACCGGCCATCACCCACCAGGAATTCACCCGCGACGTGAGCTCGTCGTAGTCCTTTTCAGGATGGGCGCGTTTGAGCCCGAACACGATCAGACTGGCGATCAGCAGAATGCCAAAGATACCGGCCAAAAATGCGGCGGCGTTGGGAGTCAGGACGCTGAACATCAGTTTGTCTCCTCAGCCAGACCGCGTTTAGCGCGGTTGATGATGGTGAACACCAGCAATACTGCGACCACGGCGAGCACGCCGGTCAGCCACATCCCAGTTGGTGCCCCCAAGCCCACCGCAAGACCAAGCGCGCCGAAGATGAAAGCGCGATCGCTCTTGCCCATCGGCCCGTCGTAGCGGCGCGATGCGCCCAGCGTCTGCATCAGCACGCCGGTCATTTCGGAAACGGTCGCCAGCACGACGATCAACACCACCAACGCCGCGCCGTACTTGCCCCCAAAGCCGACCACCAGCGCCAGCGGCAGATACAGCGCAGCATCCGACAGCACATCGCAGAGTTCGTTGAGCACCGCGCCCAGGCGCGACTTCTGGTTGTGCTCGCGCGCCAGCATGCCATCGACGGCATTCAACGCCATGCGCAGAAACATCACGCCAGGCAGCAACAGCAGCAAACCGGTTTGAGAAGGTTGCAGCGCGATCATCGCGCCGGTGGCGAACGACAGCGCCATCGCCGCCAAGGTCACCTGGTTGGCGGTAAAACCGGCCTGTGCCAAGCCACGCACCGCGGGGCGCAACAGGTTCTGGAACGCGGGTTTCAGGTCGTAGATGCTGGGCATGATCCTTGAGACGGCGCTTGAACGCGTCCGAGTATGGGGTGGAGAAGTTGGCTGGCAAGGCGCGACAACGAGTCATGCCCCCAGGCATGGCGAGGAGGAGCAACGCAGCCAGACGGCTTCTCCACCCCGTAATCGGACGCGTAGCGGACTCACGCAACAGGCGACGGCTATCGGAGAAAAATCCATCAAATGCCTTGTCGACTTCAAGAGGGCTGAGGAGTGGTCAACTGCTGTGTCAAGGATGACTCCTCTTGCGCCAGGCGCAGGATGTAATGGGCGAAATCCGGGTCTTCGCCACGCAGCAACTCAGGCAAATGGGTACGAAATTCCACACGCTGGCACCACTCGCGCATGTAGTCATCCCACGAATGCCAGCGCCGATCCTGCTTTTCGTCCATCTCGGGTTCATAGGCGAGCAGATAGGCGCGTTCGAACAGCGAAATCAGCATGTCGAACACCACCCACTTGCGCTCGCGCTGCTCATCGGTGAGGTTTGGCGTCGAGGTCTGACTGCGCAATTTCAGGTCGGAATTGGCCAGCACGATTTCCAGGAAATCAATATAGGCATCGGATAGTTGTTGCCAGATCGCCTCTTCCTCGTTCTCGCGCTCCTTGCGCTGATCAAAAAAATACGCCGCGATGGCAAACGGCAAGCCGACTACCGTAACCACGTAGGACAGCAACTCCCAGGTTTCCAGGTTCATGCCGACACCATCACGGCATGTAGCGCATGAAGTCTTTGTAAATGCAGCGATCCATCACCACCGTCAGACCGGCGGCGCGCGCCTTTTCCGCGGCTGCCTCATGCACGATGCCTTCCTGGATCCAGATCGCCGGTGCGTTGATCGCCAAGGCTTCTTCAACCACACCGGGAATCGCCGCCGATTCACGGAAGACATTGACCAGATCGACCGGAAACGGAATATCGGCCAGCCTGGCATACGCCTTCTCGCCCAAGGCCGAATCCAGCGCTGGGCGCACCGGGACGATGCGATAGCCGAAGCGTTGCATGGCTTGCGAGACGCCGAAACTGGGTCGATCGGGTTTCGGCGACAGGCCGACCACGGCGATGATCTTGACGCGCTGCAACAGCGCCTTGATTTCAGCAGGATCGGGATTCTTGAAGTTCATGTCAGGTCCTTGGTCATCACATAATCGTCCATCACGTGGCCGCCGCCGATGTCTTCCAGGTGAATCGTGGCAACGGTGAAGCCTTGTTTCAAATACGCGTCGATCGCTTGCTGGTTTTGCCGGTTAACCCGCAGCACCAGACGCGAAAACCCGCGCCGACTGGCCCGCACCGCGACTTCGTTGATCAACGCGCCACCGATGCCCTGGCGCTGCCAGTCGAGATCGACATAGAGCTTGTCGAGTTTGTAATCAGCCTCGGCGAGCGGATGGCCGTGGGCAAAACCGACCAGTTCGCCGGCCGCCCGTGCCGCCAGCCAGAGGTCGCCACGCGCCATGAACTGACGCACCAGCACCGGCCGGTAACGCTGTTCCAGCATGTGGTCGATCTGTTCCAGCGAAATGATGCCCGGATAGTGCGCGCGCCAGATACAGCCAGCCAGTTCAACCAGGGCTTCGACCTCATCGATGCGCAGCGGGCTGATTTCGATTTCATCCATACAAACTCGCTTCGCCCACAGGGCGCGTTTTAAAGCGCTTGTGCACCCAGAAATACTGCTCCGGCATTTCCCGAATACGGTCTTCCAGAAAGGCATTCATGCGGCGCGTATCCGCCTCGACATCGTCGGTCGGGAAATTGTCCCAGGCCGGATAGAACCGCATCACATAGCCGCCGGCTTCCTGCCGCGTGATACAGGGCACAACCATCGCGCCGCTGGCGCGCGCAATGCGGGACAACCCGGTGATGGTGGCGGCGGAAACGCCAAAGAAAGGCACAAAGATCGCGTCCTTGCGGCCGTAATCCATGTCCGGCAGATAGTAAAAAGGCAGGCCGCGCTTGATCGCCTTGAGCACCGGACGAATGCCCTCCGCGCGGCTGTACAGCTCGGATGCGCCGAAGCGCTGGCGAGCGCGGTGCACCAGGGCATTCAGCAATGGGTTTTTGATCGGGCTGTAGATATCGACCATTGGCGCGAGTTCACAGGTCAGCCGAATACCGCCGACACTGACGCCGACAAAGTGGGGGGTGAACAAAATCAGCGGCTTGCCGCGATGCGGGGCGAGGTTTTCCATGCCTTCGATACGCACCAGACCCTCGATGTCAGCGCGGTCGCCCCACCAACAGATCGTTTCCAGTAACGCCGCCCGCCCAAAAGCGCGGAAGTGCCGCTTCATCAAATCATGCCGCGCCGTCGCATCCAGCTCCGGAAAACAGCAGCGCAGATTGGTCTCCACGACGTGCCGACGTCCGCGCGCCAATACGGATAACACGCTGCCTAGCCGTTCCCCTGCCCAGCCTAGCGCCCGCGTTGACAGCAGGCGCCAGAGCAGCCAGAGCGTTACGATTCCCAGAATTCTCATGGCAGTTCCTGTGGTGGAGTTTCATTGGCATTCAGTCGATGCAACCGGTAACTCCACAAATACTGTTCCGGAATGCGGCGCACTGATGCCTCCAACGCCAGATTGACAATACGCATAGCCACCTTGGTTTCCCCTGGCAATGCCGGCAGCGGTTCAATGATCAAGCGATAGCCACGTCCCCAACCCAACCGCTCGCAGTAGAACAACAACGGCTCGGCGCCGGAAGCCCCCGCCAGCCGGTACAACAGCGTCGGCATATAAGCCCAGCGCCCAAACCAAGGCGCCCAGGCGCCCTCGCCTTTATTCGCCTTTTGATCCGGCAGCACCCAGGCCGCTTCATTGTGTTTCAGCGCCGTCAACAAGGCGCGCACGCCACCCAGGTTGGGTTCCACCATTTTCGCCTGGCCCCGATTGCGGCCGGATTGCATCAACTTATGCGCCCAGGCCTGACGCGGGGCACGATACAGCGCGGTGATCGGCAGACGCGCGGCGAGATACAAGCCTGCCAGTTCCAGGCAACCCAGATGCGGCCCCAGCACGATCAAACCTTTGCCCGCTGCACGCGCCGCATCGACATGTTCCCAACCCTGCACCTCGCGCACCCAGCCAGTCACTTCATCAAGCGGACGCAGCCAGATCGGCATTAATTCAGCCAGCCCCTTGCCGAACTCAATGCTGGTTTTGACCAGCAATCCGGGCGAATACAAACCGGCTTGACGCAGATTATCCGCGATGACCTGGCGATGGCGCGGCCGCAGCAAACTCAGCAAACCCAGCAACACGCCAAGAAAATGTACCAACGGCAAGGGCAGCAACGCAAAGACACGGAGAAATAAAAGCAAGGCGGGTTTGACCTGAAGGAAGGTGGACCCCTAGAATTATCCAGCCGCCGCGTTAATCCAGACAACTTGCGGGCGGGATATAAATTCAGCTAAAGCGTCCAGCTCCTGTCCCCGGAGTCGTACGTTGAACAAACAAGCCGATCAACCAACGGGGAATCACACAGGAGCCACACCATGAGCAAAAATTACTACTTCACTTCCGAATCCGTCTCGGAAGGCCATCCGGACAAGGTCGCCGACCAGATTTCCGATGCCATCGTCGACGCCATCCTGGCGCAGGACAAGCACTCGCGCATTGCAGCCGAGACCCTGGTGAGCACCGGCTTGGTCGTCCTGGCCGGCGAAATCACCACCAATGCCAACGTCAATTACGCCAAGGTGGCGCGCGAAACCATTCGCAGCATTGGCTACGCCGACCCGAACCTGCGCTTCGACGCCGACGGCTGTTCGGTGCATGTCTGCTACGGCCAGCAGAGCGCCGACATCGCCCAGGGCGTCGATCGCGCTTATGACGATAACCTCGACCAAGGCGCCGGCGACCAGGGCCTGATGTTCGGCTATGCCTGCGACGAAACCGACTCGCTGATGCCGATGCCGATTTACCTGGCACACCGTCTGGTCGAACGCCAGGCCATGCTGCGCAAGGACGGCCGCCTGCCCTGGCTGCGCCCGGATGCCAAATCACAAGTCACCCTGCGTTACATCGACGGCAAGCCGGACAGCATCGATACCGTTGTCCTCTCCACCCAGCACAGTCCGGAAATGGCGGAAGCGATCAACGGCGGCAAGCGCATGAAGCAGGCCGCCATCGACGCGATCATCGAAGACATCATTCAGCCGGTGCTGCCCAAGGAACTGATCAAGGGCGACATCAAATACCTGGTCAACCCGACCGGCGTGTTCGAAATCGGCGGCCCGCACGGCGACGCCGGTCTCACCGGCCGCAAGATCATCGTCGATACCTACGGCGGCGCAGCCCCGCACGGCGGCGGCGCGTTCTCCGGCAAGGACCCGTCCAAGGTCGACCGTTCCGCCGCCTACGCTGGCCGCTACGTCGCCAAGAACATCGTTGCTGCCGGCCTCGCCAGCAAATGCCTGGTGCAGATTTCCTACGCCATCGGCGTCGCCAAGCCGACCTCGGTGATGGTCGAAACCTACGGCACTGGCAAGGTGACAGACGAAAAACTGACCGAACTGGTCATGCGCCATTTCGACCTGCGTCCGAAAGGTATCGTCCAGATGCTCGACCTGCTGCGCCCGATCTACCGCAAGACTGCCGCCTACGGCCACTTCGGCCGCGACGAACCGGAATTCACCTGGGAAGCCACCGACAAGGCGGAAGCGCTGAAGGCCGACGCGGGGGTGTAAGCGTCACAGGTAAACTCGGTCTGGCTTTGAATAGAGGAATGAATCATGCTGCTTGCTGAAAAACACAGCCTGACCGAAGTCGAATACCTAGCCTTTGAGGAAGTTGCACCGGTTCGCCACGAATATGTGGCGGGTGAGGCGTATGCCATGGCTGGAGGAAGCCAGCGAGAAGAAGGCATCCAGTATGGGAGTCAGCCTTCTTGCCCGCTCGGCGTTGAGCGCGAGGCCGTAATCCACCTCCATGCGCGTCAGCACAGATACAACGATCAGGTTCGGCGGCGTGGCTTTGATGCGCGCCAGGACGTTCGGGTGGCCCTTGACGAAATCGGAGACCGTGCAGGTATCGAGCAGATACCTCATGCCAGCGGATCGGCGACTGGCTGCTTGATGCTGTCTCTGTCGGCCTCGAACGGGGGCACGTCGGCCATACCCCGGAAGGTGAGCACTTCATCAGGCCATTGTGGTTTGCCATGTCGGTTCAACCACTCGCTTACCGCCCGGCGAACCAGGGCATTGCGATTCTCACCCACCTGCTTGGCCACAAGATTGAGCTGTTGACCGGTTTCGGCGTCGAGGTAGAGATTGAAATTCATGGCTGCGGCCTCCGTATAACTGCTGTACACGTTATGTGTGGTGGGGCCGATCAAAGGATACGCAAACGAGTGCTGCCGGCCAGCAGCGGAAGTTCAGCCGAGGTGCGGCGACCGTCTCAAGATCGGCCGAAACGGACGGTCGCTTTACGACTGAACTGATAAACAAAAGATAGGAAATGTGTACCTGTCCCGAATACCGTTTAGTTACCATGTCCCGAAAAAATTGAAATCAGCGTCAGGCACCCTAGTCGGTGCTGATTTGCTCGCAAACAACAGGGCGAAATATTCGCCCCCAACTCAACCAAATAGTTAACACATAAATTAACACACTTGCTATTTTGCAAGGGAAAGCTGCTTCGCATTGATCAAACGCCTGACGCGGAATCAAGCTGGCTGGTCGCGGCGGCGCACGCCACCCCAGCCTGTGAAGCGCAATTGCGTGCGCTAGCGCTAAGGCTGGCTGATTTCGGAAAGTTGCGCTCGCCGGATCAGTTCAACTCGCAAGGTGACAAGTTTTTCGCCATCAAGGCACGCTGTGGATTAAGGGCCTATGGCTGGTATCACTCGGAACAACGCGGCGTTTTCATGATCAGTCACTTCATCTACAAGACCTGGCCCAAGCTAGCCACCGAAGACAAAACACGCATGCTCAGCAACCGCAAACACCATGATCCGAACCATCCTTAGCGAGAACGCCATGAACACCAGCACCAAAACCTGGCTTAGCGCATCAGATTTCAACCAACGACTGTTTGCCGAAGAAAGCCTAATTATCGATGCCGCCGAGGAAATCTGGGCGGTGATGGAGCGCAAAGGCATAACCAAGACAGACCTTGCCGCCCTGCTTGGCACCAGTAAAGCGAACATTACCCAACTGCTCAACGGTAGCCGCAACATGACCTTGCGCACACTGGCGGATATCTCCCACTCGCTGGGCCAGAAGGTGGCAATCAAGCTTTCGGAATACCGCCAAGCGGATGAAGACTGGGAACCAAGCGGCCATGTGATCTATGTCGCAAGATCATTCCGGCCCGGGAGTTTTGAATACATGGCAGCCAATGACGGCGTTGAATGGCAAGAGGCCATGTAGCATGAGCACGAACCCGATCGACGAAGCCATTGAAAATCTGGGCGTGCAAGGCGTCTTCTTGCGCAGCACCACGATCAAGCAACACGATGATTTCGACCCCCGCCTGGGCGATAAAGACTTGATCGTCCAAACACGGGCCGGCACTACCCTGCTTAACGATCTTGCCGTGCAGGACGACAAGACAGGCGAAACGCACCTGCTGTTCAAGGTTCATTTCAATTGCGGCCTGCGTCTTTCCGACCCCGGCCTGATGCAAGGTGACGACCCGGCTTCAGGTGTAGTGGTGGAAATCAGCGCAACCTTCGTGGCTGAATACTTGGTCAAACCGGGTGCGTGTATCAGTGATGAAGCCAAGGACGCCTTCTCGAAACAGCATGTTGGCTATCATGTTTGGCCATATTGGCGCGAATATGTGCAATCGAGTTGCGGCCGCTTGGGCCTGCCCATTGTTACCGTGCCGATGTATCGCGTTTCAAAAGCGAACCAGAAGAAGGCGCAGCCACGCCCGCGCAAGAAAATTACGAGCTGAATAGCGCTATTCACTGACGTTCACCCAACTCATCGTCACCGCCTGTCCGTCTGAAATGGCCGATAAGCCGTCAGCGACGATCCTCGCGTCAATGGCGGCTCAATCTCTGGAACCTGTCATCCATGACGCCAAAGGCAGAGCGTCTCTTCCGGGTCGAAACCAGCCATTCACTTCAGGTAAAAAACCGTAACGTCTTCGATCTTTCGCTGGATGGCAATTAGCCGAAAAGCAAAACGGCCCGCTTTAGTGGGCCGTTTTGCTTCAAGCCGACAGCTTAATTCGCCGCGTTCAAGGCCTGCTCGATATCCGCCATCAGGTCGTCGATATGCTCGATGCCGATCGACAGCCGCACCAAGTCTTCCGACACGCCCGCCTTGGCCAATTCTTCCGGCGACAGTTGGCGGTGCGTGGTGGTGGCCGGGTGGCAGGCCAGGCTCTTGGCGTCGCCGATGTTGACCAGGCGGACGATCAGGTTGAGCGCGTCGATGAACTTCGCGCCGGCTTCGCGGCCGCCCTTGATGCCGAAGGAGACGATGCCGGAGGCCTTGCCGCCCATGTATTTGTCGGCCAGCGGTTTGAACGGCGAGTCGGACAGACCGGCGTATTGCACCCAGGAGACTTGCGGATGCGCGCGCAATTTTTCCGCGATGTGCTGGGCGTTTTCGCAGATGCGGTCCATGCGCAGATGCAGGGTTTCGATACCTTGCAGGATCAGGAAGCTGTTGAACGGCGAGATCGCCGCGCCCATGTTGCGCAGCGGCACGACGCGAGCGCGGCCGATGAAGGCGGCGGCGCCGAGCGCTTCGGTGTAAACGACGCCGTGGTAGGACGCATCCGGCTCGTTCAGGCGGGCGAAGCGCACTTTATGTTCGGCCCAGGGGAATTTGCCGGAGTCGACGATCATGCCGCCGATGCTGTTGCCATGGCCGCCGAGGTACTTGGTCAGCGCATGCACGACGATGTCGGCGCCGTGTTCGAACGGCCGGCACAGATACGGCGTCGGCACGGTGTTGTCGACGATCAGCGGTATACCGTGCGCGTGCGCCAGTTCAGCCAGTTTTTCGAAGTCGGTGACGTTGCCGAGCGGGTTGCCGACCGACTCGCAGAAGATCGCCTTGGTGCGCTCGTCGATCAGCGCCTCGAAGCTGTCAGGCTGGCGGTAATCGGCGAAACGGACGTC
>JBBQQT010000008.1:0-45207 GCA_038215555.1 Burkholderiales bacterium | reverse complement strand
AGCTTTCCTTCCCGTGAAAACGGGAATCCAGAGTGTCAATCTGATTAAGGTTTGACCAACGAACTGGATTCCCGCTTGCGCGAGAATGACGAATCCACGCCCCCTGCGCCCGCCATGGACATCTTCACCCAACAGCTCGTCAACGGCCTTGTGCTGGGTAGCATCTATGCGCTGGTTGCGCTTGGCTACACCATGGTTTACGGCATTCTTGAACTGATCAACTTCGCGCATGGTGAGGTGACCATGATCGGCGCCATGGTGGCGCTGACAGTGATCGGCATTCTGGTCGGCGTCGCGCCCGATATGCCCGGCATTCTGGTCGTGCTGGGCGGCATTTTGGTGGCGATCCCGGCCTGCATGCTGTTGGCCTTCGGTATCGAAAAGGTCGCCTATCGACCGTTGCGCAAAGCGCCCCGCCTGGCGCCGCTGATTACCGCGATTGGCGTGTCGATCATTCTGCAGAATCTGGCCATGCTGATCTGGGGCCGTCAGTACGTGTCGTTCCCGGAGATTCTGCCCACCACCAGATACGAGTTCCTCGGCGCCCATATCAGTCTGCTGCAGATCAGCATCGTGGTGCTGGCTTTCACCATCATGGCCGGTCTCTGGCTGCTGGTTGAGCGGACGCGGCTCGGTCGCGCCATGCGTGCGACCGCGCAATCAAAGGAAGTCGCCGAACTGATGGGGGTGAACGTGGATCGGGTGATTTCTGCCACTTTCATCATCGGCGCTGCAATTGCCGCGATTGCCGGCGTCATGGTCAGTGCCTATTACGGACTGGCGCATTACTACATGGGTTTCATGCTTGGCCTGAAGGCTTTTTCAGCCGCAGTGCTGGGCGGCATCGGCAATATCGCGGGGGCGATGCTGGGCGGCTTGTTGCTCGGCGTCATCGAGGCGCTCGGTGCCGGTTACATCGGCGACATCACCGGCGGTTTCCTGGGCAGCCATTATCAGGATGTGTTCGCCTTCTTCGTGCTGATTGCAGTGCTGGTGTTCCGGCCCTCCGGGCTGCTCGGCGAACGGGTTGCCAATCGTGCTTGACGGGTTGCGCAAGCGGCCGCGTCTGACCGCCATTCTGCTGGCGGTGCTGCTCGCCGCACTGCCTTTCATCATGGGCTTCGGCCTGGGAAATTCCTGGGTGCGGGTACTCGATTTCGTGCTGCTCTACGTCTTGCTGGCGATCGGTTTGAATATTGTCGTCGGTTATGCCGGCCTGCTCGATCTCGGCTATATCGCGTTCTACGCCATCGGCGCCTATCTCTATGCCTGGCTGGCGAGTCCGCATTTCGGCCTGCATCTGCCGTTCTGGCTGGTGCTGCCGATCGGCGCCATGCTGGCAGGTCTGTTCGGCGTCCTGCTTGGGTCGCCGACCTTGCGTTTGCGCGGCGATTACCTGGCCATCGTCACCTTGGGTTTTGGCGAGATCATTCGCATCTTCATGAACAATCTGAATGCGCCGTTCAACCTGACCAACGGCCCGCAGGGGATCAATCTGATCGATCCGATCAGCATCGCCGGGTTCTCCTTCGGCAAGCCGCTGCACATTTTCGGCATGACGTTCCCGCCGACTTATTTCTACTACTACCTGTTTCTGGCCTTTACCCTGCTCGCCATCTTCATCGCCATGCGTTTGCAGGATTCGCGCATCGGGCGTGCCTGGGCGGCGATTCGTGAAGACGAAATCGCGGCGGCGGCGATGGGCGTCAACACACGCAACATGAAGCTGCTGGCATTCGCCATGGGGGCCACTTTCGGCGGACTCGCGGGCGGTTTGTTTGCGGCCTTCCAGGGCTTCATCAGTCCGGAAAGTTTCAATCTGTGGGAATCGATTCTGGTGCTGTGCATGATCGTGCTCGGTGGCATGGGCAATATTCCCGGTGTCATTCTCGGCGCGGTGTTGCTGACGGTGATTCCCGAGGCACTGCGTTATCTGGGCGATTTGCAACGCGCTACATTGGGCCACGTCGTGGTTGATCCTTCCGATCTGCGCATGCTGCTGTTCGGTGTCGCGCTGGTTGCGATGATGCTGTATCGGCCTGCCGGCCTGTTGCCTTCACGCCAGCGCAAGCGAGAGTTTGCCGCCGAAGATGGCGTCGCTGATCAGGAACAGGCCGATCTTTACGACGCCAAAGCATGAACAAGGATTCCTTGTTGCGTGTTTCCGGTGTCACCAAACGCTTTGGCGGCCTGGCGGCATTGGAAGACGTTTCTCTTGATGTGCGCCTGGGCGAGATCTACGGCCTGATGGGGCCCAACGGCGCCGGCAAGACGACGTTGTTCAATTGCATGACCGGTCTCTACAGTTTGACGGCGGGCGAGGTTAAGCTCGATGGCGCCGCCTTGCAGGGCCTGAAGCCGCATCAGATCGTCGAACGCGGCTTCGCGCGCACGTTCCAGAACATCCGCCTGTTCGCCAACATGACGGCATTGGAAAACGTCATGGTCGGTCGTCATGCGCGCAGTCGCACCGGCATCCTCGGCGCGGTTCTGCGTGATCGCCGCACGCGCGCAGAAGAAGCTGATATTCGCGATAAAGCACGCCATCTGATGGACTACGTCGGCCTGCATAAAAAGGGCCGTACCTTGGCCGGCCACCTTGCTTATGGCGATCAACGTCGTCTCGAAGTTGCCCGCGCGCTGGCGACCGAGCCAAAGTTGCTGGCGCTGGATGAACCGGTGGCGGGAATGAATCCGAGCGAGCGGCGCCAGATGGGTGAGCTTTTCCAGCGCGTGCGCGAAGGTGGTGTCACGTTGTTGCTGATCGAACATGATGTGAAGCTGGTCATGGGTCTGTGCGACCGCGTTGCGGTGCTCGATTACGGCCGCAAGATCGCGGAAGGCGATGCCGCCAGTGTGCAGCGGGATGCGGCGGTGATCGCGGCTTATCTGGGAGGCACGCCGGCATGAGCTTGCTCAAGGTTAGCGGGCTGAAGGTGGCTTACGGCGGCATCCAGGCCGTGCGCGGAATTGATTTCCATGTCGATGAGGGTGAACTGGTTTGCTTGATCGGCGCCAACGGCGCCGGCAAGAGCAGCACGCTGAAAGGCCTGATGGGGCTGGTCAAGCCGCATGGCAACGTGCATTTTTCCGGCGAGCGCCTGCATAAACTGCCGACGCATGCCATCGTCGCGCGCGGCATGGCTTTGGTGCCGGAGGGGCGTGGCATTTTCGGCCGTCTGACCGTGGCGGAAAACCTCGATATGGGCGCCTATCTGCGCAATGATCGCGAGGCGGTGCGGCGCGATATCGCGCGCGCTTATGCGTTGTTTCCTCGTTTGCTGGAGCGCAGCAAACAACTTGCCGGTACCCTTTCCGGCGGTGAACAACAGATGCTGGCAATTGCGCGCGCCTTGATGGGGCGGCCGCGTTTGCTGTTGCTGGATGAGCCGAGCATGGGCCTGGCGCCTTTGATGGTGCAGAAGATCTACGAAACGATCGGCATGATCGCTGCCGAGGGCGTCACCATTCTGCTGGTCGAACAAAATGCCAATCTGGCTTTGCAGGTCAGTCATCGTGCTTACGTCATGGAAAGCGGCGAGATCACCTTGTCCGGTGCCTCGGCCGAACTGGCGAAAGACTCGCAAGTCCGGGCGGCCTATCTGGGCGATTGAATCGATGCTTGTTTTTTGTGCAAAATATCACATGTTGTTTAATCGCAACATGTGATAAGCGGCACTTCCGGCTTATTGTCGGGACAATCGAAAGTTCTAATATTGGTCTCTATACTGCACCCCGTTGTTCAGATTTCTTCTTTTCTTTTCAAACATTTAGGAGTTGTAGACATGAAAAAGCTTTCCGCCTTGATCCTTGCACTGGTCGCTCAATCCGCTTTTGCCCAATCCGCTCCCGCAACCCCGGAATCCACCGCTGCTCAGCTGCTGGATCCCGCCAAGGTTGTTGATATCGCCAAAGATCCGAAGGCTGCGCTTGCCGCCATGGTCAACATGATGGATCCCGCTACCTCCATCATCGTTATGCAAAAGCTGATGGATCCCGCCACCATGACCAAGATGGCCCAGGCTGGCATGTCTCCTGACATCCTGAAAGCCTACGCCGGTTTGCTCGACCCCAACATGTACACCAAGTGGTTGGCTGCTTCGATGGACCCGAATTTCTACACGGCTGCCATCTCCCCCATGCTGAACCCCAACATGTACGCCAAGATGCTGGCTGCTCCCCTGGATCCCCGCGTCCTGCAAATGATGATGGCTCCGCTGAACCCCAACATGTACACCAACTGGGCGATGGCTCCTTTGGCTCCCGCCAACATGAATCTGATGATGGCTCCGCTGAACCCCAACATGTACACCCAATGGGCCGGCGCTGCGGTTAACCCGAGCACCTATGGCACCTGGGGTCAGTTCATCAACCCGGCTTCCTACGGCAACATCGCCAACCCGCTGGCTGGCTTCATCCCCGTTCCCGCCAGGTAATTTCGGCGCGTTCTGGTGGAAAAAAAGGGCGAAACCCAAGGGTTTCGCCCTTTTGTTTTGTGCCGGATTCACATGTTAAGATCTTTCTAATATTGTGATTTCCGTTCGGATAATAGGGTTTTGATGATGAAGCGCCGCAAGCTGATTGCGTTGATAAGTTTGATCTGCTGTTCGGTGCCATGGGTCGAAGCTCATGCCGGTATCGGGACATTGGTTGATCCGACGCAAGCCAACGCATTGAAAAAACCGGTCAAGCGACTGACTGAACGCGTCGTGCGACCAGATGGACGTGTCGTTGACCGGCTTGCCGAGTTCAATTCGGCTAAATCGATTGTTTCCGAAGACCAACAAGCCGTTCCGGCCACGCCGGAAGCCTGGTTATCGCGCATGCTGGACCCGACCAGGAACGGGCTGGTGGCGAAACATCCAGAATTGCTGGCCGAATGGCTCGATGCGATTACCGAACCTCGCTTCATGACTGCGCTCGCATCCGTCGCAATGTCTCCTGATGCCTATGCCAACACACTTGGCAAAATGGTGGATCCGGCAACTGTGCGTAATTGGTCCGAGTTGGCTGATCCGCAAATCATGCTGCGCTGGATGATGGTCGGAAGCGATCCAGCTTTCTACAAGGCCATCTATGACCGAATGACCGATAGCGGCAAGTTGCGTCGCTGGGGGATTGATCCGGTTTCGAACAAAGCGTCCGTCGCACGTGATACGTCGAATGCGCGTGACAAAAAGTGGCTGCATTTGCCCGCGCATGAGGCAAGCAGCAATCCCTGGCTATTGAATACGGCGAATTACCGTTATTGATTGTGTAACTCGCTGACGGCTTCGGGTGTTGCGGCCTCGTGCTTCAGACACCAGCGCAACCAGACACGGAGCCGCCTGAAGTCAGTCGCAGGCAAGCTGTCCGGCAACACCACCAGGTTGCTGTATCGTGGTTGATTGGCGATAGCCAGGCGCAAGACGATACAAAATGACCAAACCGCGCTGCTGTTTGCAATTCGCGTTGTCTGCCATTTCCCTTCCCGCCAGACCATCAATTTGCCCTCATCATCTCCACGCAAGCGGAAATTGGATCGCGGGCGAAAGTGAAGCAACAGGCTGATCGTCAACACAACCGCACCCGACCATTGTGAGACAGGCGGTAGCGCGGCGAGAAACATGGCGCTGACGCCAGCTATGTGGGCTGTGATCAGAAATAAGCGCAATTGCCGCGAGCCGATAATCTCGACCACCAGCGGCAGCGGGAATTTGGCTAGATGCATATTTGGCGGATCAAACCGACTTTTTTAAAGCCCCGCTCTTTTCAGCAAGGCTTCAACGTATCTGGCCGGGATGGCGTAAGTGATGCCGCTGGGGTCACGAATGACATTCTCTTTTGCGCCTTTGACGAAAACCGAGTTGATTACGCCGATCACCTCGCCAGTGTCGCCGTCATACAGCGGACTACCGCTATTTCCCGGATAGGCGGTGGCGTCGAGCTGGAACATCAGAAAAGGATTATCGGCACGCTTGATCAGTTTTGCGGTCAGATTACGGGCGCCTGGCGGCGGACTGTAAACCGGCGCGATGGCGGCAAGTCCGGCACGATGCGTGGCGGGGTAGAGTCCGAGTACGGCACCAATCGGGAAGCCGGTGAAGTAATACATTTTCCCCTCGCGGGCGGCATCGGAATTCCCCAGTTGCAAGGCTGACAAGGCTTCGCCTTCGATCTTGAGCAGCAGCAGGTCATGCTCGGGATCACTGAGTACCTTCTCTGCCTTGCGTACGATGACGCCATTCGGCGTGCGCAGAAATACCGCTATCGATTCGCCTTTTTCATCTTCGACCAGTGTCGGTGCGACATGCGCATTGGTAATGACATGCCGGCCATCGGCAACGACAAATCCGGTGCCCATCAGCTTGTTGCGCGGGCTGCGCAAGGGGTGCACGGTGCCGATGCCGGCAACCGAGGCTTTGATGCGCGGCAGAATATCGGTGATCTCTGCCCGAGCGGGCGCGAAGATTGTGCTAAATGCAAGTAACAGCGCTGCCGTTAAAAGCAAAGCGGGTTTGTTGGGCATCGTCCGGCTCCCTAAGTTGTTGCCACACTGTTGTATGGCGATGTCATGCTACAGGCAGGCAATTGCTTGGGTAGAATGTTTGTTTGATCGATTCACTTTTCGTTCCTTTTGGGAGAAATCATGACCATTGTTGCTGTAGTCGGTTTGGGCTACGTCGGCCTGCCTCTGGCGGTGGAGTTTGGCAAAAAATTCGAGACCATCGGTTTTGATTTGTCCGAAGGCAAGATTGCCAATTATAAAAACTACTGTGATCCGACTGGCGAAGTCAGCACGGCGGACCTGAAGGCGGCGACCCGGCTCAGCGTCAGTAGCGACCCGAGCACGATATCGAAAGCCGATTTCATCATCATCGCAGTGCCGACGCCGGTTGATGAGGCGCATATTCCCGATTTCTCCCCCCTGGTCGGTTCTTCCACCACGGTCGGCAAGTACATGAAGAAGGGCGCCACCGTTGTTTATGAATCAACGGTTTACCCGGGCGCTACGGAAGAAGTCTGTATCCCGTTGCTGGAGCAGCACTCCGGCATGAAATGGAAGCAGGACTTCCATGTTGGTTACTCGCCGGAACGGGTAAATCCGGGCGACAAGGAACGCACCATCACCAAGATCGTGAAAGTGGTGTCCGGTGATGATGGCCCGACGTCCGAAGCAGTCGCCGAACTGTATGCCTCGGTGATCGTCGCCGGCGTACATCGTGCCAGCTCGATCAAAGTGGCTGAAGCCGCAAAAGTCATCGAAAACACCCAGCGCGACCTGAACATCGCGCTGATGAATGAGTTGGCGTTGATCTTCGACCGCCTCGGCATCGACACCCTGGAAGTGTTGCAGGCCGCCGGCACCAAGTGGAATTTCCTGCCCTTCCGCCCCGGCCTGGTCGGTGGTCATTGCATTGGCGTCGACCCGTACTACCTCACCCACAAAGCCGAAATGCTGGGCTATCACCCGCAAGTCATTCTCGCCGGCCGGCGTATCAACGACGGCATGGCGGCTTATGTCGCGCAGCAGACCGTCAAGGGCATGATCAACAATGGCTGCACCGTCAAGGGCGCCAAAGTCATCGTGCTGGGCCTGACATTCAAGGAAAACTGCCCGGATCTGCGCAATTCGAAGGTGGCCGATCTGGTCAAGGAGTTGAAGGACTTCGGCTGCAATGTCCTGGTGCATGACCCGATCGCCGAATCGCCGGAAGCGGAACATGAATACGGCATCAGCCTGACGCCTTGGGATCAACTGCCGAGTCATGCCGATGCCGTCGTCGCGGCGGTATCGCACAAGGAATATCTGGCCATGTCGCTGGCTGAACTGACCTCGAAGCTGCGTCCAGGTGGTGTCTTTACCGATGTCAAATCGGCCTATGATCAGGTCGCGATCAAGGCTGCCGGATTCAAACTCTGGCGTCTCTGATTCCGCTCAAACGGCGATTCCAGCCATGCTGGAATCGCCGTCTTGTTCTTCACTCTGCATAACACTGAATATCCCATGACCGCCTATACCGAACTCCTCGCCACGTTGCCCAGCCAGCCGAAAACCTGGTTGATTACCGGCGTTGCCGGTTTCATCGGCAGCAATCTGCTGGAGCAGTTGCTCAAGCTGGATCAGAACGTGGTCGGACTCGATAACTTTGCCACCGGCCACCGCTACAACCTGCATCAAATCAGGGATGCGGTGACTTCCGAGCAATGGGCGCGTTTTCGCTTCACTGAGGGTGATATCCGTGTTCAGGGCGATTGCCAAGCTGCTTGCGAGGGGGTCGATTACGTCCTGCATCAGGCTGCACTTGGCTCGGTGCCGCGTTCGCTGGAAGATCCGATCAACACCAATGGCACCAATATCGATGGCTTCCTGAACATGCTGGTGGCGGCACGCGATGCCAAGGTGTCGCGTTTTGTCTATGCCGCTTCCAGTTCAACCTATGGCGACCACCCCGGTTTGCCGAAGGTCGAAGACGTGATTGGCAAACCCTTGTCGCCGTATGCCGTGACCAAGCTGGTGAATGAGCAATACGCGGACGTTTTCGCGCGTGCGTATGGCTTCAAGACCATCGGTTTGCGCTACTTCAACATTTTTGGCGCGCATCAGGATCCGGAAGGCGCTTACGCCGCCGTGGTGCCGAAATGGACGTCGGCGATGATTCACAATCAGCCGGTGTTCATCAATGGCGATGGCGAAACCAGTCGCGATTTCTGCTACATCGCCAATACTGTACAGGCCAATCTGCTGGCCGCCACGGCGCAGCATCCAGATGCCGCGAACCAGGTCTACAACGTCGCGGTGGGCGACCGAACCACATTGAATGATCTGTTTGAAGCGATTCGAGTCGTGCTTGAGCCACGCTTCCCGCATCTGAAAGACTTCAAGCCGACGTATCGTGATTTCCGCGCCGGTGATGTGCGCCATTCCCTGGCCGACATTTCGAAGGCGCGCACGTTGCTGGGTTATGAACCCAGCCATCGCATCCAGGAAGGGCTGGTCGAGGCAATGGACTGGTATGTGAGCGATCTGACGAAGTGATGATCGCGGCGGCGTCGATTCGCCGAACAATTTGCCGATGGGCGCGGCGCGCCCTGTTTGTTTCTCTGATCCTGGCACCAGCCTTCGCGAGTGCGGAATTGCCCGCCGAGGTTACGCAAGCTTTGCAGCAAGCCGGTATTCCGGATAACCATGTCGCGGTTCTGGTGCAAGAGTTGGGCAAGCCGTTGCCGCTCTTGGCGCATGGCGAGGCAGCCAGTTTCAATCCGGCCTCGGTGATGAAATTGGTCACCACCCTGGCGGCACTCGATAGCCTGGGTCCGGCGCATACCTTCAAGACGCGCGTCTATCGCGATGGCCCACTGCTGGAGGGCATTTTGCATGGCAACCTGGTTTTTCAGGGCGGCGGCGATCCGGCGCTGACGCTGGAACGTTTCTGGTTGTTATTGCGCGAACTGCGCCAACGTGGCGTGCGCGAAATTCGTGGCGATGTCCTCCTCGATACGCAGTATTACCAGATTGAAGCGATTGATCCCGGCGCCTTCGATCAAGCGCCGCTGCGGCCTTACAACGCGCCACCGAGTGCCATGCTGGTCAACTTCAATTTGCTCAATCTGCGTCTGTCGGCCGCGGGGGAAAAGATTGGCGTTCGGCTCGAACCAGTGCCGGCCGAACAAAACCTGAGTCTGGTCAACCAGTTACAGAAGACGGATGCAGCCTGCAATGGCGCGCGTGAGCGGCTCAGATCGACCAAAGTCGATGTCAGCCTGATCCTTGCCGGGGCTTACCCAAGTGAATGCGGCGAACAGACGATTCCGCTCAATCTGCTGCCGCCGGATGCCACGTTCGGGACGATTTTCAATGAACTCTGGCAATCGCTTGGCGGCGAACTGGTCGGCGACGTTAAGCCAGGCGTGCTGGAACCGTCGGCGCGCTCGTTGCTTGAATTCGAATCGCCACCGCTATCCCATTTGGTGCGCGACATCAACAAGCACAGCAACAACGTCATGGCCAAGATGCTTTTTCTCAATCTGGGTGCGGCACGTTTTGATGTCCCCGCGACCTGGGAAAAAGGTGAGCGGGCGATTCGGGCCTGGGTGAACGAAGCCGGCCTGAAAATGCCGGAGCTGGTGCTTGAAAATGGTTCCGGCCTTTCCCGCATCGAACGAATTTCGGCGGCATCCCTGGCGCAATTATTGAGTTATGCGGCGGCGCGGCCGGTCTATTACGAATTTGCCGCCAGTCTGCCGGCAGTGGGGCTGGAAGGAACCCAGAAGGGGCGATTGAATGGATCGGCCGCAGCGGGGGCCGCCTGGCTCAAATCGGGCAGCTTGAATGGGGCGCGCAGTCTTGCCGGTTATGTGCTTGGCCCGAATGGCAGCAGGCGGATTCTGATCATGCTGATCAATCATCCCAAGGCTTCAGCGGGTGCCGAGGCGCAGGCAAAGATGCTGAACTGGTCGCTGCAGTGATTGAGTGCAGCAGGCTTTCTGCCCGCAGATGCTTGACACAGATTGCCGACTAAAAGCAGAAAATAAAGAAAATATTTTGGCTACTTATGCACACCTTGGCGCTTGACACCGGCTTTTTCAGGCGCTAGCCATGCGAAGAATAGTGTGTTTTCGTAACTGCATGATTTTTATAGATTATTTTCTTGCCATTTTTTTAGGCCCGAGGCATAGAGTCGCGTTGCATAAGGGTGTTTCAGCCCTGTCAGGCATTTTTTCCACAATGTTATCCACAGCTTCGGTGGACAAGTTGAAAACTCCTTACAGGGTTGGTGGTTCATCGCATCTTCTCTCTAATTACTTTAAGTAGCTTTGATAAGTCAGCCGTGATCGACGCCGAATTACCTATCTCCACTGAGTCAGAAACGGTTGCGCATTTGACAATCGCCCGGGTCGCGCTCGATACGCCGCTCGATCGTTTATTCGATTACCTGACCCTCGATGCCCATACCGACGATATCGGTCGACGTGTGGAAGTGCCGTTCGGCAACCGCAGGTTGATTGGTGTTTTGGTCGAGCTGGCGGATCACTCCGATTTGCCGCTGGAAAGTTTGAAGTCTTTGCATGCGATAGATCGCAGCAGCCCGCCATTGCCCCAGGATTTGCTGGCGCTGGCGCGTTTTGTTTGCGGTTACTACCACCACGCACTGGGTGCCGTGCTGGCGATGATGTTGCCGCCCGCTCTGCGCCGCACGGCGACGCTTGCCAAGAGGCGTCAAGTATTTCCCATGCTGGCTTATCGCCTGACTGCGCTTGGTCGCGCCGAGGTGGAGCAGATACCTGCCCGTTTCACTGCGCGAAAACGCCTGGCGGAACAAATACTCGCTGCGGAATTAGCCTGGGCGACTTGCTCGACAGGCGACAAGGCCGTGCTGCGAGTCTGGCTTGAACTCGCCTGGATCGAGCCGATCAGCCATGCCTCGGAGATGCCGCCGCAAGAGGCCATGCCGGCTTTGACCGACGAGCAGGAAACCGTGGTCGCCGCGCTGCGTGCCGCCGGCAATGGGTTCAATGCCTTCTTGCTGCATGGCGTTACCGGCAGCGGCAAGACCGAGGTGTACCTGCGTTGGGTCGCTGATGTCCTGGCGCGTGGTCAGCAGGTGCTGGTGCTGGTGCCGGAAATCCACCTGACGCCGCAATTGACTGAACGATTCATTCGTCGTTTTCCCGACCGCAGGCTGATCAGCCTGCACAGTAATCTGGCTGCCGGCGAGCGCCAAATCGCCTGGCTGGATGCCTTGGCAGGGCAGGTAGACATCGTGCTGGGAACTCGCCTGGCGATATTCACGCCGCTACCACGACTCGGCCTGATCATCGTCGATGAGGAACATGACAACGCCTACAAACAGATGGAAGGAATGCGCTATTCAGCCCGCGACGTAGCGGTCTGGCGGGCGCGAGAACGGGGCGTGCCGGTGTTGCTGGGGTCGGCGACGCCAGCGCTGGAAAGCTGGCGCAACGCCAAGGAGGGGCGTTATCAGTTGCTCGGGTTGAACAAGCGTGCGCATGCCCAGGCGGTGTTGCCGAAAGTGCGCTTGATCGACAGTCGCACAGATCGCCCCAAACTCGGCCTCACCAGCGTATTGCTGACCGCGCTGGCGGAACGGCTGCAACGCGGCGAACAAAGTCTGGTGTTCATCAATCGGCGCGGCTACGCACCGAGCATGCTGTGCAACGGATGCGGCCACGTCTTTCCCTGCTCGCGTTGTTCAGCGCATCTGGTGCTGCACCGAAGCCGGCAGGGATACCGCCTGGTCTGCCACCATTGCGGTCTCATCACGCGGCCGCCGGAAGCCTGTCCGGAATGCGGCAATCTCGATCTGCGTCCGGCCGGACAGGGAACGCAGCGGATCGAGGAAACCCTGGCCGAGCAATTTCCGTCCGCCCGCATCCTGCGTATTGACCGTGACACCGCCGCGCGCAAGGGCGCGTTTGCCGCCATGCGCGAGCAGATCGAGGCACGTGAAGTGGATATCCTGGTGGGCACCCAGATCGTTGCAAAAGGGCATGACTTTCCGCATCTCACCCTGGTCGGCGTCATTGGCGCCGACCAAGCACTGATCTCGCCCGATTTTCGCGCCAGTGAACGGCTCTTTGCCCAACTCATGCAAGTCGCCGGCCGCGCCGGACGGGCGCAGCATCCGGGCGAGGTGTTGATTCAGACGCAATATCCACGTCACCCTCTGTATCAGGCTTTGCAGCGGCATGATTACCCGGGTTTTGCCGAAGCTGCGTTGCGTGAGCGTCGCGGCGCCGATTTTCCTCCTTACGCCAGCCAGGCCTTGTTGCGTGCCGAAGCGCGCGAAGAGGAAGCGGCACTGGGTTTCTTGCTGGCGGCGCGAGAAGCCGGACTTGCTTTGCAGGCCGGGGTTCTCCTGTTCGACCCGGTGGCGGCATTGATGGCGCGGGTGGCGAATCGACACCGCATGCAATTGCTGGTGCAGGCGGGCGCGCGGCAGCGTTTGCAACAGTTTCTTTGCCTCTGGTTGCCGCAGCTTGAATCATTGCCAGCGAGAGGCGTTAAATGGACGTTGGATGTCGATCCAATAGACTATTGATGGCTGGAAATGGACAAGAAAAAAGCGGGCGAAGCCCGCTTTTTTCCTTTTCAATGTGCTGACCGCGTTACTTTTTGGCAGCCGCTTTGGCTGCAGGCTTGGCTGCAGCGGGTTTAGCCGCCGCTTTTTTGGCCGGAGCGGCGGCAGGTTTGGCGGCAGCCGCTTTGTTGGCTGGCGCGGCAGCGGGTATCGCGACAGCTGCTTTCTTGGCCGGAGCAGCAGCGGGTTTCGCGGCGGCAACCTTTTTCGCGGGCGCGGCGGCAGGTTTGGCAGCTGCCACTTTCTTGGCGGGTGCGGCGGCAGGTTTGGCAGCTGCCACTTTCTTGGCGGGTGCAGCGGCAGGTTTGGC
Organism: Burkholderiales bacterium; assembly: GCA_038215555.1. Lineage (GTDB taxonomy): Bacteria > Pseudomonadota > Gammaproteobacteria > Burkholderiales > Thiobacillaceae > PFJX01. Next base: position 31,815 of record JBBQQT010000008.1, on the reverse strand, counting down.
AGCTGCCACTTTCTTCGCGGGTGCAGCGGCAGGTTTGGCAACAGCCACTTTCTTCGCGGGTGCAGCAGCAGGTTTGGCAGCAGCCACTTTCTTCGCGGGTGCAGCAGCAGGTTTGGCAGCAGCGGCTTTCTTCGCGGGTGCAGCAGCGGGTTTGGCAGCAGCGGCTTTCTTCGCTGGTTCAGCTGCGGCTTTCGCGGCGGCGGGCTTTGCTACGGTGGCTTTCTTGGCGGGACTTTTTGCAGGTTTGGCAACGGGCATGTCTGACTCCTCGATTAATGAAGGGTTTGGCCGGAAAGCCTTTTGCCTCAAGTACTTCCACGCGAACAAGAGGCGTGCGGCGATTGTAGAACAAAAAAAAGCGCGCTCTGCAAGCCAAGAGCGCGCTTTTGCTTGATTTCAGCGGCTTGGTGATGCCAAAAAGGCACAAAAATATCAGCCCGGCAACACGCTTTCCTGAGCCAATAGATCTTCTATGCGTTCGCGCGCATGGATCAGGTGCATCTGCTTGCCATCAATCATCACCTCAGCCGCGCGTGGCCGAGTGTTGTAGTTCGAACTCATGCTCATACCGTAGGCGCCGGTCGAACAGATGGCAAGAAGATCATCCTGGGCTAGCGCCAAGGCGCGATCATGGCCAAGAAAATCACCGCTCTCGCAGACCGGGCCGACGATGGCATAGCTGCGCGTTGCCGCATCGACCCGCTCATGGACCGGCAGGATGTCGTGCCAGGCGTCATACAGCGCCGGCCGCATCAGGTCATTCATCGCGGCATCGACGATGGCGAAATCTTTCGTTTCGCCGTGTTTCAGGTATTCCACCCGCGTCAGCAACCAACCGGCATTGCCGACCAGCGCGCGGCCCGGTTCAACCACCAGGCGTTCGCTGCGACCTTGCATGCGGGCCAGAATGACGCTGGCGTATGCGTCCAGTTCGGGCGGAGTTTCGTCACGATAGCGAATGCCGACGCCACCGCCGATATCGATGTGTTGCAGCCGTATTCCCTCCGCGTGCAGGCCTGTGACCAGTTCAAGCACACGATCCAACGCTTCGCCGAAAGGGGCGACGTCAGTCAGTTGCGAGCCGATATGGCAATCAATGCCGGTAATGCGCAGATGCGCCATGCTGGCCGCTTCGCGATAGACGCGCAGGGCATGTTCGTGGGCAATGCCGAACTTGTTGTCTTTCAGGCCGGTGGAAATATAGGGATGCGTTTTGGCATCGACATTCGGGTTGACACGCAAGCTGATGGCGGCGGTCTGGCTCAGCTCGCTGGCAACCTGATTCAAGCGCGCCAGTTCGCTCTCCGATTCGACGTTGAAGCAATGAATGCCGGCGGTCAGGGCCGCACGCATTTCCGCCGCGGTCTTGCCGACGCCAGAAAAAACCACCTTCGCCGGATCGCCGCCGGCAGTCAGCACACGCGCCAGTTCGCCGCCGGAAACGATGTCGAAGCCGGCGCCCAGGCGTGCGAACAGATTCAGAATCGCAAGACTGGAATTGGCCTTTACCGCATAGCAAATCAGATGCGGATGCGCCGCCAGGGCTTGGTCATAGGCTCGATACGCCTGCTCCAGTGCGGCGCGGGAATAGAGATAACACGGTGTGCCGAATTGGGCGGCGACCTCTGCGAGCGGCACATCCTCGACATGCAGGATGCCGTCCCGGCGTGAAAGAGCGTTCATTTTTGGGCGGGCTGAGTAGGTTGTGCCGGTTGGCTGGGTTGGACGAGGGAAGACGTCGGCGTGACGGTATCCGGTAGATACAAGGCGCCTTTTTTGCCGCAGCCGGAGAGCGTTAAAAAAGTGCCTGACAAGGCGCAGATCAAGAAGAAATTTCGCATGGGGAGGCCTTTAAAATCGGAGGCAGTTTAGCAGCCCCGAGTTTGTCTCCCAAGGCTGCGCCCACCTGGAGCATTGGATGACCGAAACTGAATACACACGTTTGGCCGATGACACGCTGAACAAACTGGAACAGGCGATCGAACACGCCGATGCCGATTTCGATTATGAATTTTCCGAAGGCGGCATTCTGCAAATCGAATTCGTCGATGACTCGGTCATTGTTGTCAATAAGCAAGCCGCAGCGCAGGAGATATGGGTGGCGGCAAAGAGCGGCGGCTATCATTTCCGCTGGGATGGCCAGGTGTGGCGCGACACCCGCAGCAACGAAGAGTTGTTTGCCTCGCTGTCGCGTTTTGCCGCGGCGCAATCGGGCAGTCCGGTCAGCCTGATCTAGCCCTGGTTTGGCTTACACTTTCCTGTATCTGGAGGCATGGGGGTAAAAAAATATGGATGAACATGTTCTGTTTGAATATCTACCTGATCTTGTCGAGCAGCTCGGTGTCGACCATATCAAGCCGCTGCTTGATCGCATCTCGCTGCACGAACTGGAAGATGGCCAGGTCATGGTGCACGACCAGGAACCGATCGATGCTTTTTTCCTGGTCCTGAGCGGCCGCCTGCAGTTGTCTATCGAACTCTCCAACCATCAAATACAGCTGGGTGAGATCCGGCCCGGCAACTGGTGTGGCGAGCTGGGTTATTTCAGCGGTATTCGGTGCGCATCAAGTACGGTGACCGCCGGCCCGGAAACCGTTGTGGCGCGACTTTCCTATTCGGATTTCGATGCCTTGATCGCGGAAGATTCGATCGCCGTTTGCCGTCTGACGCATGCCTTCATCCAGATGTTGATTCGTCGCCTGCAGGTGACCGCCAACAACCCGGTGGTCGATCCGGATGGCAACATGCTGCTGCTGGGTGATATCACCGTGCCGCTGTCGGAATTGAGCCGCAAGCATCATAGCGTGCTGGACTTCATCAAAAGCCTGTTGGGAGCGCGTGGATGATCCTCAAAAACTATTTACGCTCGTTGCCGGGGTTTCAGTTCCTGTCTGATGCCGATGTGGAACACGTTGCCGCCGCGATGCGGGTCGACGAATTCCCCAACGGCCATGTCTTCATTTACCAGGATCGCCTCAATCAGGCGTTGTATCTGTTGCTCGAAGGCCAGGTTGAAGTCACTCACTACGGCAATGCGTGGCGGCATTACACGCTGAAGACCATCCAGACAGGCGAGTTCTTTGGTTTGCCGTCGCTATCGATGGGCAAGCCGGCGAATGCGACCTGCACCTCGCGCGGGCCGGTGAAAGTCGCCAGCCTGCCGTTCTCGGCCTATCTGTTGTTGTATCAACCGGATTCGGAGATCGGTTGTCGCTTCCAGTTTGTCATCGCCACCCAGCTCGCGCGCGATCTGCACGATCGCCACGATGCGCTGCGCCGCTTGCTGGTTCAGGTTTACGGCGGCGTCGAGAAACTGGGTGATGCAATCGAAACCACTGAAGTCAGCGCAATTCAGGGCGTTTTGCCGCCGGCCTGAACCTCAACCTGTCTGTCAGCCCAGTCTGGCGCGCGCTCGGGCAACTGCGGCGCGCACCTGATTCGGGGCAGTGCCGCCAAGATGGTCGCGTGCGGCGAGTGAGCCTTCCAGCGTCAACACGGCATAAATATCGGCTTCGACCAGGGGGGAGAAGGCTTGCAGTTCGACCAGGCTCAGATCAGCCAGGTCACCCCCTTTCTGCTCCGCTGCCCGCACCGCGCGCGCCACCGCTTCATGCGCTTCGCGGAACGGCAGGCCTTTCTTGACCAGGTAATCGGCCAGATCGGTCGCAGTGGCGAACCCTTCCACCGCTGCCTGGCGCATGCGTTCGGCCTTCACGGTGACGTGGAAAACACGTTCACCGGTCTTCTCATCCATATGGCTGCCCATCATCTCGGCGAAGATGGCCAAGGTGTCGACCAGCGTATCGACCGCGTCGAACAAGGGCTCCTTGTCCTCCTGGTTGTCTTTGTTGTAGGCCAGCGGCTGGCCTTTCATCAGGGTCAGCAGCGCGATCAGATGGCCATTCATGCGGCCGGTCTTGCCGCGCATGAGTTCCGGCACATCCGGGTTTTTCTTCTGCGGCATGATGCTGGAACCGGTGCAGAAACGGTCGGCCAGGTCGATAAAACCGAAGCGCGGCGTCATCCAGATCACCAACTCTTCCGCCATGCGCGAGAAGTGGGTCATGATCAACGCGCCGGCGGCGAGGAATTCGATCGCGAAATCGCGATCCGACACCGCATCCAGCGAGTTCTCGCAGATGCCTTCAAAGCCCAGTTCACGCGCCACCATTTCACGGTCGATCGGAAAGCTGGTGCCGGCGAGTGCCGCCGCGCCCAGCGGCAGCCGATTGACGCGGCGACGGCAATCGACAAGGCGTTCATGGTCACGCGTCAGCATTTCCTGCCAGGCCAGCATGTGATGGCCGAAAGTGACCGGCTGCGCCGCCTGCAAATGGGTGAAGCCGGGCATCACCGTCGCGGCGTGATGTTCGGCCAGATCGATCAATGCACGCCGGGCCTGGATGTTGAGTTGAAGAATGCGATCGATCGCGTCGCGCAACCACAGGCGCACATCGGTGGCGACCTGGTCGTTGCGCGAGCGGCCGGTATGCAGGCGCTTGCCGGCATCGCCCACCTTGCGCGTCAGCGCCCGCTCGATATTGAAATGGATGTCTTCGTCATCCAGGTTCCACGTGAAACGTCCGCTCTCGAAGTCGGCCAGAATCTCGCCCAGGCCGCGTCGGATATCGGCCAGGTCTTGCCCCGACAGGACGCCGACGTGATGCAGCATGGCGGCATGCGCCAGCGAGCCCTGGATGTCGAATGGGGCCAGGCGCCAGTCGAACGGAATGGACGCGGTATAACGCTTCACCCGTTCCGAGACGGGTTCGGAAAAACGTCCGGACCAGACGGCCGGATTGGCTTCGGATTGGACTGGAACAGCGGCGGGAGTTTCGGCTTGGGGCATGGAGTGATAGCTTGTCGGCTGGGAGAATTCACGAAGGCGGGATTATGACAAAGGAGACACAGTTCACTCTGCCGGATTTCCGCAATCTGGGGATTTTGCTGCGCGCGGTGCTTGCGCTGCAGCTGTTCGGATTGCTTGCCGCATTGGTCAATGCCGCGGATCTGACCGCTATGTTCAGATTGTTCTTTGGCTATGCCGCCTATCTCCAGCCGCCGTTGCTGTGCACGGTGCTGATCCTGTATCTGATCGCTCCCAGGCTGAGCCGCTTGCCGGCGCGACTCGGTTTGGCGCTGAGTGTGCTGATCAGCATGTTCAGCGCCGCTTTCTGGCAGATCATGCTGGAATGGCGATCCGCCGATGCCGAGCTGAGTTTGACCCGTACGATATTGCTGGCCGGCGTCTCGGCGGGGCTGATTCTGGTCTGGTTCGACTGGCGCGCGCGGCGGCTTTCGCCGGCACTGGCGGAAGCGCGCTTGCAAGCGTTGCAGGCGCGGATTCGGCCGCATTTCCTGTTCAACTGCATCAACAGTGTGTTGTCGCTGGTGCGATCCAACCCGGCGCGCGCGGAAACCGCGCTGGAAAATCTGGCTGATCTTTATCGCGGCCTGATGGCGGATAACCGGCAGCTATCTCCACTCGGTCGTGAAATCGAACTGGCACGCGCCTATCTTGATCTGGAAAGTCTGCGTCTGGGTGAGCGGCTGCAGGTCGATTGGCGCATCGATAGCGGGGTGGAGGGAGCGTCTCGGCAACTTCTGATGCCTTCGCTGGTGTTGCAGCCTTTGCTCGAAAATGCGGTTTGTCACGGCATTGAACCGCATCCGGAAGGTGGTCGCATTGGTGTCGATATTTTCAAGCGGGATCAACAACTCAACATTGTCGTGCGCAATCCGCGTCATGCCGATGCCCCGCCGCGCCCGGGAAATCGCATGGCGCTATCCAACATTCGCGAGCGCCTGGCGCTGCATTTCGACGCCGAAGCGCGACTTTCCGCGCATCAGGTCGGGGACGAATTCGTAGTCCAGATGGTCATTCCGATGAAAGAGACCACATGAAGGAGATCAAGCGTGCCGAAACCCATTAAGGTGATCCTGGCCGATGACGAAGCCCTGGCGCGAGCGCGTCTGGCCGATCTGCTGATGGATCTGGCCGAGGAATTCAGCGTCGACATCGTGGCGCAGGCTGGCAATGGTGTGCTTGCACTGGAACGTGCCGCCGATACGCCGGCCGATGTGATCCTGCTCGACATCCAGATGCCGGGCATGAATGGCCTCGAAGCGGCGCGCCATATCGCCGGCCTGCCGCATCCGCCGGCGATCATTTTCGTCACCGCGTTCGATGAGCATGCGTTGCAGGCTTTCGAACTGCGCGCCGTCGATTACTTGTTGAAACCGGTGCGGCTGACGCGGCTGCGCGAGGCGTTATTGCGCATCAGACCCCTGGCGGTTGACGATGCAGCGGCGCTGGCACCGCGTCGGACCCACTTCTCGTTGCTCGAACGCGGCCGCATTTGGCGCGTGCCGGTGGCGGAAGTGCTCTATTTGCGCGCCGAGTTGCGCTATGTCACTGCTCGAACGCAGGAACGCGAATATCTGCTGGATGAATCGTTGGTGAAGCTGGAAGAGGAGTTTGGCAACAACTTTTTGCGGATCCATCGCAATTGCCTGGTCGCCCGCGCTCATCTGGATGGATTTCAGCGGGTCGCCGATGACGGCGAAGGCCGCTGGCTGGCGTTGCTCAAGGATTGGTCGGAAAAACTGCCGGTATCACGCCGGCAAATGCATGTCGTGCGGGAGTTTGTCAAAAGCGCCTGAGCGGTGCAGCCAGTTTCAACCGTGATTATTTCGGCTCGGGCAGGCCGCGCGCCTTGGCCAGGCTCTTGTCGATCGCCTGGTCGAGGTAATAACCGTAATAGTCGATGGTGCCGAGGCCAACCACGGGTTTGGTGAGCAGCTTGCCATCCGTGTCGAACAGCATCACGGTGGGCACCAGGCGTACGCCGTTGTCGCCGGCAAAACGGCGATGCGGTGTTTTGTCGCCATGAAAATTCTTCATTGGCTCATAGCTCGACAGTTCAACCTTGCGCATCACCAGCTTGGCTTGATAGTCGGCATTGCGACTCATCGGGATGAGGAATTCATTCAGGACCGTCTCGCAATAGGAACAATGTTCACCGGCAAACATCACCAGCACGATGCCATTCTTGTCTTTCGCAAGCGCAGCATCTTTCTGCAAGTCGCGTGCAACCGGCACCCCGATCTCGGCGAAAGCTTGGCCGAAGCTGCATGCTACAATCACCAGCAGTAACGCAAATGCTTGTTTCATAAACTTTTTCCTCGAATTAAGCAGCCCATTCTACTGAATGGCGTGGGCGCTCAAAATAGTTCAAACATGCCTGATAAAATCATTATTGCGACCCGAGAAAGCCAACTCGCCCTCTGGCAAGCCGAACACGTCAAAGCCCGTCTGCTTGAACTCAATCCCGGCTTGCAAGTGGAACTGCTTGGCATGACCACGCAGGGTGACCAGATCCTCGATTCTCCCCTCTCCCGCATCGGCGGCAAGGGTTTGTTCGTCAAGGAACTCGAAGTCGCAATGGAAGAAGGCCGTGCCGACCTTGCTGTGCATTCGATCAAGGATGTGCCGATGGATTTACCGGCCGGCTTCGAGCTGGCGGCCATTCTTGAACGCGAAGACCCGCGTGACGCCTTTGTTTCTAGTCAATACGCCAGCCTGGAGGCATTGCCGCCGAATGCGCGTGTCGGCACCTCCAGTCTGCGCCGGCAAGCCCAGATTCGCGCTCGTTTGCCGCATCTGAATGTCGATACCCTGCGCGGCAATGTCAACACCCGCTTGCGCAAGCTCGACGAAGGCCAGTACGCCGCCATCCTGCTTGCCGCCGCCGGCCTCAAGCGGCTCGGATTCGAATCCCGTATTCGCGCCACCTTGGCGCCGGAAGAAAGTCTGCCGGCCGTTGGCCAGGGCGCGATCGGCATCGAAATTCGCAGCGGCCGCCCTGAACTGGTCGCGATGCTGGCGCCGCTGAACCATCCCGACACCGCCGCCTGCGTCCAGGCCGAGCGAGCGATGAGCCGCAAGTTGCAAGGCGGTTGCCAGGCTCCGATCGGCGGTTACGCCGTGGTGCGCGATGGCCGTCTCTTCCTGCGTGCATTCGTCGCCGATCTGGAAGGCATCCGCTTCTTCCGCGCAACCGCTGAAGGCGCGCTGGATGCTCCCGAAGCGGTGGGGCATGCGGCCGCGGACGCATTGATTGCGCAAGGTGCCGACCATCTGATGGCGGAAATCATCCAGCGCACAAAATGACTGCAGTTGGGCTAGCCAAGCCGCTGGCGGATATCAGCGTTTTGGTGACCCGGCCGGTCGATCAGTCCGTGCGTCTGACACAGCGTCTGCAAGACCTGGGCGCCGAGGTGATTGCCTTTCCTGCGCTGGTCATCATCGGCCCGCAGCGGCCAGAGGTGCTGCACCAGCATCTGGCCGAAATCGAGCATTACGATTGGGCGGTGTTCGTCAGCCCGACGGCGGTGCAATTCGGACTTGCCGCTTTACGGCAGATCGCGCCTGCCTCGCTCGCCAAAATCAATGCCGCCGCGGTCGGCTCCGGCACCGCGAGTGCGCTGCGTACGGCAGGATGCCGCAACGTGATCGTGCCGGAGGCGGGCGCGGACAGCGAAGATCTGCTGGCGTTGCCGCAATTTGCCGATCTGTCCGGGCGGCGAGTGTTGATCTTGCGCGGCGAAGGCGGCCGCGAATTGATCGCCGACACCTTGCGCGCGCGCGGCGCGCATGTCGATTACGCGGAATGCTATCGCCGCACTTGTCCGGCGACCGATCCAGCGCCGTTGCGCGCCGCGCTGGCGGCGCGCCGGATTCAGGCGGTCACCGTGTTCAGTTCGGAAACGCTGGATAATCTGCTGCGGCTTTGCGACAGCGCCGCCACTTCATTGCGTGCGCTGCCGTTGTTTGTGCCACACCGCCGTATCGCCGAGCACGCGAAAGCGTTGCATTTCATTATGCCGATTGCCACCGCGCCAGGAGAAAGCGGTGTCGAGGCCGGGCTTGTGGAATACTTTCACCATGACTGAAAACCTTGAACCCACGCCCCGCTCGCAACCACTTGTCGCCTGGCTGGCCCTGTTTCTGGCTGCCATGGCCATGCTGGCGTCGTTTGGCTTTGCCTGGCATTACCACGATCGCGAGCAGCAACTCGAGCTGCAACTGGCGCGTCGGATTGGCGAATTTGACGCCGCCAGCCGCGAGGCTCGTACCGCCGCCAAAGCCGCCAACGAGGCGCTGGCCGACTTGCAGACTCGGCTGCTGGCCCTGGAAACCCGTGCCAACGATACCCAGAGCCAGCAATTGGCGCTTACCACGATGTACCAGGAATTGGCGCGCAGCCAAGATGAACGCATCGTGGCGGATATCGAGCAAACACTTTTGCTGGCGCAGCAGCAACTGCAACTGGCCGGCAATGTGCGCGCCGCTTTGTTGGGTCTGGAAGCGGCGGACATCCGTCTGGCGCAACTCGGCAAACCGCAATTCGCCAGTCTTCGCGCCACCATGGCGCGAGATATCGAGCGCTTGAAGCTGTTGCCGGCAGCCGATATTGAGGGTGCCAGCGCGCGCCTGGAGGTGTTGATCGAGAGCGTGGGCCGGTTGAAACCGGAATCGGAAACCGAACCGCGCACACAGCCGGACCGCTCGCGGGAAAACGCCATACCGGGCCAGGGAAGCATGGATACATTGAAGAATTTTTCCCAGGAAGCCTGGCGCGAAATCAAGGAGCTGATCCGCATTCGCCGCCTGGATCAGCCGGAGCTGCCACTGCTGACGCCTTCGCAAAACTATTTCCTGCGCCAGAACCTGAAGTTGCGTCTGCTGGCCGCTCGCGTCGCCCTGGTCCAGCGCGACGAAACCAGCTTCCGCGCCGACATCACCGCCGCACGCGATTGGGTGAAACACTATTTCAACCGCCAGGATGAAGTCAGCAAATCCTTCATCGGCAGTCTGGAAGAGCTGTTGCGCACGCCGGTCGCGCTCAAGGACGCACAAATTTCAGCCAGCCTGCAAGCCATTCGTGGCGCACGCGGAGCGAACTGACGATGCGAGCCGCGCTCTGGATTCTGGTGCTGTTCGCGGCGGCGGTGGCGTTCACCCTGACCGCGCGGCTTGATCAGGGCTACGTCATCATCGTTTACCCGCCCTGGCGGATGGAACTCTCCTTCATGCTGGCTTTGCTGTTGCTGGCCGGCTTGGTTGCCTTGGCTTATGTCGGATTGCGGTTGGCGAACGTGGCGCTCAATCTGTCCGGCGACGTGCGCGCCTGGCGCGAAAAACGGCGCCAGTCCAAAGCCGATAAAGCCTTGATGGATGCGATGCGCGCCTATCTTGATGGCGACTTCAAGCGCGCCGCCGAATTGGCCGGAAAGGCCGGTGAAAGTACTTTGGCGCCGGATCTGGCCGAACGCTTGCGACTGCCGGTGAATGTTGACTCAGCACCAGCGCCGGTACAGGTGCAACCGCAACCGCAACCGCAGACGCAACCGCAGACACAAACACCGACGCAGTCTGCTTAGACCAGGTTTGTCCTGTTAACTGCCGCTCTGGTAATCGAACGAGTCGGAGAAGAAGGCGTCTTCCGGCAGGCCGCGTGCAACAAAATCGCGTCGCGCTGCGGCAATCATCGGCGGTGCGCCGCAGGCGTAAACCTCATGACCGGAAAGATCGGCGTGATCGTCCAGCACGGCCTGATGCACATAGCCGGATCGACCCGACCAGCGATCTTCGGCGCGTGGTTCCGACAGCACCGGGATGAAGTGGAAGTTCTTCTGTTCCCGTTGCCATTGCTCGGGCAGGCTGGCCAGGTAAAGGTCCGGCTGCGTCTTGGCGCCCCAGTAAAGGACAAATTCGCGCGCCACGGCATGGTGAAAAGCATGTTGCAGGATGCTTTTGATCGGCGCGAAACCGGTGCCGCCGGCCAGGAAGATCGCCGGCTTGCCGGCTGATCCTTCGCCGTCGCGAAGGAAGAAACTGCCGTAGGGTCCGGAGATGCGCATGATGTCTTTCGCCTTCATCGCGCCAAAGACATGGTCGGTGAACTGGCCGCCCGGCACATGCCGGATGTGGAGTTCGAGCAGGCTGTCTTCTTCCGGCGAATTGGCGAGCGAAAAGCTGCGCCGCTTGCCGTCCTTGAGCAGAAAATCGAGATACTGGCCAGGCAGGAATTGCAGACGTTCATTGGAGGGCAGCTTGAGCCAGATCGCCATCACATCCTCGGCCAACTTTTCCATGCGTTCGACGCGGCAAGGCAGCGTCTTGATCGGAATATCCTTCGCCGCGCCGACTTCCTTCACCTCGATGGTCAGATCGCTGGTTGCCTTGGCGCAGCAGAACAAGGCCAGGCCGTTCAGCTTGTCTTCATGTGTCAGCGCGCTGTCCTGGTGCGTGCCGTAGTCGACCGAACCCGCCAGCACTTTGCCTTTGCAAGCGCCGCAGGCACCATTGCGACAGCCATAAGGCAGCGAAAAGCCGGCATTCAGCGCGGCACCAAGCAGGGTTTCGTTGGGCTTGACGGTAAACTGGTGGCCGCTGGGTTGTATGGTGACCTGGTAAGTCATGAATCAATCCTCTCGATGAAACGGATATGCGAATACTGATTGTTGGTTGCGGTGATGTGGGTCTGCGCGTGGCGCGGCTTTTGCGGGGACGCGGCCGGATTTACGGTTTGAGCCACTCGCCGCAACGTTACGCCCAACTGCGCGCCGCCGGTGTCATCCCGATTCCCGGCGATCTGGACGACCGAAAAAGCTTGACTCGCCTGGCCGGGTTGGCCGACATCGTGCTGCATTTTGCGCCGCCGCCGGGCGAGGGCGAAAGTGACCCGCGTAGCCGCCGCTTGCTGGCCGTGCTGTCGCGGCGCGCGAGTCTAGCACGCAGCCAGCCAGGCAAAAGCCCCGGCCAGAAAAGGGAAAAAGCGCTGGTTTACATCAGCACCAGCGGGGTTTACGGCGACTGCGCTGGCGCGGTGGTGGCGGAAACGCATCCGGCGCGGCCGAACAATACGCGCGCCAAACGTCGTGCCGACGCAGAAGCACAATTAAGAAAATATGGCCGTCGCGGCTTGCGCGTCGGCATTTTGCGCGCACCCGGCATCTACGCGCAGGATCGCATGCCGGCCGAGCGCGTCCGCAAAAGCCTGCCCGCCATCGTTGGCGAGGATGACGTGCATACCAATCACATCCACGCGGAAGACCTCGCCCGCCTCGCGCTGGCGGTGGTTTTTCAAGGAAGGCATAACCGGCTCTACAACGCGGTCGATGACAGCGGCCTGAAAATGGGTGACTGGTTCGATGTCGTCGCCGACCATCTGGGTCTGCCGCGCCCACCGCGCTTGCCACGCGCGGAGGTGATCGCGGCGGTCACACCGGCGATGCGCACTTTTCTGACCGAATCGCGTCGGTTGGATAACCGGCGCGCCAAAGCGGAACTGCGTTTTCGTCTCAAATATCCAACGGTACGCCAGGGCTTGCAGCCCTGAAGTGTTGGTTTGCAGGGTTTACCGTGGTTTCTTAAGGCAAATCATTTGAATATTTCGCTAAAGTTGTTCCGACTTGCTTCCGTTAATGTCGGGGTCTTTGCTGGATCGTGGATCCAGATGACGCCAACTTAACGAGGAGATGAAAAATGATCGGCACACTTTCAAAAAAATATTTCAGCCTGTCCGCACCTTTGCTTCTGGCCGCTTTTACCTTGCAAGTATCGCCTGCGTTTGCAGAGCTGCCTGCCGATATGGCAGCCAAGGTCGAAACCTACAAAAAGAAACTGGTCACCTGGGCGGCTGATCCGGTCATCATCAAGGCGGTGAAAGAAGCCAATGCAAAAGGCGGTTTGATTCCCGGCATGACCAACGGCAAGTGGGATGAGTTGGCGGAAAATGATCCTCAGGTCACCGCCACGTTGGTTACCCCGGCCAGCAAGTTGGTCAAGCAATGGGAAGCCGACAAGGGCATCAACAAACTCTTTGTGCGTGACGCCAAGGGCAACTTGGTCGCGGGTAGCGGCAAATCGCTGGTTTACAACGCGGCGGCGCGTCCGCCGGTGAAGGAAGCGATGAAGGGCAAGCCCTGGAACGCCGGGGAAATCAAACCTGATCCCACCACCCAGATTAAAAGCGTGCATGTCTCGGCGCCAATTTTTGATGGCGGCAGTGTGATTGGTGCAATCCATACCGCGGTCACCGCAGAATAAAAAATTTCACGCCGCGCACAGCGCGGCGTGAACCATGCGATTAATCAAGGGGGCTGTATGGTTAGTCTTACCCGAATGCGCGTCGGAACGCGTCTGATGCTGGGCTTTGGTATCGTCCTGGCGTTCATGTTGATCATGCTGGTGATCAGCCTGAGTCGGATGGCCATGATTCAATCCAATCTGGAAGAAATCGTGCAGCGCAACTATGCCCAGATTACGTTGCTCAACAAGATGCGGGATGCGGTGCGTTTTCGGGGTATCGCTTTGCGCGACATGGTGTTGCAGGACGAATTTGGCTTCAAACGCAACGAGTCGAAGCAGATTCGTGAAGCGCGCAAGGTCTATCAGACTGCGGAAGAGGCATTGACCAAGCTGGTTGTGGATAGCGAGGACAAGGCATTGCTGGCGGACATTCGCGATGCCGAAAGCAAAACGCTCGAACCGATTACCAAAGCAATTGATGCCGCCCTGTCGGAAGACAACGCGACGGCGCAGGCGGTCATTCGTGATGAATTGCGCCAATCTCAGAAAGAATTGATTTCCAAGCTGGAAGTGATGCTTGCCAAGCAGGAAAAACACAGCCAGGCAATGTCGGAACAGGCCAAGCAGGGCTACGCGTCGGCGCAGATCATGATGCTGGTTTTAGGCGCGCTGGCGCTGGCTGTCGGCATCCTGGTTGCCCTGTTCATTACCCGCAGCATTACGCGCCGGCTGGATACTGCATTGCAACTTGCGCAGCGTATTTCGAATGGCGACTTGAGCGGTCAGGTCAATGACAGCGGGACCGATGAAGTGGCGCAACTGTTGCAGTCGCTTGACAAGATGAATCAGTTTCTCGCTGGCATTATCGGGCAGGTATCGCAAACGGCTCACCATGTCACCGAGTCTTGTGCCGATCAGGTCAATACTATCCAGGACGTGGCGCGCCTCACTTACAACCAGACCGAACAGGTGATGCAGGTCAGCGCGGCGATGGAACAGATGGGGGTTTCCATCGCTGAGGTGGCGGCCGATGCCAAATCCGTCGCCGTCGCCGCGAACCAGGCGCGTGATGTGGCTGAAGCCGGGAATCAGAATATGCAGGCCAGTGTGACCGCGACGGAACGTATCGTCGTCAGTGTGGCGGATTCAAGCGCAGCCATTGCCGAGTTGAGCCAGCAGATCGAACGCATCTCGCAGGTCACCCAGGTGATCCGTGACATTGCCGATCAGACCAATCTGCTCGCCCTCAATGCAGCGATCGAAGCGGCACGGGCGGGCGAGCAGGGGCGCGGATTTGCGGTCGTCGCGGATGAAGTGCGCAAACTGGCCGAACGCACCGCTTCCAGCACGCTATCGATTACCGAAACGGTGTCCAGCGTCAGCAACAAGACCTCGCAGGTCGTTGCCGCCATGGCCAAGGTCAGCTCTGACGTCAACGACAACGCCCAGGTCAGTCAGACCACGCGTCAGTTGCTGGGCGAGATCGTGACCGCCGCGAGCGAAGTCAATGGCTTGATTCAGCATATTGCCGCTGCCACACGTGAACAGACCGATACCAGCCAGAGCACGGCGGTGGCGATGGAGAAGATCAGCCAGATCAGTGAAAGCAACAATGCCCGCATGAGCGACATTGGAACCGCCGCCAGCAATCTGAATGGCATCTCGAATGACTTGCAGACCATGGTCGATCGCTTTCGGCTGACCTGAGGCTGGCGCCAACAACGGAGAAGCATGCGTACGGGTTTCTCTGTTGCCGCATTACCCTCCGGCGCTGCGAAGCAAGTCAAGCGTGTCTGCCCGTGTCTGCGTGTGATGATGATGGAATAGCCGGTGCGCAAGGGATTGCAGTCATCCTGAAATGGCCGCTATGGTGTGTTTTGGCGTGCTGACGCAATTCAAGCCTGCAAGCCAATGTATATTTCGGCTCCAATTTGCCACGCGCCCCATTTTTCCCATCACCATGATCACGAACAACACCGCTTCATTACCGGTATTGAAGATCATCCTGGCGGACGACCACGCCCTGTTCCGGGGCGGTTTTGCCTTGCTGTTCAAACAGTTGGAAGCCGGGGCGCTGGTGCTGGAGGCGGACAACCTGGCGCAGGCGCTGCAACTCGCCAACCTTCATCCCGATGCCGATCTGATGTTGCTGGACCTCAATATGCCGGGCATGAATGGACCGGCCGGAATAAGACAGGCCGTAGAGGCCTTTCCCCAGTTGCCGGTGATCGTGCTCTCCGCCAGTGAAACCCGTGAAAGCGTACATGCCGCCATCGCCGCGGGCGCCCTGGGTTTCATCCCGAAGTCCGCCAGCGTGGCGGTGATGCAATCCGCAGTTCGGCTGGTGCTGTCGGGTGGCGTTTATCTGCCGGCGCAACTTGTCATGATGGAGCCGGCGGAGCATCACGGGCATGATGAACCGATCAAATTGACCATGCGGCAACGCGACGTGTTGCGTCTGCTCGCGGCAGGCATGACGAACAAGCAGATCTGTCGCGAACTGGACCTGGGCGCGGGCACCATCAAAGTGCATATCGCCGCGATCTTTCGCGCCCTGAATGTCGGCAATCGAACCGAAGCGGCGAATGCAACGCGCCGGCTCGGCGTATTTGACTGACTTGCTTCGGCCCCGCGCGGCGTGCGTGGTTTACGCATGCCGCGCGATCTACCGCAAGCCCAACCAAGCAACGAAAAACCCAGCTTCAGCCGATCGTTGTCTCGGCTGAGTTCTTGTCACCGGTGTTGTCGACCCAGCTCACCATGATCTTGTCGCCGGGTTTGCTTCTCTCAATCCAGAACACCAGGAAGGGGTTCCTGGAAATACCACTGCCCACCTGTCCATCCATCACCTGCACGCCATTCAGAGTGGCGCTGATCTGGGTAATGTAATGGGCCGGAACGGCTTGCCCGGCCTTGTCTTTACGCAGGCCGGTTTCCATCGGGTGGTTGATCAGGCACTTCACTTTGGCCACATTTCCGATCAAGTCGGCTCTGATTTTCATTGCTTCAGCCATGTCAGTCTCCTATTTGTTGCTCTGGGATTTCATACCTGATGTGAAGCTCTCGTCGCCACAGCCGCCGATGACCGTTTTGACAGACTTCGAAGCATGGAAGTATTGCCCGCCCGCCCTGATCACCACATGCACCGGGGAAGACTCGGCCATCTTGATGCGGGTTGCGATGCGGGCGATAGCGCCATTCTTGAATTCGAACTTGGCCACCACCGGAATGGCATTGTTCTCGACCAGGATGGCGATCGACTCGCTACCCGGTATATGTGAATAAACTTCGATCGGGACGATCGCTCCTTGTTCGGCAATATCCGGTATTGCGATGTCAATCCCGGCGCTGCTCTGGGCTTTCAGGCCGCCTATCTCGTTCATGACCGCGTCGAAGTCATTGACGCCAAAATCATTCGCTTTCAATTCGATTGCATGGGCCGATCCGGGTTTCATCAGGCCCGCGGCTATCGCCAGTGCAATTGCGCTGCTGGCGCTCGCGCCAAGCATCAATTTTCTGCGTGTGCTGTCCATGGTATTGCCTCCTCTGGGTTGTTGATCAACGGTTGCCTACCGTTGATTCACTTTACGTTTCGTTCCGATTTTCCACATCGGCTGGAGGCATGAGGCCAAAGCAACATACGGCCTAGGCCATATGGATGAAGCGGCGATACTTCGCCAGGATTGTGTTTTTCGTTAATCCGCTTGGGTTCAAGTTCAGGTCGCGTGTCCATGTGGTTTGGCCCAACAACGCATGCCGCATTACCCATTTCTAAGGACAACCATGAATCAACGACTGCCGTGCTTGAGCCTTGTCCTGTGCTGTAGCCTCTTGTCGACGTCCAGCCAGGCCGACACGGCATTGCCCAGCGAAGTGGATTTCTTCGCCCCCCAGCCGATCGTGATCTCCGCCTCGCGTCTGGCGCGGCCTTTGTCGGAAGCACCGGCGGCGGTCAGCGTGATCGACCGTGAAATGATCGAGGCCTCGGGGTTCACGCAGATCGCCGATTTGTTGCGCCTGGCACCCGGTTTTCAGGTCGGGTTGAGCACGGTAAACAATACGACCGGGTGACCTACCATGGCCAGGCCGATGCCTTGCCGCGGCGCATGGAGGTGCTGGTCGACGGTCAATCGGTGTACGACAGCTTGTTCAGTCTGGATTGGCATGACCTGGGGGTGGCGCTGGCCGATGTGGATCGCATCGAGGTGGTGCGCGGGTCGAATTCGCCGACGTACGGTTCCAATGCCATCATCGCCGCCATCAACATCATCACCCGGCCGCGTTATGCCGACCCAGGCTGGTTCGCCCCAGGCCACATTGGGCTCGAACGCAACTCGCCAGGGCTCGTTGCGGCATGTCGGCAACCGCGGTGGCTTCGACTATCGGCTCAGCCTGGGATATGGCCAGTCGGACAACTTTCCCGGCCGCAATGACGAGCAACTGCTGCGCACACTGAACCTGCGCGCCTGGCATGACCTGAGCGATACCGATTCCCTGGAAATCCAGCTCGGCACCCGCAACGGACCGATCGGCAGGGGTGGAGACGATCTCTTGTTCAATCCGAGCGGCGAGAATCTGGGCAGCAACGCAGTGGCCAGCAATCGCCAACGGGTACGTTGGAACCGCGTCCTCGACGCCGGGCGCGACACCTCGGTAGCGTTCTATCATCAGCGCCGTCGAGAGCAGGACGATGCCACGCTGGGCCTGCTGTCTAGTCTCCTGAGCATGCCACCGGCGGCCATCCCCATCCTGTTCCCGGGACACGTGGATGAGGTGATTGGCTCCGGGCTGTTTGACTACACGGACGAGCGTTATGAACTGGAGTGGCAGCTCAACGACGCCAGCGACGAACGTATGCAATGGGTCGCCGGCGCCGGCCTGCGCCTGAGCCGCTCGCAAAGTCTGGTGCAGTTTGGCCGCACGGATTTCGTCCGCAATCTGGGCACGCGTGCCTTTGCCGACTTGCAATATCGCCTGGCAGAGGGCTGGCTGCTGAGCGCAAGCGGCATGCTGGAGCAAAGCGATACGCTCGACCCGGCGTGGTCCTATCGCCTGGCGCTTAACCATGCATTGCGCCCCAACCAAATCCTGCGCGCCAGCATCACGCGTGCCGTGCGCGACACTGGCCTGTTCAGCAACAACATGGAAATGGGACTGCAGTTCAGCAATGGCGACCCGATCAATCTGGTCGGCTACTCGCCCGGCAACTTCGAACCCGAGCAGATGCTGTCTTGGGAACTGGGTTGGCTGGGCAACTGGTTCGACCGCAGCCTGAGCCTGGACTTGAAGCTGTTCCGCGAAGAAATTCGCAAGGAAATCATCGCGTCGCCGGGCTTGGCCCCCGAACCCTTTCCGAATGGCGTGTTGATCCTCGGCAACGGGCCGGGAGTCAATATCACCGGCCTGGAAGGGCAACTGCAATACCGTCCCAGCCCGCGCAACCAGGCAAGCCTGCAGTTTTCTCTGGCCGATGCCGAGGACCGTTTCGATCCGGTCGGCAGCGGCCGGGCTTCGGAAGCCGCTCGCACGCCGCCCCTGACGCTCAGCCTGTGGTTGGTCCACACCTTTGAAAATGATGTGCAGTTGAGCCTGGGCTATTACCACATTGATGCAATGCGCTGGCAAGGTGGCGGCGAAGTTGCCCTTGGCAAACCGCCCTTGCCGGCCTACGACCGGGTCAACCTGCGCCTGGCCAAGCGCTTGCGCTGGCCGCGCCAGGAGGTTCTGGTCGAACTCATCGCGCAGAACATCGGCAATGAAGCCTATGCTGAATTCCGCGCCGACAACCGCTTCGACACGCGCTACTTCGTGCGCGCGTCGGTACAGTTCGACTAGGCTCCGCGTGTATCCGTCCACCCTGACAGACAGGCTGCTAGCAGCCTTTCTGACAAGTCTGAAGCAGCGTGGCGGCAGGGTCATCGTGTGGTTGGCGGTCATCGTCGGTTTGCCGGTTCATGCCGCGCAAAGCATCACCCCGCTGATGTCCGAGCCGGCGGGTATTTATCAGGAAGCCGCGCGGGCGTTGCAACGGGAGTTGACTCTGCAGGGCGCACGGGGGGCGTCCGTTGGCAGTATGTCGATGAGCGACCAAACCTGGCGGGCGCTCCGGACACACTGATCGTCACTTTGGGAGTGCTCGCGCTGAAATACGCCCTCGACGCACCGGGTTCCGCGCCCTTGTTTGCGCTGTTGGTGCCAAGCCTGACGTAGGAAAAATTGATCGCCGAGCGCCCGCAAGCCAGCCGGCGCCGCGCTGTTTCCACGCTGTTCCTCGATCAGCCTTACGCCCGCCAGTCGCAATTGATTCGTCTCGCCCTGCCAGATGCCAGACGGGTTGGCATTCTGGTCGGGCCGGCAATGGACAGCCAAACGGATGCGTTGAGAATAGCCGGACGTGAAAGCGGCCTGGAGCTGCATATTCGTGCCATCGACAATCAGGAGCGCTTATTTGCCGGCTTGAACGAACTGGCGCGTGACGTGGATGTGTTGTTGCTGCTGCCCGATCCTCAGGTGGTCAACGGCGAGACCCTGCGCGCGCTGTTTCTGCTGTCTTACCAGTTGCGCCTGCCCATCGTCGCCTATGCAGCCAGTCTGGTGCAGGCAGGTGCCACGCTGGGGCTTTACGCAACCCCGGCGCAGTTGGGCGGCGAAGCGGGGAAGTGGATACGGGAAATGCTGGCCGAGAAGGGGGCAGACAAGGTGATGACGCGATTCCCCAGCTTTACAAGGTGGATATCAACCGCAATGTGGCGCGCACCTCGGAACTGTCGTTGCCATCGGTCGAGTCGCTCAACACCCGTCTGGATACGGAGCGCAAGCGATGAAAATCCGCAGCCGCGCCTATCTGCTCGGCCTGCTGCCGGCCTTGCTGGTGGCTGCGCTGCTGACCGGTTATCTGGGTTTGAGCCGTATCGACGATCTGGATACCGCTTCGCGCGAGCGTGGTGATGCGCTGGCCCGACATGTCGCGCAAGGCGCTGAATACGCAATCGTCAGCGGCAATCATGCACCGCTGCAGTCGCTGCTCGGTGCCGCTTCACGAGAGCGCGACGTCATCCATGTCGGCGTCTATCAGCCAGATGGCGAACTTATCGCCGAGGCCGGGCGCAAGCCGGCGGCGTTGCACGCGCCGTTGGCGGCGGGCAGCCTGGATGTGGGCGCGATGCTCTTCTTCACCGTGCCGGTGGAGTTCAGCGTGCTCCTGCTGGAGGATCCCTTTTTTCAAACGCCGGCGGCCGCCACGCCAGACGTCTCGCCTCGGCGTATCGCCTGGGTGCAAGTGGCCATCAGCCGCGCCGGCAACGCGACCCTTGCCCGCCACCAGCTTGCGACCACATTGGGGCTCGTCGCCTTGGGCATGCTGTTCACGGTCATGCTGGTGCGCGGTCTGGCCCTGACCGGCATTCGACCGCTGATGGAGAACATCTCGGCGGTGCGCGGCATCGCAGACGGCAATTTCCGCGTCCATCTGCCGCCTACCGCGAAGAGCGAATTGCGCGAACTGCAGCTCGGCATCAACCAGATGAGTGAGGCGCTGCAGTCTTACGAGGAAGAGATGCAGGGCCGCATCGATGCCTCGACCGCCGAACTGGCCAGGCAAAAGGGAGCTGCAGAACACGCCAACCAGGCCAAATCCAGGTTCCTGGCGGCGGGCCATGATCTGCGCCAGCCCATCCATTTCCCTTTATGTGGCGTCCATGAAACCCCAGGTGGCGGGACGCGAAGCGGCGGTCACCCTGGGCAAGGTAGAGACAGCGGTCGCCGCCATGGAATCGCTGTTCTGCGGCATTCTGGATATCTCCAAACTGGATGCGGGTGCGGTTGTGCCCGAGATATCCAGCGTGTCAGTGAAGAGCCTGCTCGAAGGATTACAAGCCGAGTTTCAAAATGAAGCGGATGCAAAAGGTCTGCGCTTGCGGCTTCACCATTGTCATGACCGGCGACGTAGGCGAGGCGGGCCAGCGCGCGCTGAAAGCAAGTGCTTACCCGATACTGCACAAGCCGGTTCGCCCGGCCAGACTGCACGCGCTGGTGACCCAGTTGCTCCGCTCAAGCAGAGAGAAGATCAGGGCGGCTGATTGACCCATTTGCCGCCGGTTTGAACAGTTCAAGCGTGATCGCCCGCGCCTGGGCGTGATCGACGATAGGCGGCGGGTAGCCGGGCGTGCCGCCGAGGTGTTTCCAGGGTGCATGAATGAATTTATCCGGTACAGCCGCCAGTTCCGGCAGATAGCGGCGAATGAATTTGCCCTGCGGATCGAAGTTTTCCGATTGCGTCACCGGGTTGAAGATGCGGAACCAGGGTTGCGCGTCGGTGCCGACGCCGGCGCTCCATTGCCAGCCGCCAATGTTGGCGGCGAGATCGTAGTCGATCAGTTTCGCCGCGAAGTAACGTTCGCCCCAGCGCCAATCCACATGCAGGTCCTTGACCAGAAATGAAGCCACGATCATGCGCAGGCGGTTGTGCATGTAGCCGGTCTGGTTGATCTGGCGCATCGCTGCGTCGACGATGGGATAGCCGGTGCGGGCTGCGCACCAGGCTTCGTAGTGGCCAGCCGGGTTCGGCCAGACCAGAGCATCGAACTTGCTCTGGAATGCGTGCGCGACGGTCTCTGGATAGCGCGCCAGCAGCATCTGGTAGAAGTCGCGCCAGATTAGTTCGGAGAGCCAGGTTTCCGCACCGGCGCCGCCATGCAGATAGGCGAAGCGGGCCAGTTCACGGATCGAAATGGTGCCGAAGCGCAGATGTACCGACAAGTAGGACGGGCCTTTGACGGCGGGGAAGTTGCGCGTGTCCTTGTACTGCGCAATGCGTTGCTGAAATTCGGCAAACAGGGCTTCGGCCCCCGCCGCGCCGGGGGTGATACTGAGTTGCGCAAGGTTGCTCGGGAGCAAGCCGAGATCCGCCAGCGTTGGCATCGAGACGATTTCGGCGACGGGTGCCAGCCGATCCAGATAAAGCGAGACCGGGTACGTCGCCAGGTAGAAATCGTTCAGCTTGCCCAGCCAGGCGCGCTTGTAAGGTGTGAAGACGTGGTACGGCTTGCCTGCGGCGGTGAGCACTTCGTCAAGCTCGAAAATGACCTGGTCTTTAACCAGATTCAACACCCGTCCGGCAGCGCGCAATGTCTCCTCCACCTTCGTATCCCGGCTGCTCGCAAAGGGTTCGTAGTCGCGTCCGGCATAGACGGCTTCAGCGCCGATCTGGGCGGCGAATTGCGGGATCAGGCTGCGCGCGCTGCCATGCAGAACGTGCAGCGTGCCGCCGTGCGTTTCCAGTTCCACTTTCAGCGCGGCGACGCTGTGCCAGATGAATTCGACGCGTCGATCGGCTTGGTCAGGCAAGGCCGCGAGGATGTCGGTATCGAAGACAAACACGGCGTGAACGCGGCGGGCGGTTTTCAGCGCGGTATACAACGTGGCGTTGTCATTGATGCGCAAATCGCGCCTGAACCAGATGAGTGCGGTATCCATGTCGAACATATTGGGGGCTGCACGCCGGCGTTACAATCGCCCCAATCTCACCGTACGCCCATCATGGATAACGCTAACTTTACCGACCATTTTCTGATTGCCATGCCCAGCATGCTGGACCCGAATTTTTCCGGCACGCTGACCTACATCTGCGACCACGGCGATCAGGGCGCGCTCGGCGTGGTGATCAACAAGCCGATCGAACTGAATCTGGAAGCGCTGTTCAGTCAGATCGGCCTCGATCTGCAAGACACGCATCTGCGCGGCGAGCCGGTCTATTACGGCGGCCCGGTGCAGGTGGAGCGCGGTTTTGTGCTGCATCGGCCGGTCGGAAAATGGGGGTCGACGCTTTCGGTCAACGACCGCGTCGGGCTCACCACGTCGAAGGACATTCTGGAAGCCACCGCGCGCCAGGAGGGCCCGGCAGAAATCCTGGTCACCTTGGGCTATGCCGGCTGGGGGCCGGGGCAACTGGAAGACGAGATCAAGCAAAATGCCTGGCTCACCGTGGCGGCCGACCCGGAAGTGATCTTCAGCCTGCCGGCGCAAGACCGCATTCCGGCGGCGATGAAGCTGCTTGGCATCGATCTGGCCATGTTGTCGGAAGAAGCGGGGCACGCTTAACTTTTATGCGGCGCGGCAGCGTACTGGCTTTCGACTTCGGTTTGAAACGTATCGGCGTTGCCGTCGGCGACTGGGAAAATCGCTTGGCGCATCCGCTGGAAACCCTTAGTGGTGAAGGCAACGAAGCTCGATTTGGCCGTATCGCCGCCTTGATTCAAGAATGGCAACCTGTGCAACTGGTCTGCGGTCTGCCATTTTCAATGGATGGCAGCGAGCACGACCTGACTCGTCGTGCGCGCCGTTTTTCCAATCAACTTAACGGCCGCTTCAGCCTGCCGGTTGCATTGGTCGATGAACGGCTGACTTCTTTCGATGCCGATTTGCGTTTGCGCGAAGCCGGCGTCAAGTGTGACAACAGCAAAAGCAGCGCCCGCAAAGGCCTCAACGACCAAATAGCCGCACAACAAATACTTCAGGACTTTTTTGATCATGCCCAAGCAACTACCCCTACCTGAGCAACTCATTGACCTTCTGGCTGAACAGATCAAGCCGCACATTCTTCCGGAATGCGCGCTGGTCGGCATTCATACCGGCGGCGTCTGGATCATGGATGCGCTGGCCGAACGACTTGGCCCCGACCTGCCGCGCGGCGTGCTCGACATCGCCTTTTACCGCGACGATTTTTCGCGCATCGGCCTGCATCCGGAAACCAAGCCGTCGCACCTGCCGTTCGATGTCGAGGACCGCAATATTCTGCTGATAGACGATGTGCTGTTCACCGGCCGTACCATCCGCGCCGCGATGAATCTGCTGTTCGATTACGGTCGCCCGGCCACCATCAAACTCGCCGTGCTGGTCGATCGCGGCGGCCGCGAACTGCCGGTCTGCGCCGACTATGTCGGGCTCAGGCTCGATCTAGCGACGGACGAGCACATCTCGCTGGAAAACAACGAAACCGAAGGCCTGCACTTCGTCATGAAGAGGAAGCCATGAGCGCCAACAACCTGCAATTGACCGACGATGGCCGCCTGCGCCATTTGCTGACGCTGGATGGCCTGCCAGCGCGCATCCTGACTCAGATTCTCGATACTGCCGAGTCCTTCCTCAGCGTGTCGGAGGCAGAGCGCGATGTGAAGAAAGTGCCGCTGCTGCGCGGCAAAGCGATCTTCAATATCTTCTTCGAGAACTCCACCCGCACCCGCACCACCTTCGAGATTGCCGCCAAGCGGTTGAGCGCCGATGTGGTCAACCTGAACATCAACGCGTCCTCGCAGAGCAAGGGTGAAACCCTGCTCGACACTATCGCCAACCTGTCGGCGATGCAGGCCGACATGTTCATCGTGCGGCACGCCGCTGCCGGCGCCGGGCATCTGATCGCGCGCCATGTCGCGCCGCATATCCACATCATCAACGCCGGCGACGGCCGTTGTTCGCACCCGACCCAGGGCCTGCTCGATATGTTCACGCTGCGCCACTACAAAGGGCCGTTCCACAACCTGCGCGTCGCCATCGTCGGCGATCTGCTGCATTCGCGCGTCGCCCGTTCGCAGATTCATGCACTGACCACGCTGGGGTGTCCGGAAGTCCGGGTGGTTGCGCCGCAAACGCTGCTGCCGCGCGACGTCAAGAACATGGGCGTGCATGTGTTCCACAAGCTGAGCGAGGGCATCAAGGGTGTCGATGCCGTGCTGATGCTGCGCTTGCAAAACGAGCGTATGCGCGGCGCGCGCCTGCCCTCCGCCGGCGAGTACTTCAAACACTGGGGCCTGACCCCGGAAAAACTCAAGCTGGCCAAGCCCGACGCCATCGTCATGCATCCCGGCCCGATGAATCGCGGTGTCGAAATCGACTCGGCGGTGGCCGACGGCATGCAGTCCGTGATTTTGTCGCAGGTCACTTTCGGCATCGCGGTGCGGATGGCGGTGATGAGCATATTGGCGGGGAATTGAGGGAAAACACAGCATGAAAATTCAAATCAAGAACGGCCGTGTCATTGACCCCGCTTCAGGTCTGGATGCGATACAGGACATCTTCGTCGCCGCCAGCCACATCGTCGGCATCGGCAAAATGCCGAGCGATTTCCACGCCAATCAGGTCATTGACGCCAGCGGCCTCATCGTCTGCCCGGGCCTGGTCGATCTGTCGGTGCGCCTGCGTGAGCCCGGCCTGGAATACAAAGCGACGCTGGAAACCGAGATGCACGCGGCGGCGGTTGGCGGCGTCACTTCGCTGGCCTGTCCACCGGATACCGACCCGCCACTGGACGAACCGGGGCTGGTGGAAATGCTCAAGTTCCGCGCCAAGCACATGCCCGGACCACGCGTGTACCCGATAGGCGCGCTGACCAAGAAGCTGAAGGGTGAAGGCATCACCGAAATGGCCGAACTGACCGAAGCCGGCTGTGTCGCGTTCAGCCAGGCCGACGCGCCGTTGATCGATACGCAGGTGCTGCTGCGCGCGATGGAATACGCCAAAACATTCGAACTCTCGGTCTGGCTGCGCCCGCAGGACCCGCATCTGGCGCGCGAAGGCGTCGCGCACGATGGTGTCGTCGCCGCGCGGCTGGGTTTTCCGCCGATTCCGGTGCCGGCGGAAACCGTCGCGTTGTCCACCATCCTGCTGCTGGTCCGCGAAACCGGCGCACGCGTCCATTTGGCGCGCCTGTCCAGCCGCGCAGGTATCGAAATGGTGCGACGCGCCAAGCATGACGGCTTGCCGATCACCTGCGACGTCAACATCCATCACGTGCATTTGTCGGAAATGGACACCGCCGACTTCAACCCCCATTGCCATCTGATTCCGCCGCTGCGCAGCCAACGTGACCGCGATGCAATTCGCTACGGCCTCGAAGATGGCACCATCGACGCGATCTGTTCCGACCATGCGCCGGTGGATGACGACGCCAAGGAGCTGCCGTTCCAGGAAGCCGAAGCCGGCGCCACCGGCGTCGAACTGCTGCTGCCGCTGACGCTGAAATGGGCGCGCGAAACCGCCATGCCGCTGGGCAAAGCGCTCGGTTTCATCACCCGGCATCCGGCGAACATCATGCGCATCGACGCCGGCCGCATCGGCGTCGGATGTCCCGCCGATCTGTGCATGTTCGACCCGGAAGCGACCTGGGTGGTGAATCGCGCCAACCTCGCCAGCCTCGGCAAGAACAGCCCCTTCCTCGGCCTGGAAATGCAGGGCCGCGTGCAATACACGCTGATTGATGGGCATCTGGATTACAGGCGCAACCATCAGCATGCGTAGTTGCGTAGGGTGCGCTAAGCGCATCCAACAAAATCAATTGGGGGCTATGTTTTTTGAGGCATAGCCAACCGGGGTTTCCCAGTCAGGCTTTTAAGCGGCAAACTGTAGAAAAACAGGGGGTCCATCCATGAATATCCAGCCTGAACTTTTCGAGACCATGCCATTCGCCGCGTCTATGACGAGGACACCGAAACCTGGTGGTTTTCGGTGGTGGATATCATGCAAGTGCTCACCCAGCAGCCGGACTATCAGGCGGCGAGAAATTATTGGAAGGTGCTGAAAAACCGCTTGGCCAAGGAAGGCAGTGAGTCGGTTACAAACTGTAACCGACTGAAATTGCCCGCCGCCGACGGCAAGCACTATCTCACCGACGTCGCCACCGCCGAGACTCTGCTGCGGCTGGTGCAGTCGGTGCCCAGCCCCAAGGCCTAGCCGATCAAACTGTGGCTGGCGAAGGTGGGTTTCGGGCGGATGCAGGAAATGAGCGACCCCGCTTTGTCGCTGAATCGCGCCCGCGAGACATGGCGCAAACACGGGCGCAGCGAGAAGTGGATCCAGCTGCGCATGACCGGCCAGGAAACGCGTAACAAGCTGACCGATTACTGGGAGAACCACAACATCAAGCAGGGCGATGAATTCGCCATCCTCACCAACCTGATTCATCAGGAATGGGCCGACGCCGGCAAGGGCGGCGCGAAAAGTATCGAAGAAGCCATGACACTATTGATCCGGCCCGAATTCATCGCGTCGAGCCAGTCAGTGCGAGTTCTCCCGATCATCCCGCCGGTGACGCAGCTCAACACGCCGTATCCATCGACGGCGTATCCTGAACCTGCTGATGTTGCAGCGCGAAGGTTTGCTGGATTTTCCGGTGCTGTACCTGAGCCGAAACATCACGTCGACCAAGTACCAGTATTACCGGCTGCTGTTCGAGTTGTTGACGCATATCAGCCTGGACGATGAATGAACCTTCACATTACGCAGCTGAATCCCCTATGCCTAAAGTTATAAACCATTAAGTTATAAACCATTAATTTAAAACAATTTATTTGTTGACCTGGTATGTTTGGCAGGGTACGGTTAGCCCCGCTTGTAGCTTTAGTTGGCGCAGATTCACTGCCAAGGCGACTGCAAACAAAGAAGCACTCGAGTTCGTCACTGACGAGCCGTTAACCAACCAATCGTAAGGGCATACCTGTTGAAAAACAGGGACGCAAAACTACCGGCCTAAGGGTTTATACCTATGGCAGCGGGGTTGCCTGTGCAGCACACATCACCCCGGCGACATACTGAAGGGGCAAGCTATGTGTACTGCTGTATTTGTTGGGCAAATAGACGCACTGGACGCACGCGTCCAACCTCACTTCCGACTACACAGTGATGTTGAGCCATGCCGGCCGGATGAATTCGGGCGCAGCCTGCTCCGCTCTGCAAAACATACCTATCTGAATGACTCGGGGCGCCTTCGCTCAGGCGATTGCGTACGCCCGGTCTCCGTCGAATACACCTTTTTTCAACCCCCACCTTGATCTGGAGAAACATATGAAACACCTGTCCCTGATTGCTGCGCTGCTTGCATCCACCTCCGCCCTGGCCGGCGAGACCACCGTGCAGGAAAACGACATCAGCGCATTTGTACCGCAATGTTCCTCACAAGTTGCCAGCGTTTCCGTGGGCAAATTGCAGTGCAAGGCCAGCGGATGCCAGAAACGGGAATCGAGCGGTGGAAATATGGGCGGCATGGGCGTTTTTTTGGCCATGGCGGCCGCCAAGGAAGGCCTGATTCAGCCTGACTTCTCCGGTATTGGCGACGGCATGGCCTACGCACTGACCACCGCGCTAAAGCCACCGGCTGTTTCGACGTGCAAGAACGTGAAGCCATGGAAGAACTTCAGAAAGAGGCGGCCCTTTCCGGTTTGAAGATCGAAATCAAACCCGCCGACTTCCTGCTCACTGGCGCAATCACTTCCGTCGGCATGGAAACCTCCAAATCCAGCTTCGGCGGCGGCCTGATCCCGATCGTTGGCGGCTTCTCCAAGACCACCAAAAACGCCAATCTGGCGATGGATATTCGTGTCGTCGATATCAAGAAAGCAAACGTAAAAGCCTCGAAATCATTCAATTCCAATGATGCCTCGTCCAGTTGGGGCGTTTCTGGCGGCGGTTATGGCGGTGGCGGCGCACTGTTCGGTGGCCACTCCGTCAGCAAGAGCCCGGAAATGGACAAGCTCGCTGCGGATACCGTGATCTTCGCCACCGGCTACCTGGTCGACACCCTCGCCGCCAATGCCGTGGTCAGCCGACCGGTGCTGAAAAAAGCGCCGGAGCCAAAGCCGAAGCAAGAGCAATCATTCACGAGTGACAGCGAATACGTGTTTGGCTCGATGTAAGCGCACCGTCAAGGAACAACTGGAGACGCCCCTCCCCCGATTGAAGCCAGGACGCAGAGCGAATAGGAAAGCGTCAAGCAGTGGTTCCGGGGGGGATGGGGTGAGCACGACGACGATCTACAGAAACTCCTGTATCTGATGCACCATGCGAGGCCTTACTCGTAACCGGCCTCCCATGATGTCCGCTAGTTCGCCCCCGCAACACCGCGTTCTCTCGATCATCCCGCCGATGACCCAGCTCAATACGCCGTATCCGTCGACGGCGTATCTGACCGGCTTCCTGCGTTCGCGCGGCATCGATGCGGTGCAGGAAGACCTGGCGCTGGCGTTGGTGTTGCGGTTGTTTACTCCAGAGGGGCTGCGTCAAATCCGGGGCTGTATCGCGGCGATTCCACACAAGAAACGTTCGCCTCAGGTGCAAGCATTTGATGCCCAGTTCAACCGCTATTTCGCCACCATCACGCCAGCCGTGGCGTTTTTGCAGGGGCGCGATCCGAGCATCGGACACCGCATCGCCGGGCGTGGATTCCTGCCCGAGGGCGCGCGGTTTGCTTCGCTTGATGTTTATGAAGATGAGGACGGCGGCGATCCGCTGGCCTGGGCGTTTGGTGCGCTCGGTGTGCACGATCGGGCGCGTCATTTCGCCACGTTGTATCTGAACGATGTCGCTG
This sequence comes from Burkholderiales bacterium, assembly GCA_038215555.1. Taxonomy (GTDB): domain Bacteria; phylum Pseudomonadota; class Gammaproteobacteria; order Burkholderiales; family Thiobacillaceae; genus PFJX01. The sequence continues at coordinate 2,365 of JBBQQT010000008.1, read as the reverse complement.
ATGTATTGCGTGAGGCGGTTGATCCGCGCTTCGAGTTTGTGCGTTATGCCGAGTCGCTGGCGCAAAGCCAGCCCACCTTCGAGCCGCTGGCCGCCGCGCTGGCCGCGCCGATGAATCTGGTCGATCAAACGCTCAGAGAATTGACGCAGGAAGCAGTCGCGCGACATGCGCCGAAGGTGGTGCTGTTGTCGGTGCCGTTTCCCGGCAATGTCTACGCCGCATTTCGCATCGCGCAGGCGATCAAGGCTGAGCATCCGGATATCGTCACCGTCCTCGGCGGTGGCTACGTCAACACGGAATTGCGCGAACTGACCGAGCCGCGCGTGTTCGACTACTTCGACTACGTCTGTCTCGACGATGGTGAGCGGCCGTTGTTGGCGCTGCTCGAACATCTGCGCGACGAACGAGCGCAAGAGCGTTTGGTGCGAACGTTTGTGCGCACCCCCCCCGCTCGTCATTCCGGCGCAGGCCGGAATCCAGAAGACGCAACCACGAACTGGACACCGGTCTGCGCCGGTGTGACGGAGTTTTCAGCCGGTTCGCCGAATGAAGTCCGCTACATCCACTTCCCCGAGCCCGATATCCCCTTCGCCGAAGTCGGCACGCCAACCTGGGACGGCCTGCCGCTGGATCGTTATCTGTCGGTGCTCGACATGCTCAATCCGATGCACCGGCTGTGGTCGGACGGGCGCTGGAACAAGCTCACCGTGGCGCATGGCTGTTACTGGAAGAAGTGCAGCTTTTGCGACGTTTCGCTCGACTACATTGGCCGCTACGACGCCATTGCCGCCGCGACGCTGGTAGATCGCATCGAAACCGTCATCGCGGAAACCGGCCAGACCGGTTTTCATTTCGTCGATGAAGCCGCGCCGCCGAAGGCGTTGAAGGCGCTCGCCGAAGAACTGGAAAAGCGCAATCGTGCGATTTCCTGGTGGGGCAATATCCGCTTCGAAAAATCCTTCACGCCGGAACTGTGCCTGCAACTGGCCGACAGCGGCTGTATTGCCGTCTCCGGCGGCCTGGAAGTGGCTTCCGACCGCCTGCTGAAACTAATGCAAAAAGGCGTCTCGGTGGAGCAGGTTGCCCGCGTCACGCGCGCTTTCAGCGATGCCGGTATTCTGGTGCATGCCTATCTGATGTACGGCTTCCCGACGCAGACCGTGCAGGACACTGTCGATGCGCTGGAATATGTGCGGCAACTGTTCGCTGCCGGCTGCATCCAGTCCGGTTTTTTCCATCGCTTCGTCTGCACTGTGCATTCGCCGGTTGGGCTGCATCCGGAGCAGTTCGGCGTGACGTTGCAGCCCTTGCCGCCGGTGTCGTTCGCCCAGAACGATGTGGGTTTCAATGATCCGACCGGCGTCGATCACGACACACTCGGCATCGCGCTGAACAAGGCGTTGTACAACTACATGCACGGCATCGGCCTGGATGATGATGTGCGGCAGTGGTTCAAAGGTGACGCAACCGGGCGCGTGCCAAGAACCCGCGTGCCGCGCCACTTCATCGAGCGGGCGTTGGGGTGAAAGGACAATCGATTACAACAAGCCGGTACGCTCGTAGATGTCGTCCAGGCACAACGTGGTGCTGACCGGGCCGCAGCTCAGCGGCACGATGTCATCCGCATCCAGCGTCTGTTCCAGCCAGCCCTCGCCGTCGCGGATGCGGATGCGGGCATGCCGCTTTTCGGAATCGATCAGCAGGTAATAGCGCAGGCTGGGAATGTCACGGTAGTGCAGCCATTTCTCGCGTTCGTCGATGCTGGCGGTGGATGGCGACAATACCTCGACCAGCACACAAGGGCTGATGCGGTAGAGCGGATGGTTGTCATCGGCGGAACAGCCGAGCATCACATCCGGGTAATAAAAAGCCCGGTAGACGTCCACCCTGACTTTCATGTCGGCGATGAATGCCTCGCAGGGCGTGTCGCGAGTGGCGGCATCCAGCCTGGAATATACGTTTCCGGAAATCCGGTTGTGCCGCGCGCTGCCCCCCGCCATCGCATAGGTTTCGCCCGCGACAAATTCGCGCTTGCGCGGCGCGTATGCCTCACTGTCCAGGTATTCGATCTCGCTTTGCGATTCGTGCTTCTGTGCCATGCCCATGGCAACTCCTTTCTTGTCGCGATATCCGCAGGTAACGCCGGCATATTAGCAGCGCCCCCGGGTCGGAAAACCGCGCAACCCGGCGATCGGCATTGGGCATCGCTTTGATGTTGCGGAGGTCAGACAACCTGATCTCTAGCAGCCTGTCGGACTTGAAATACCCAAACGGCCCAGAATCCCGCCCGGAACGGGGTTTGCACAATAATTAGGCACTTTTTCCCTCTTTATGCCCTGTTTTTGCTGAATTCGAGCGGGTTTTC
>JBBQQT010000007.1:0-45318 GCA_038215555.1 Burkholderiales bacterium | reverse complement strand
TTTCAGCTTGCGCGTCTTGTCATCCATGACGACGATGGCCGATTGCTTGTTCTTCGGATTCCACAAGGAGAACCAGACCTCGTCACCGGCCCGGTTGTATTCGGGATGGGTGATGCGCATCGGGCCATCGTTGATACCCGTCAACTTGGCAAGATTGATCACTTCAGCCGGTTTTTCCAGGTTGTTCAGATCGAACACCGAAATCGATTGATACTCTTCCTGATTGGGCGACAAGGCGGCATCGACCCACAGGTTCTTCGACTTCGGATGGGTCTTGATGAACAGCGAACCGTTGCCGTGATTCTTCAAGGTGCGCACCACTTTCCAGGCGTGCTGCTTGTGCTTCGCGGGGTCGGTGCCGATCACTGCGACGGTATCGTCACCCAGGTGGCCGGTGGCCCAGACCGGACCATATTTCTTGTCGACCCAATTGGCGCCACGACCCGGGTGTGGCTTGACGCCGACCTTGACGTTGGCAGCCAGCTTGCCTTCCTTGGTATCGACCACCGACACGGTGTTGCGCATGTTGGCGGCGACCAGGAAGTAGCGCTTGGACAGATCCCAACCGCCGTCATGCAGGAAGCGTTCGGCTTCGATTTCGGTGGTCTTCAGGTTCTTGATGTCGCTGTAGTCGACCAGCAGCACCTTGCCGGTTTCCTTCACGTTGACCACGAACTCCGGCTTGATCAGTGATGACACGATGGAAGCGACACGCGGCTCGGCGTGATATTCCTGTTCGTCGTAGGTGTAGCCGCGGGTGGACATGATCTTCAGCGGCTTCAATGTCGGGCCGTCCATCAGCACATAGGCGGGCGGCCAGTAGGTGCCGGCGATGGCCAGTTTGTCTTCGTAGCCCTTGAATTTGGAGGTCTCGATGGAGCGGGCGTCGGAGCCGGTACGGATGGTGGCGACGGTCTGCGGCGTTTCCATCCACAGGTCGATCAGGTTGATCAGGCCGTCACGGCCGGTGGTGTAGAGGTAGCGGCCGGATTTCGACATGCGGGAAATGTGTACCGCGAAACCGGTTTTTAGGATTTGAACGATTTTCTTCGACTTGCCGTCAATCAGTGCGATTTCGCCGCTGTCGCGCAGCGTCACCGAGAACAGATTCGGCAGGTCAAGCTTGTTCATCTGTTTCTTCGGACGCTGATCTTCCGGAATCAACAGCTTCCAGCTCGCCTGCATTTCCTTCATGCCCCATTCCGGCGGCGTCGGCGCGGGATGCTGGATGTAGCGCGCCATCATGTCGATTTCTTTTTCGCTCAACTCATTTGAGGTGCCAAAGTTGGGCATGCCGCCAGGGGTGCCGTAGCCGACGAACACCTTCAAGGTTTCCGTGCCCAGTTTCTGCATGTCACCCGGCAACAAGGCCTTGCCAGTGGCGCCCTTGCGCAGCACGCCGTGACAACCGGCGCAGCGGTCGAAATAAATCTGCCGGCCATCGTCGAACTCGGTTTTGGTCATTGCCGGCGCATTCGGGTCAGCCGATTGATACATGTCCGCCGTATTCAGCGAGGAACCGCCGCCAGCGAGGTAGCGCGCGTCGGCGCCGCCCATGTGGTCCTTGGGCGCATCGGCCGCCCATGCCAGGGAAACTGCCAGCGGCAAAGCCGCCATCATCAAACCGCTTACTAACTTCTTCATCGAATTGCCCTCCGGAAAAACAGGTGGTGGAAAAAACCTGACTTGCATGGGGGGCAAAGATGCACTGCCGGTTCAATCGGAAGCCTTGATGTTTGTCAACCGTGGTTTCAGTAATTGCGAGGCCGGTTGATCAAAGTCAAACGCTTTAGTCGGGTATGTCGCCACCATCCGCCGCACTGAAATGAATCGTGGAGATAGAGATGATCGAACCCATAAAGCTGGCGGACTTTTTCATTGTGTTTTTCAGTGCTGCGTCCGTGATCATGTTTGGCGCTACCTACGCCCTACTGTTTGCCTGGTCGCGAATGCGTAACCGTCCACGTCTGATGCCGCTTGCCTATCTCGGCTACGTCGGCCTGGTGGTTTCGGTCATTGTTTTGGCGGTCCACGCCAATCTCTTCAACAACACATTCTGGAGCGTCATCGTGATGCTCATGCTGATCGGCTATCTGGTCGCACCACAGGCCATCTGGCATTTGTGCGTCGGCACGCATGCCGATGAGCACGAGCCGGCGTCGGAGCACGTCAAGATTTTTCAACAGCGGTAAGCAACAGGAGGTATGACCATGGCAGAGACGCAAACTCAGGCGTTATGGTGGGCATCCGAATTCTTTTGGCGAAAGATGGCCATCTGGGTTACGGCAGGCTCGTTCGTAGTGCTCATTTTTCTCACCTTCGATACGGTGAAGCAGATCACGGCAGGCGGGAAACGTGTTCCCGCCTATTCGGTGATCAATCATCGTGTTGATTATGTGTTTGATGAAGCACGCAATTTTCAGGTACCGGTGATCGGCGCTGAGGAACCCTTGTTCGGCAAGAAGTTGACCGAAGAAGAAGCCGAAGCTCTGGTTTCCAAGGGCAAACTGACCACTCAAGCCAAGAACTGTATGGGTTGCCATACCCTGCTGGGCAACGGTTCCTACTACGCGCCGGACCTGACCAAGTCTTGGCTTGACCGGTCTTGGGGTTCGAAAGAAGTGCGTGAGCAGAGCATGGTGGACTTCCTGATGGACCCGACCGACAAACTGCATAACTCGATCGGTCGCAGAATGCCGAATCTGGGTATTACCGAAGAAGAAGCCCGCGCCACCGTCGCATTCCTGAAGTGGATGTCTGCCATCGACACCAATGGCTTCCCGACCAACTTCCAGCCCATCGATCAGGCTGATGCAGCCCCCGAGGTCGCTGCTGAAGCCGCTCCCGCGGTTGAAGTTGCCGCAGATGCAGGTGCTGTCGCAGCACCGGCTCAACAATAAGGAGTTACAACATGGCAGCTCTAGGTGTTCTCGATAGCGCCAACCTTAACGGTGGCCAAAAACTGGCGGTGAAATATTTCACCGTCTCAGTCGCATTGTTCGGCGCACAGGTGTTGTTTGGCTTGTTGGCTGGCCTGCAATATTTGAATCCGGAATTTCTGTTTGGTATTCTGGATTTTTCAGTCAATCGCATGGTGCATGTGAATGCGATGGTGGTCTGGCTGTTGTTCGGCTTCATCGGCTCGGTGTATTGGTTGTTGGAGGACGAATCGGGCGTTCCGGTGGTCGGCTTGGGGTTCGGAAATCTGATTTTCTGGATATTTACCCTCGCCGTCGTCGTCGTTGTGCTGGTTTACCTTCTGGTTCAGGTCGGCCCGGGCGAGAAAAGCTCGATCTGGCTGATCAACGAAGGTCGCGAGTACATCGAAGCACCGCGCTGGGCTGACATCGGCATCGTGGTTTGCGTGCTGGGTTTCTTCTTCAATGTTGCCGCGACCTTCATGAAAGGCAAGATCACCGGCATCGGCGGCGTCCTCCTGTTCGACTTGGTTGCACTGGCAGGTATTTATCTAGCCGGTATGTGGTTCACCCCCAACATCTCCATGGACCAACACTGGTGGTGGTGGGTGATTCACCTGTGGGTTGAGGCGACCTGGGAAGTGCTGGTAGGTTGTTTGATGGCCTACGGTTTGATCAAGACCATGGGTGTTCGTCGCAAAATCGTCGAAACTTGGTTGTATATCGAAGTCGCGCTGATGTTCGGTTCCGGCATCCTCGGTCTGGGTCACCACTACTTCTGGATTGGTACGCCGGAATACTGGTTCACCATCGGCGGCTTCTTCTCCGCACTGGAACCGATTCCGTTGGTCGCCATGGTGGTGCATGCCTTGTTCGACGCAGGTCATCACAAGCTGAAGAGCAATAACAACCCGGCCCTGGCCTGGATCATCGGGCAGGCTTTCGGCAACTTCTTCGGCGCCGGCGTCTGGGGCTTCATGCACACCCTGCCGCAAATCAACCTGTACACCCACGGCACCCAGTGGACGGCTTCGCACGGTCACCTGGCCTTCTTCGGTGCCTACGTCACCATGGTCATCGCGTTCTTCTACATCGCAGTCCAGAAATGGCGCGGCAATGTCTGGATGAGTGGCAACCTGGTTGGTGCCTGGAAGTGGAAATGGGCCATGTTTCTGCTCTGGGCCGGCATGATCACCATGACCATGGCGTTGTTGATTGCGGGTTACGAGCAATCGCAAATCGAACGTGCCATCGGTGGCTCCGATTGGATGGCGTATTTTGCTGCTCAATCGCATCGCTGGTTCACCCAGGCCATGTTCTGGCGTCAAGTCGGTGGCTGGATGTTTGCCTTGGGATTTGTCCTGCTGGTGTGGGATCTGATGACGATCGGAAAACGCGAAACGCGTTCGACCTATGTGATCGAGCCGGAAACTGCAAAAGCAGTTGCTTGATCCGGCTGGTTTAAAGGTATCTCCTCTCGCTGCATAGCGATTTACCCGCCGGCTTGCCGGCGGGTTTTTTTATGATGGAACGATTGATCTGGATCGGAGTTGTTCAAGTCATGTGATGCTGACTTGAGGCTATTTGGAGATTAAAGATGACTACGTTGTTCAACATAAATATCAATCTGGCGAGTCGAATCAACGACGCTGCCTTGAAAACGATCCATCAAGCGAAATTGGATGGATCACAGCGTGATTCAAAATCTGTTTTCCGCTATATCCACCTTGTTTTTATCGCACTCCTTGTGTTCTGTTTTTCATGCAGCGCTTCTGCCGATACGCTGCAAGACAAACCTGTCACTATTCAGTCTGCAACTGAGGTTGATGATTTAAATGAGGAGGAAAAAACAAGGCAACGAGCATTGATCGCAGAAGCTGTCATGCATGAAAAATTAAAAATGAAAACCGATGTGCGTGATTTTAATAATAAAAAAAGAGCGGCCGGCGAGATACTCGGGTTTGATGTTTTTCTCGGCGCTTTTCTGACAGGGTTATGGGCGATGATTTCCATGTTTATTGCGGCACAGTTTGCGGGTGCAAAAAATGGCAAAAACAATAATATAAAAACCGATGTCACCTTGTTTTATGTCTCAGCCTCATTATTGCCGTTAATGTTGTTGTGGGTGGCAATCTCAACTGGATATGCGTCGTGGTGGTTGACCTTGGCTATTTCTGGCTTGATTTATTGGCTGATGGGTTTTGTGTTCGGGAAATTAAAAAAATCAATACCTGAATAGTTTTTTAGAAATGCAGTTCCGGGTGCGTCCACCTGCTGTTTGAAGCGTGCTGTTTGAAGCAAAATATGGGCTATGAAAAAGCCACAAAGATTCCCGTTACATCCGAAGCACCCCGAGCGAATTTGCTGGGGATGCGACAAATACTGCCCGGCAGATTCCTTGATGTGCGGCAACGGTTCGGGGCGAACCGAACACCCTTACGAAATACTTGGCGAGGATTGGTACACGTGGGGGGATTGGGGCTTTGCTGTGGAAACAGAAACGGTTTCGGATAAAGCGGCGGACGATCTCAGTCAGCCTGAACCCGCGGCTTAGATAGAACCGCGTTCGGGCCAGCAAGTACATTGCACAGCAATTCTGATAGCAAGAAGCGCTGCCGGGAGGCCAAGATGAAACTGCCAAGCTGGAATATCCAATGGGGACGCGGCATGGATGGCCGCGTCGACCGGCCGGCCTGCTTTGATATCATCTTTATCACCGAAGATATCGCACCACGGCTGAAAGCCTTGATTGTGGATGCGGAAACCAAGGCTTCCGACCATCAACCGGTGTGGGTCGAGTTGAACGATTAACGTGAAGACTTCCCGGTTCATTGCTCATTGGCAGCGGCACTGAAATGTTCGGTATCAAAAGAAGAAAACATAGGATGGGCCAAGCGCAGCGGGTCCATCTGTCGTCGTGTGTTGATGGGCCCGCTGCGCTTGGCCCATCCTACTTACCCCCCTCTCCCGCAAGCGGGAGAGGGGGTTGAGAGTGGGTTGGGGGAGAAGGAAACGGGCCGGTTCGCACGCTTGGGGGCTGTCCGTGAATAATCTGGATAGTTATGGGTGTACTGAAGGGATGCGATGCAAGGCGCCGGCCGCGCAGCAGGGTCATTCCCCGCAAGCGGCCGGCAACGTGGCAGCGCGCCCACCAGTGCAGTCCAGAATGTCCAGGTTATTCAGGGACAGCCACTTACCACATCCAGCAGCGTGTTTCTGTACAATCCGCGCCTCCGCGCGCTTCACCAATCGACGTGCGGCGTCATTTTTTCTGATCATTCCGATCACTTATTCGTCTGCCTCGATTGGTGTCGCCATCCGCGCGACAGGCCGTCGCAGGAGCTGTAAATCCCTATGTCATCCCCCATTGCCAACGCTGGCACTACCGTGTCCGCCGATCCGACCATTGCTGTTGCAACTGGCGTGAAATTCACCGATCTCGGCCTGTCCGAGCCTTTGCTGCGCGCGGTTGCCGAAACCGGCTACACGACGCCGACGCCGATTCAGGCACAGGCTATCCCTCAAGTTCTTAAAGGTGGCGATCTGCTTGCCGCCGCGCAAACCGGAACCGGCAAGACTGCCGGCTTCACGTTGCCGATTCTGCATCGGCTGACCACGACGCAAGCCGCCGTCGCCAAACCTGGTCGGCCGCGCTGCCTGATCTTGGTGCCGACGCGCGAACTCGCGGCGCAGGTCGAAGAATCGGTGCGTACTTACGGCAAGCACGTCACCATCAAGTCGATGGTGATGTTCGGCGGCGTCAACATCAATCCGCAATACGCCGCGTTGCGCGGCAAGGTCGATATCCTCGTCGCCACGCCCGGCCGTTTGCTTGATCACGTCGGCCAGAAGACGGTGGACCTGTCCGGCGTCGAAATCCTGGTGCTCGATGAGGCCGACCGCATGCTCGACATGGGCTTCATCCGCGACATCAAGAAAGTCATCGCACTGATTCCGAAGCAGCGCCAGACCCTGCTGTTCTCGGCGACTTTTTCCGACGAGATCAAGCTGCTCGCCAACGGCCTGCTGAACAATCCCGGCACGGTCGAAGTGGCGCGCCGCAATACCGCTTCCGAACTGGTCGAACAGTCGGTGCACATGGTGGCGCAGGCGCACAAGAAAGACCTGTTGTCTCACCTGATCAAACATCACAACTGGCAACAGGTGCTGGTGTTCACCCGCACCAAGCACGGTGCCAACAAGTTGGCCGAGAAGTTGCTGAAGGACAACATTCCCGCCGCCGCGATTCACGGCAACAAGAGCCAGGCCGCGCGCACCCGCGCACTGGCCGAATTCAAGAGCAGCAAGCTGCAGGTGCTGGTGGCGACCGATATCGCCGCGCGCGGCATCGACATCGACCAGTTGCCGCAAGTAGTCAACTTCGAGCTGCCCAACGTGCCGGAAGACTATGTGCACCGCATCGGCCGCACCGGCCGCGCCGGCACCTCGGGCGCGGCGGTATCGCTGGTGGATCGCGAGGAAATGAATTACCTGAAGGACATCGAGCGTCTTATCAAACGGCAGATCGCTGTGGTGGTGGTGGAAGGCTTCGTGCCGCCGCCGCTGTCGGCCGCCGCGTTGAGCGATCGTGACGATGATCGCCCGCCACGTCAGCCGGGCAGAGGTGGAGCAGGTTCGGGGCGCAATGGCCAGAGTCGCAGTCAGGCAGGTGCCGGCCGCAGCGATCAGAATCGCGGTCAACCGCGCACCGGTGGCAAACCCGGTGGTTACGCTGGTGGCAAGCCAACCTCGGGCGCGCCGCGTGGCGCGTCCGGTGGACCGAAGCCGGCTGCCGCCGGGCCGCGCAATCCGCCGCGTCCCACCGTCGCCACCGGCGCGCCGACGCCGAATCGACGTGAGTCGCACAATGCCTCACACAACACTGCGCGACCGCAGTCTGCGTTGTTCAGCGGCAAGCCGACCAAATCCTAGTAATACCTGTAGGGTGCGCCGTTCGCACCGGTCCGCGTGCCGATCTGCGCACGGCACATCCTACGAAATCGACGGGAGTTCCCGATGGAATCCGCCAAACCTCTCTTCTCGTATCGCCCTTACTGGGCCAAACGCTTCGGCGTTTCCAAGTTTCTTCCAATGTCGAAGAAGGAAATGGACGCCCTCGGCTGGGACAGTTGCGATGTCATCCTGGTCACCGGCGATGCCTACATCGACCATCCCAGCTTTGGCATGGCGCTGATCGGGCGTTTGCTGGAAGCGCAGGGTTTCCGCGTCGGCATCATCGCGCAACCGGACTGGAAATCCGCCGACCCTTTCCGCGCGCTGGGACGGCCGAACCTGTATTTCGGCGTCACCGCCGGCAATATGGATTCGATGGTGAATCGCTATACCTCCGAGCGAAGAATCCGTTCTGATGATGCCTACACGCCAGGTGCAGCGCCCGACAAACGCCCTGATCGGGCTCTGACCGTCTACGCCCAGCGTTGCCGCGAGGCGTACAAGGATGTGGCGGTGGTGATCGGCGGCATCGAAGGCAGCCTGCGCCGTATCGCGCATTACGACTACTGGTCGGACACCGTGCGCCGCTCGGTGCTGCTCGATTCCAAGGCCGATATGCTGCTGTTCGGCAACGCCGAACGCGCGCTGGTCGACCTGACCCACCGCCTGGCCGGCGGCGAGTCGATCAAGGACATTCGCGACCTGCGCGGCTCGGTGTTCATGGTCAGCCATGGCTGGAAACCTTCGGATGAATGGAGCGAGCTGGATTCGCTGGCGATGGATACGCCGGGTCGGGTGGATAAACATCCCGATCCGTATGCGACGACGGGCATGATCGCTGCGTCGGAACCGGTCGCGGCAGCGGCCGAGCCCACAGCCCAGCCCATCCGCTTCCTTTCCAAGGAAGCCCGTCTCGCCGCCATCCATGCTGCTCGCGCGCATACCGTGGTGCGCCTGCCGGCTTACGAGCAGGTCGAGAAGAATCCGATTCTCTACGCCCACGCCTCGCGTGTGTTCCACCTCGAATCCAACCCCGGCAATGCCCGCGCGATGGTGCAGGCGCACGGTGATGGCGCCGGTCTGCGCGATGTCTGGTTGAACCCGCCGCCGATTCCGCTGACCACGCCGGAAATGGATGCGGTGTTCGATGCGCCTTATGCGCGCGCGCCGCACCCCAGCTATGGCAGTGCCAAGATTCCGGCCTGGGAGATGATCCGTTTCAGCGTCAACATCATGCGCGGTTGCTTCGGTGGCTGTACTTTCTGCTCGATCACCGAGCACGAAGGCCGCATCATCCAGAGCCGTTCGGAGGAATCCATCCTGCATGAGATCGAAGCCATCCGTGACAAGACGCCCGGCTTCACCGGCGTCATTTCCGACCTCGGTGGTCCTACCGCCAACATGTATCGGCTGGCCTGCAAAGACCCCAAGATCGAATCTGCCTGCCGCCGTTTGAGTTGCGTGTTTCCGGATATCTGCGAAAACATGAACACCGATCACGGCCCGCTGATCCAGGTCTATCGCAAGGCGCGCGCGCTGCCCGGCATCAAGAAGATCCTGATTGGCTCCGGCGTGCGTTACGACCTCGCCGTGAAGTCGCCGGAATACGTCAAGGAACTGGTCACCCATCACGTCGGCGGTTATCTCAAGATCGCGCCGGAACACACGGAAGAAGGCCCGCTCAACCACATGATGAAGCCCGGCATGGGCGCCTACGACCGCTTCAAGCAACTGTTCGAAAAGTACTCGCAGGAAGCCGGCAAGGAGCAGTATCTGATCCCGTATTTCATCGCTGCCCACCCCGGCACGACGAATGAGGATATGCTGAATCTGGCGCTCTGGCTGAAGCGCAACAAGTTCCGCCTGGATCAGGTGCAGACCTTTTTGCCGACGCCGATGGCGATGGCCACGACGATGTATCACAGCGAACTCAACCCGCTGAAAAAGGTGTTGCGCGGGGCGCAGAGTGTGGCGGTCACCAAGCAGGGCCGCGTGCGCAAACTGCACAAGGCCTTCCTGCGTTACCACGACGCGGAAAATTGGCCGATGCTGCGCGAAGCCCTGAAGGAAATGGGCCGCGAAGACCTGATCGGCAACGGCAAACACCATTTGATCCCCAGCTTTCAGCCCGCCGGCACGGGCCGTTGGTTTGAACCCAGCGGTGCGCGCAAACCGGAAGTCGAAGAAAAAGCCTACATCCATGCGCCACCGAGTCTGCGCAAAGTCCCGCCACGCAAAGACACCCCGCGCCAGAATGGACCCACGCGCGGGCCGCGTGCAAACGAGGCGGAAGCGCCGCCGCCGCGGCGGGGCGCGGGTCGGGTTGGTAATGCGGGTGCAGGATATGGTGATAAACCCGGTGAAAAATCCAACTCCCGGCCGGGATTTCCGCCCGCCGGCGGTGGTCGTCGCGGCCGCAGTGAAGGCAAGCCGAAGAAATAGCCTGATCAAGCCGGCTTGATCGCTGCCGCATTGGCCTGGCAGCGTTCGCGCATGGTCATGCTCAGTTTTTCACAGCGGCAATTGAACCCTTATCGCGGAGTCATGCGGGTGATTCGGCATGGCGGCGCGGAAGCGGTGACGCAGGATGGTTGGCATTGGGATTTGTATGTCAGCAACCAGGCGCTGCTGGAGGGGTTGGGCGATGACATTCGGGCGCATCGCCATCGCGTGCTGATCAGCGATATCCGCTTCGGTCGCTGGTCGCCGGATCACGGTTTGATGCGCGGGCCGATCTATCCTTCGGCTGATTTTCGCCGCATGGAACAGGAAGGCGCAGCGCTCTTCAACTATCTGCTCGAGGCGCATGCGTCGCCGATTTTTCCGTTCATCGATATCTACGAGCTTTGGTTGCTGGATATGCGTTTGCGGCCGCTGGCGCTGCTGGCGAGCGCGACCGAGGCGGCGGTAATGGATCTGGATTTGCCGCTCGCCTGGCGGGTGGGCGATGCGGCGCGGGCCAACTTCAGATGTGCCTCGCTGGCCGATGCGGCCGAGGTGCTGGCCAGCCAGGTACGGCAACTCGCGGCGGCGAAAATATCCACAAATCCGGCCACAAATCCGGCCACTAAACCGGCCGCCATCTGGGTCCGACGTGAGCTGGATGGCAGCGCCACGGTGATGGCGGCGATTCAAGTCGCCATTGAACAGTTGCCGACGCGTTTGCCGGCTGCGGCGTTACCGCGATATTTCCTTGCTGAAACCGGCCATGGCGAGGAATACGCTCGCCTGGCGCGCGATTACCTGGACTGGCAAGCGCCGTGCCTGTTGATGCTGCCGTCACTACCGCGCGAGGAGCGTCAGCGGCTGGAACACCTGGCGCGACAACAGGCCGAGGCGGTGGAAAAACATCACCGTCTTTATCCTGAATCAGTCGATGCCGCCCAGATTCAAGCCGCCCGGGTGGAAGCCATGCTCTGCCGCACGCAACCGGCGCGGGTGAAGGAATATGGCTTTGCCTCGACCTTCTATATCGAACTGGAAGACGAAGGCATTGGCTGAAACCCTGTTCCGGCTTGCCCGCCGGCGTGCGGATTTATGCTGAGCAGGCTGAAACGGGCGCCCAGGCGACGCGATTACGGCCACCGTGTTTGGCTTCATAGAGCCAGGTGTCGGCGAGGCAGAACAGGTCGGCGATAGCGCAATTTTCTTGCGGGATGCGGGTCGCGCCGCCCAGGCTGATGGTGATCCAGGGTGCGGCATCGGAGACCGCATGCGGAATATGTTCGGCTTCGATGGCGGCGCGAGTGTGTTCCGCCAGCAGACGGGCGCCTTCGCTGTCGATGCCGGGCAACAGCATGACGAATTCTTCGCCGCCATAGCGGGCGACGAAGTCACCCGGCCGGCGAACCGAGGTTTGCAGGGTGCTGGCGATGCGGCGCAGCACCTCGTCGCCGGCAGCATGGCCATAACTGTCGTTGAAGGCTTTGAAATGGTCGACGTCAACCACGATCAACGATAACGGCACAGCATCGCGCATGCAGCGGCGCCATTCCTGCTCCATCACATCATTGAAACGGCGTCGGTTGGGGATGCCGGTGAGGCTGTCCAGCATCGCCATCTGTTCCAGCAAACGCCATTGATGCACGGATTGCAGATGATTGCGAATGCGCACCCGGACGATCGCCGGGGTGAACGGTTTTGAAATGTAATCGACGGCGCCCAGTTCAAGGCCGCGTTCCTCATCGCCGACAGAATCGAGCGCGGTGATGAAGATGACTGGAATATTGCGCGTCTTGTCGTCGTTCTTGAGTTCGCGAATCACCGAGTAGCCATCCATTTCCGGCATCAACACGTCGAGCAGGATCAGATCGGGGTTGTGTTCACGGGCGCGATCGAGGGCTTGCCGACCATCCTTGGCCAGGATGATGCGGTATTCCTCCTGCAGCAATTCTGTCAGCAGGGCGCGGTTCTGCTTTTCGTCATCCACAATCAGCAGGGTAAATGCCGGATTCAAGCTGACTCTCCTTTCAAGCGGGCACGCATACGTTCAAGTACGGCCAGGCCAGCGTCGTATTCAATGTCTTCGATCAGCTCGCGCAAATGATGCATCTCACCCATCCAGTCCGGCCCGGACAAGCAGGCTTCAAGGTCATTCAGCACCGATTCAGCGGCAGCATTATCTTCCTTTAATAGGGTTTCTATTTGGCTGATTACCACCAGCGCGCGATCAATCTGGAGTGACCCGGTGGGGGCGTCGGCCAGATTTGCCTGCGCAGCCTGGGCCAGCGGGGCGAGTGTCTTGACGATCTGAGTCAACGCCGCACGGAAGGGAATCATTTCCGCGTTCGGCGTTTTGCCGGCTGCCAGGCGATGTTCCAGGATGCGCGCGCGCTGCGAGAGATCTTCCGCGCCAATGGTGGCCGCCGCAGCCTTGACGGAATGCGCCAGACGCCGCGCCAGTTCATAGTCTTCGGCGGCAACGGCGGCGTTGATGTCATCTGCCGTTGCGCCAAATTCCTGATTGAACTGCGCCAGGATGCGGCGATAAAAGGCCGACCGTCGCATATGGTTGGTGAGTCCGCGGACGGTATCAATCCCGGCCAGCGGCGGCAAATTGTTCTCGTCATCCTGGCTGGGGGAGTTGGCAACGGCTTCCGGCTGGTAATCGCCCGGCGGTATCCATTGCAACAGGGCGTCATACAGAGCGGCCGGCTCGATTGGTTTGGTCAGATGGTCGTTCATGCCGGCTGCCAGGCTTTCTTCGCGATCGCCGCTCATCGCATGCGCGGTCATGGCGATGATCGGCAGATCGCGGAAACGGGCGTCGGTGCGAATCTCTCGGCTGGCGGCAAGACCATCCAGCACCGGCATCTGGATGTCCATCAGCACCAGCGCATAGTTGCCCTGACGAACTTTTTCCACCGCTTCACGGCCATCGCTGGCGACATCGACCCGCACTTCGGCTGAGCGCAGGATCTCGCGGGCGACTTCACGGTTGAGCACGACATCATCGACCAGCAGGATCGGCGCGCCGCGAATCGGGGTGAAATCGAATTTCCGGGTCTGTTGCTGCTCGCGATAGCGCCGATGCGCGGCGGCCATGCTGTCGCCAAGCAGCACTTCCAACAGCGCATCGTGCAGGCTGGATTCGCTGATCGGCTTGACCAGCAGATGCGCCAGACCCGCTGCCGCCATCTTCGGGTTGATCGTGTCATAGCCACTGGCGGTGATCATCAGGATGGCCGGGATTTCGCCGAGGTCGCCGGCAGCATGAATACGACGGCTGGTTTCAATGCCATCGATGCCCGGCATCAGCCAGTCGAGCAGAACCAGATGATAGGGATCCGCTTTTGCGGCGGCGTTGCGCAGGAACTGCAGGCTTGCCTCGCCGCTGGCGCAGGTGTCCACCCGCATGCCGAAATATCCCAGCATCTGACCGATCACTGTGCGCGCGCTGGCGTTGTCGTCCACGACCAGGACATGGCGGCCAGCCAGATGATGCGAGAGGCGATCCGCCACCGCCGGATGCGGGTTGACGCCGAGCATGACGTTGAAACTGAATTCACTACCTTGTCCCGGAACGCTGCTGACCTGGATCGTACCGCTCATCATTTCCACCAGTTGCTTGCAGATCGACAAGCCCAGGCCGGTACCGCCGAAGCGGCGGGTGATGCTGTCGTCAACCTGGGTGAACGGGGTGAACAGGTCGCGCTGGCGTTCCGGCGGGATGCCGATGCCGGTATCCCGGATATTGAAGTGGAGGCTGGTCAGTCCATCGATTTCCCGGGCGCTGATCTTCACCACCACCTCGCCGGTTTCGGTGAACTTGATTGCGTTGTTGATCAGATTGACCAGGATCTGCGCCAAGCGCATCGGGTCTCCGACGCACCAGCGGGTGACTTCCGGTTCGATCTGGAACAGCAGTTCGAGGCCTTTTTCCTGCGCCTTGAAAGCGACGACGCCGGAAACCTTGTGGATGACCTGATTGATGTCGAACGGAATCGATTCCAGCGACAGCTTGCCGGCTTCGATGCGCGAGTAGTCGAGCACATCGTTGATCACCCCGAGCAGGGCGTCGGATGATGCCAGCACTTTGTCCTGATAGTCGCGCTGCTGCGCATCCAGCCGGGTTTTCATCAACAACCGGCCGAGGCCGACGATGGCGTTCATCGGGGTGCGAATTTCATGGCTCATGCGCGCCAGGAAGTTGGACTTGGCGCGATTCGCCTGCTGTGCCTGCTGGATCGCCTGATTCAACGCCTGGGTACGTTGCTGCACCAGCATCTCAAGGTTGTCGCGGTAATCCGCCAGTTCTCGATCCCGCGTCTGGACGGCTTCGATGAATTGATTGAAACCGCGCGCCAGACCGGCGATTTCATCGTTGCCATGCACTACGGCGCGTTCAGCCAGCGTCATGTCCGCCGCCATGCGTTGCATCAGGCCGTTGAGTTCTTCCACTGGCGCCGACAAACGCCGCACGACGCCGCGAGACAGCCAGAGCGAAAGGCTGAGCGCGAGCAAGGCGGCCATCGCGGTTTCCATTGCGGTGCGGGCAAATGCCTGTTGCAACGGGGCGAGCGAGGCGACGAGTTCGATCGTCGCATGAACGGTGTCGCCTTCCTTTACCGGCGCCCAGACGGTCAGCGTGTCTGCATTGAAATAATGGCCGCTGGGTTGGTTGACGCTGACTGCGCTGGTTGTCAGCGGTTCGGCATCGACGCGGTCGAAGCGGGCGAAGATGCGGCCATCCAGCAAGCGCATGCGGGCATGCTGGATGACCGGATTGTTCTTCACGGCGGCGAGCAGGCGATTCGCCTCGTCGGAATCTCTGAAAGCGATGGCGGCTTCGCTATTGGTCGCGATCAATTGCGCCTGGGCGGCCATCGATTCAGCCCACTCGAAGCGCAGCAAGCGCTGTTGCTGATAGGAAACCAGCAGAAACACCAGCACAGTAGCGAAGAACAGCGACACGGTGCTGAGCAGCACCAGTTTTCCGCTCAGGGTGTCGAGCTGACGACGCACTGACTGCAGCGGCTTCATGGTTCGACGATCCTGGCCAGACGCAGCAACTGGGCGTTGAAATCGATGCCTTGTTTTTGCGCCGCCCTGCGATTGATCAGGATGATTACGCCGGAACCATCGCTGCGCAGGCTGAGTTCGACCATGCCGCCTGACTGGGCAAAGCCTTCGATATCGGAGACCGTGACCAGGCGTCGGCCCTGGATACGACGCAACAGCGCCTCGAGGTTATCGGCTTCGGAGCGGCCGATGAACAGAAACTCGCACTCGCTGCTGTCAGCGTTGCCGGACAGTGTCCGCAAATCGACGCGACGACCATCGGCCAGCGTCCTGGGCAGTTTCTCCACCGCATTGCCGAGCGGCGAATCGCCGAGAGTGCAGATATTGATCGGTTTTCGCTTGTCACTGGCACTGGCACTGGCGCTGGCATTGGCATAGACGAACAACGGCAGTTTGTAGAACAGCACTGCCTTCAGC
This sequence comes from Burkholderiales bacterium, assembly GCA_038215555.1. Lineage (GTDB taxonomy): Bacteria > Pseudomonadota > Gammaproteobacteria > Burkholderiales > Thiobacillaceae > PFJX01. The sequence continues at coordinate 29,509 of JBBQQT010000007.1, read as the reverse complement.
GCCTGCTCCGAAACGGCCGGGGTTTGCGCCTGGGCCAACGTTGAAGCGAGGACGAGTGGCGCCCACAACAATGCGCGCAATAGCCGCATGCTTGCGTGGCGCGCGGTTGCGAGAGTGATCAGAACGGATACTCCAGCGAGATCGTCCAAGTACGCGGTTGCTGCGGCATGTCGACAAAGCTGCCGGCGCCGGCTGCGGCGTAATAGCGTTTGTCGAATACGTTGTTGATGTCGAGCCAGGCGCTGGCTTTGCCGTTGAGGAGCTTGTGCCAGCCGATGTGCAGGTCGGTGATGGCGTAGCCCTTGGTCATCATTCGATTTGGCGCGGTTAGACGGACATCGTTGCTGGTATCACCAATCCAGAGCAGACGCGGGGTGATGCTGACGCGATCAAGGTAGCGAAACGTGGTACCCAGCTTGAGCTTGTGTTCGGCCACAAACGGGATATCGAAGTCAGTGCCATTGGCGCTGGTAATGGTCCCTTTGACCCAACTTGCGCTGCCCCAAAGATCACCCGCCCAGCCTTGGCCGAGTTGAAAACGATGTTGCACCATCAAATCCAGACCCGTGTGTACTTCCTCGCCGGCGTTGATTTTCATTCGAGGTCCAATCAGCCTGGCACCTGGCATGCTGGTGGTGTCATTCGGCATGTTGGGGCCGGTGATGACCAGATTCTCGATCTTGCTGTGGTAGGCGTTGGCGACCAGATTCAGTTCCGGACGCAAGCGCCAATCCCAGGTCAGGCTGAGCGTTTTAGCTTCTTCAGGCACCAGGTCGAAGTTGGGCAGGCGAAAGCCTTTGTTGCTCTTGTAAGTGTTGGTCGCCGTATCCCAACTGAAGGAGCCGAACGAGCCCAGGCTTTCTTCCGGTGAGGGTGCGCGGAAGGCTTCGCCATACAGCAGCTTGAAATAGTGCTTTTCTGTGGGATGCCACACCACGCCCAGCCGCGCGTTGGTGCTGTTGCCATATTCGGATTGCCGGTCATGGCGTATCCCGGCCATGGTGGAGAACTGCGGGCTCCATTCGGATTGCAACTGGGTATAGAAGGAATAGTTGTCGAAATCGGCATCGTTGATGTTGATCGGCAGCGAGTTGTTGGTATTTGGGTAGAACAGATTTTGTGCTGCCGAGTCGAGGTCGGTGTTGTAAGGGCTGGGCAGGCTGCTTGCCTCGATCGCGAAATAATCCTGATAACCGAGGCCGGCCAACATGCGGTGACGATCATCGATCTTCCAGTTCAGGTTCTGCTCGATATTCAGGCGTTCGCCACGGACATAGGAATAACCCGGGATGAAGCCGCTGAAAACATTCACGTACTTGGATTTGGGGTCGATTTCCTGCTGCGAGTAATCCAGCACCAGTTCACCCGATAAACGGGGTGTCAGTTGAAAGCGGTATTTGCCGTAAACCGTATCGGTCGTGGTGTCCCAGAAAGCGTCTTCTCGGTACAACGCGGTGGCGGAGGTGTCGCCAGTGCTGGTCAGACTGCGGAAATAGTTTCGGTAATAGCCAAAGCTCAAGTTGTCGCCGACTTCCACTCGGGCGAACAGACTGTGGCTGTCGATATCGCCGACATAGTCTTCGCGGTTGGCGGCAAGAATGCTGCCCGCATTGACCTTGGGAAAATCCGCCGGGTAAAACTCGTTCAGCGGTGCGCGGTTGGATTCTTGCCAATGACCGCCCATGCTCAACGCCAATTTGCTCACGTTCTTGATGCTGGCAATGAACGAAGCATCGCGGCTGCCGAAGTTGCCACCGCTTAGCGTGATTGATGCGCCGGGCGCGTCGGCAGCTTTGTCGGTGATGATGTTGATGACGCCGGCGACGGCATCGGCGCCATACAGCGCGGCGGCTGGGCCATAAAGAATTTCGACTTGCTTGGCCAGGTAAAGCGAGAAATTCTCGGCGATTGGAAAGGTACCGCCCACCGGGTGGCCGACGCGCACGCCGTCGAGCATGACCAGCAGCTTGTTGCTGCCGGCATAACCCTGAACGGCGAAATTGTTGTAAGCCGACGATTTGGTGCCGCGCATGGAATCAACGCCGGGCAGGTCTTCCATCAGATCGGACAGATTGCGATAGCGGCGTTCGCGAATCTGCTCGCGGGTGATCACCATGATGTGCGCGGGCGTCTGGCTGCGGGTTTCGGCTTGGCGCGATGCGGTGACTACCGGCGTGTTGATCAGGTCTTCCAGCGACAGACCGAGCAGAAGCGAGATCTCGCTGGATTCAGTCGCCCAGGCAGGCGAACTGCCCGCGAACAGGGCAAGACTCAGGCAGAGCGGTCGAAAGGGAAGCATGGTTGTTGCATGAAGGAAGGTGTGCCGCATATTCGGCACAATGTCGATTATTCTTTAACCAGTTGTGTCATGCCGCCCATATAGGAGCGCAACACCTCCGGTATGGTCACGCTGCCGTCCGGGTTCTGATAGTTCTCCAGAATGGCGACCAGCGTGCGCCCGACCGCCAGGCCGGAGCCGTTCAGCGTGTGGATCAGTTCCGGCTTCAGCGCCTTGCCGTCTTTGACATCGCGGAAACGCGCCTGCATGCGGCGCGCCTGGAACGCTTCGAAGTTGGAGCAGGAAGAGATTTCGCGATAAGTGTTCTGCGCCGGCAGCCAGACCTCCAGGTCATAGGTTTTTGCCGAAGAGAAGCCGATGTCGCCACTGCACAACGCCATGACGCGATACGGCAGGTCGAGCTTCTGCAGAATCACTTCGGCGTGGCCGGTGAGTTCTTCCAGTGCGTCGTAGGAGTTTTCCGGGCGAACGAATTGCACCATTTCCACCTTGTCGAACTGGTGTTGGCGAATCATGCCGCGCGTGTCTCTCCCGTATGAACCGGCTTCGGATCGGAAGCAGGGCGTGTGGGCGACCAGTTTGATCGGCATGTTCTCCACCGGAATGATCTCGTCGCGCACGATGTTGGTGACCGGTACTTCGGCGGTGGGGATCAGGTACATACCGTTGCTGAGCTTGAACAGGTCTTCTTCGAACTTGGGCAACTGGCCGGTGCCGCGCATTGAGTCGGCATTGACCAGATACGGCACATAGACTTCTTCGTAGCCATGTTCCAAGGTGTGTGTGTCGAGCATGAACTGGATCAGCGCGCGGTGCATGCGCGCCAGCGAACCGCGCATCAGCGCGAAGCGGCTGCTGGCGATCTTGACCGCGGTGGGAAAGTCGAGCAGTTCCAGGTTTTCGCCGACATCGACGTGATCCAGTGGGGTGTAGGCGAATTCGCGCGGCGTGCCGATACGGCGCACTTCCAGATTGTCTTTTTCATCCCTGCCGACCGGCACCGATGCGTGCGGCAGGTTGGGAATGTTCATCATGAACGCGGCCAGATCGTCCTGAATGCCGCCCAGGCGATCTTCGCCCAGTTTCAATTCTTCGCTCAGGCCGCTGACTTCGCTCATCAACGCGCTGGCGTCCTCGCCTTTCCCCTTGGCCATGCCGATCTGTTTGGACAACTGATTGCGCCGGGCTTGCAGGTCTTGCGTGCGAGTCTGAATTTCCTTGCGTTCGGCTTCCAGCGTCTCGATGCGCGCGGTTTCAAGCGTAAAGCCCCGGCTGGCAAGGCGTTGCGCCACATTGGCGAGGTCTTTGCGAAGGAGTTGGATGTCGAGCATGGGATTCAGTCGGGAGAGAAATGAAGGGAGAAGGGATGAAAAGAGAAAAAGCCAAACAGTGGAGTGGCCTGGATTGCACAAACCCGGCGATTGTAACCGCCCCGATCAGCTCGCTTCCATGGCAAGCCGCAGGGTGATGAATGCGGCTTCGAGGTCTTCCTGGGCGGTGATGCAGGCCGGCCAGTCGGCCGCTTTGGCCAGGTTTTCGGTGTCGCTCGCCAGCGCGGTCATCGCTTCGGCGCCCATATAGGCCGTCGCGCCCTTGATCTGATGCGCCTGGCGCGCGGTCTGAATGGCATCCCGCTTTTCCACCGCCTGCGCCAGATCGGCCAGCAGACTTTCCGTGCTGCTGATGAACAGGCGCAGCATTTCATCGATCTGGCGTTCATCGTTGCGGCAGATGCGGCGCAGTTTTTCGCGGTCGAAACCGTTTTCCGGGACAGTCTCCACTCGCGCAGGGGCAGCCTGTTGCGCCAGGCTGGCGCGATTTGGCAGCCAGCGCACAAGCGTGCTCACCAGATCGTCTTCCCGCAGCGGTTTGATCAGATAGTCGTCCATGCCGGCGTCTCGGCAGACCTCGTCATAGCCGGCCATCGCATTGGCGGTCAGCGCGATGATTGGCAGACGCGCGCGACCTTGTTTTGCCTCGCGCTCGCGCACCGCTCGTGTCGCGGTGAGGCCGTCCCATTCCGGCATCTGGCAATCCATCAGCACCAGATCGACTTCGCCCTGTTCGAGTTTCTGGTAGGCCGATTTGCCGTCATCGGCGACCTGCACCGAAACGCCCAGGTTTTCCAGCATGTAACCGAGCAGCTTCTGGTTGATCGGGTTGTCCTCCGCCACCAGCACCTTGATACCGGGGAAGCTGACCGACTTGGGCTTCGCGTTGCCATCGACCGGGTTTGGCAGAAGATCGGACGCGATATAGGGCAGCGGCAGACGGAAGCGGAAGCGGCTGCCCTGGCCGGTCGCGCTTTCCAGGCTCAGATCGCCACCCATCAACTCAGCCAGTTGGCGGCAGATGGTGAGGCCGAGTCCGGTGCCGCCGTATTTGCGGCTGACCGACCCGTCGGCCTGGGCAAAGGCCTGGAAAATACGACTCTGGGTTTCGTTGTCCATGCCGATGCCGCTGTCGATGACGGTGAACTGGAGTTCATTCGGTACGTTTTCGGTACGCGTGACGCTGAGTCGAATCTCGCCCTGTTCGGTGAACTTGAGCGCGTTGTCGAGCAGATTGAGCAGAATCTGACGTACCCGCAACGGGTCGCCGCGCACCCATTCCGGCAGGTTTTCGTCCCGCTCCAGGCGCAACGCGAGGTGCTTCGCATCGGCGCGCGGCACATACAGGTCGATCACATCTTTCAGCAGGCTGTTCAGGTTGAAGTCGATGCTTTCGATGTTCAGGTGGCCGGCTTCGATCTTGGAAAAGTCGAGCAGGTCGTTGATCACGCCCATCAAGGCCTCTGCCGAGTGGGCGATGGTCGTGGCGTAGTCGCGTTGGCGTGGATTCAGATCGCTGCCCAGCAGCAGTTGCGTCATGCCCAGAATTCCATTCATCGGCGTGCGAATTTCATGGCTGACATTGGCGACGAATTGCGACTTCATTTCATTTGCCCGCAAGGCCGCGTCGCGCGCCGCTTTGAGTGCCGACTCCGCCTCCTGCTGGATCGAGATGTCGCGCATGATGGCCTGGATCACCGGTTCGCCATCGAATGTCATTGCATGCAGCGCGATCTCTGCGGGGAACGTACTGCCATCCGGGCGACGCGCTGTCCACTGAAAGAAGGCGTGCCCTTGCTCCACTGCCTGACGAATATGGCGGTCAGCCAGAAGGTAAGGTGGCGTTCCGCAAGGCTGGTTTTCGATGCCGAGATCTTCTGGCCGGCGGTGCAGAAAATCTTCCACCCGATCCATGTGAAACATTTCCAGCGTCGCCGGATTGCAGTCGGAAAACCCATTCCGATCAAGAATGACGATGCCGTCGGTATTGGTCTCGAACAAGGTCTGGTATTTGGTGCGTTCGCGCTCGGTGCTGGCCGCTAGCCTCGACGTGCGGCGGATCACCGTCACCGCCACCAGCCCCGCCGCCAACACCGCCAAGGCCCCCAGCGTGATCATCAGGAAGCGGGTGCGGATGTAATCGGCGCGCGCCGCGTCGGCCGCCATTTGAGTCATCTCGCGTTGAATCTGGGTCAGTGCATCCAGCTCCTTGACCAGTTCGCGCTGCAATGGAATGCCTTCGCGCTGCAACTCGTCGAAAGCGAGAAAGGTAAAGCCTTCGACCGCCAGGTCGACTGTCCGCACCATCACCGGCTGGTTGGCACGGGTGAGGCGGTCGATCCGCTCGAGCACTTCTTTTTCGCGCGGCCGGATGGCCAGTTGTTCAAGTTCGAGACGGACTTGTTGATAGGCCGAACCAAAGTCATAGAAACGCAGCATCTCCTGGTCCTTTTCGAACGCATCGCCGGATACCACGATGGTCAGCATGGAGATCGCGCGGTCGCGCAGGATGTCGCGCATCTGGTTGGCAAGCCGGCTCTTGACGCTGTTTTCCTTCACAATGGATTCAAGGTGCGCATTGGTCGCCGCCAGTTGATGCAGGCCGAGAAAGATCAGCGCGATGATCAACGCCAATGCCAGGGCGAAGCCGGCACCGACAGTAGAGATCAGTTTGCGTGGCAGATAGGCGATGCGGGCGGGCATGGTGATTCCAGAGGGTGGGCGCAGCCATGTTAGCGCGCCGATGTGGGGCTGCGTATGGGTCTAAAGACCTATCCCGGATATCTTATTCACGGCGAGCTTCGATTTCGAACACATTGTCCCGGTAGGGATGCTTGCCGCGCAGCCCAGCCCATAAGCTGGCGAGCGGATAGGCCAACAAAAACAAGCCGCCCCAGCGTCCGTATTGAGCGACATGCACGCGTTCATGCCGCCGCGTCTGCGCCAGCGCCGTGCTGGATTGCGCCAGCACGACATGGCCGAAGGTGATCGCCGCCGCCGGGCCGGAAAAAGGGAGTCGGCGTGACAGCAACCACCCCGGAAAACCGCCGCTGACTTCCAGCACACCGCTGTGCCATCGCACCTGACCACGCCCCGATCCACGCCCCGATCCACGCCCCAAAAGCACCGAGGCGGCGAGCAGAAGTCCGATCAGGCTGGCAGGCGCCGCCCAGCAATATTGCAGCCACGCCCGTTTCAAATCTGCGCCGCCTTGAAGGTGTTGCACACGGCGGGGTCGCCGCTTTCAATGCCGCGCTTGAACCAGCGCACGCGCTGCACCGAGCTGCCATGGGTAAAGCTGTCCGGTACGACATGGCCTTGCGATTGTTTCTGCAAACGATCGTCGCCAATTGCGCTGGCGGCATTCAGCCCTTCATCGACATCGCCCGCCTCCAGCACCTGGCGCATGCGGTCGGCGTGATGCGCCCAGACACCGGCGAAACAATCTGCCTGCAATTCCAGCTTCACCGATAACTGGTTGGCGCGGGTCGGATTGCTGCGCTGCCGTTCCGCCTGGACTTGGTCGGAAATGCCGAGCAGGTTCTGCACATGATGGCCGACTTCATGGCCAATCACATAAGCCTGCGCGAAGTCACCCGGGGCGCCGAAGCGGCTGCCGAGTTCCTTGAAGAACACCAGATCAATGTACAGCTTGTTGTCGCCCGGACAGTAGAACGGCCCGGAAGCCGACTGGCCAAGGCCGCAAGCGGTATTGGTGGAGCCGGAAAACAGCACCAGCTTGGGATCCTGATAGGTTTTGCCGGACTTGGCGAACAGCATGCGCCAGGTGTCCTCGGTGTCGCCAAGCACATGACTGACAAAGCGTGCGGCTTCGTCATCCGCCGGTGGTGGTGGTGCACTTTGGGTTTGCGCAGTCGGCTGATTCAGGCCGCCGGCCAAGTTCAGCACGATGTTCGGGTCCACCCCGAGCAACATCGCGATCACCGCGATGACTACCGTACCCAGACCGATGCTGCGACCACTGATTCCACCACCACCTTGGCCGCGACGATCTTCCACATTCTCGCTGGCACGACTGCGATTCCAACGCATGACTGACTCCCGATGATTCTGAAACGTGACTGGATTTAACCCGGATTATTCATAAATGCTCGCGCGCCCTTGCTGGTTCCTTGCTGGTTCCTTATCCGTACTGAAAAGTTTCGCTCTACCCGCAAGGGGCAGGCCGGATTCGTAAGCCGCTAAAGCGGCAACGACCCCGCTCAGTCGGGCGTACGAACGACAACGCCACTCCTTAGCGAAATTCCCATTGCAAACAAGGTTCTGCGCGAGCATCACGCGAATTCATGAAATATCCGGGTGAATGAGGACTCTGACGCAAATCATTGTAGCGAACGCAAATTATGCATTGAACCTAGAAACCTCAGTTGGAACCCATGTAGGTGCGAATTTATTCGCATAATCAATGCGTTATGTGCGAATAAATTCGCACCTATCAGGTCACGCGCAATGCTTTGATACGTAACGATTTAATCCGTCAACAGAGGAATCAAGGTTGAACCTAAATCCCGCAGTTGACCGCGTTGTAGGAGCGTCCGCTTGCGGCGCGAACGGGGTGGGATCGGCCCGCAAGCGGTGCCTCCAACCGCTTTGCTACCTCACCTGATGGGTGCATTGAAAAAACCGGCTACTCGCCAGTATTCACGCGGCTTACCAGAGATGAATCTATGGTCGACTGAGGTTTCCAGGTTGAACAATCTGGCCGCGCTGGCGAGCGCGCTGCGGCGTTGCCGGTCGCTTGCAGGGAATGGCCATGCGGCGCAACCGGCGCCTTGCATCGCATCCCGCCAACACACCCCTATTTGTCCAACTAATTATTTCTCGACTCTTAAGGGGTGGTGCGCATGGCGCACCCTGCTTGGTTGATTAGCCGCGTTGTTGATCACGCCTTTGCGTCAAGTGCGTCGAGCAAGCGGGAAATGGCATCCGCCACCGTCCCACCGCTGTAAAACTGCATCACATGCGTTGCTTCATCCGCGTCGAATGGTTCCAGATGGGCTAATTGCGATTCGAGCACCGCAAGCCCCGCTTCTGAAGCATCTGTGCCTTGCACCTGGCGTTGCGCAATACGTGCTTGCAGCACGTCGGATGGCGCTGCGAGCGAAACAATCCGCCAGTTCACCTGCAGTTCCGCCGCCAACGCCTGAAACGGCGCGCGCCAGCTGCGATGAATGAAGGTGGCATCGACGATGACCAGAAAGCCGGCGGCAAGCAGGCCGCGCGCATCCTGCAGCAGCGTTGCGAGCGTGCGGGCGCTGGCATCTTGCGTGTAGATGCCGCCCGGGATATCGGCGCTTTCCTGCAACGGCTTCAGACCGAACAGGCGTTTGCGCGTGACATCCGAACGCAAGCGGATGCCGCCGAGTTGTTGCAGCAGATGTTGCGACAGCCAGGTCTTGCCCGAGCCGGAAACACCATGCATCAGCAACAGCGCCGGACGGCGGTCATGTGCCAGACGGTCGGCGAGTTGGAGGTAGCTCAGGCATGCGTTGAAATCAGCATGCTCCGGGTGTTCGGCGGCCAGGATCGCGGTCACCTTGGCGCGCACCATGGCGCGATAGACCTGGTAATAGGGCAGGGCTTGCAGACCAGCGAAATCGCCGGTCTGCGCCAGATAGCCGTCGAGCAGACGCCAGGCCAGATCGGTGCGGCCGCGATGCCGCAGGTCCATGCTGAGGAAGGCAATTTCGTTGATGATGTCGATATGGTTCAGCGCCGAATTGAATTCGAGTGCATCGAAAACCAGCGGTTTGTTGTCCACCCAGGCGATGTTGCCCAGATGCAGGTCGCCGTGACATTCGCGGATGAAGCCGCCGGATTTGCGCGCGGCGAAGAACTGGCCCAGGCGTTGACCTTCGTTTTTGCTCCAGCTTTGCAGCCGGTCAAGCAGCGGCTTTAGCTGACTGTCGCGATCGAAGGGCAGCAGCTTGCGGAGTTGTTCAAAGTTGGCCGCAACCGGTTCGACCACTTTGTCCGGCTCGCCGTAGGTTGAACTGGCCGGTGCGCTGGCGATGCCGGCATGGAAGTCAGCGATGCATTCGGCAATCGCGTCAATCTGCTCGACGCTGACTTCGGCTTCCCGGTCCAGCGTGGCATCGGCCGGGAAAGCGCGCATTTTGACGGCCCATTCGATCACCGGGCCGGCGGCTTGGATGCTGGAATCTAAGCGGGGATCTTCCGGCGAGCCGCTGATCGCGACCACAGCCAGGTAAATATCCGGCGCCAGGCGCGTGTTGAGACGGATTTCTTCTGCACAGAAGTGATGCCGCTTGGCGAGGCTGGAAAAATCGAGAAACCCGAAATCGAGCGGCTTCTTGATCTTGTAAGCGAACTCGCCAGCCAGAATGACCCAGGAAATATGCGTTTCGATCAGTTGCGGTGCAGCGGCAGCATGTGGATATGCCGCCGGATTCAGTAGCCCGGCAATGAGTGGCGGCAGCTCGGCTGCGCTATTTGCGGAAGGCGACGACATGGTCAACGCCGAGTCGGATACCGATTTTTTCGCCGATCGCATGGTTATGGTGCGAATCGACTTGCGCCAGCACGCGCTGTCCGCCGGGCAATTTCAGCGTGTAAAGGAAATCGGCGCCGCGGAAGGCTTTGCGTTCAACCTCGGCCATCAGCAGGCTGTCATCGTCATGGATGATGTCATCCGGTCGGATCAGCACATCGACGCGGCAGCCGAGATCGCACTGGGTGCAGCCGCCTTCATCGCTGCAATCGCCATCGACGCTGCCTTCCAGCACGCCGAGTTCGATCTCGACCTGGCGGCTGTTGAGCACCTCGCCGGGCAGCAGCACGCCCTGGCCGATGAAGTCGGCGACGAAGCGGTTGATTGGCTGGTGGTAGAGGTTGTACGGCGTGTCCCATTGCTGGATGACGCCCTTGTTCATGACGCCGATGTTGTCTGCCATGGCGAAAGCTTCGTGCTGGTCGTGGGTGACCAGCAGGGCGGTGATGGCTTCCTGCTTCAGGATGTCGCGGACTTCCAGCGAGAGTTTTTCGCGCAGTTCCACGTCCAGATTGGAGAATGGTTCATCCAGCAACAACAGGCGCGGCCTTGGCGCCAAAGCGCGGGCGAGGGCGACGCGTTGTTGCTGGCCGCCGGAAAGCTGGTGCGGATAGGCTTCGGCTTCGTGGCTGAGGCCAACCAGATCAAGCATCTCGGCGACGCGCATGCGGCGGTCTGTGGCCGGCATCGCGGAGAGGCCGAAGGCGACGTTTTTTGCCACGCTGAGATGCGGAAACAGGGCGTAATCCTGGAACACCAGGCCGACCCGGCGTTGTTCCGGCAACAGGCTATGGCCGCGACCGTTGGCAAACGCGCTGACGATTTCGGCGCCGATGCGAATCTCGCCGGCGGAGAGTTGCTCGAAGCCGGCGATCAGCCGCAGCGCGGTGGTTTTTCCGCAACCCGAGGGGCCGAGCAGACAACCGATCTGGCCGGGCGAGAGGACGAACGAGACATCCGACAAAATCGGCTTTGACCCATACGACTGGGCGACGTGTTCAAGTGCGAGCATCGCTGTGTTTCACCAGAAAAAAAATGGGCAGCAGGCCAACCAGACAAATCGCGACGGCGGGCAGCGCGGCGCGTTCCCATTCGCCTTCGGAAGTCATCTCGAAAACGCGGGTGGCCAGGGTGTCCCAGCCGAACGGGCGGGTCATCAGGGTGATCGGCAATTCTTTCATGATATCGACGAAGGCCAGCGCGGCGGCCGCCAGCAGCGGCGCGCGCAACATCGGCAAATGCACCCGGAACAGCCGTTTCATGCCAGTGGTGCCGAGCACTTGGGCGGCTTCATCCATGGTTTTGGTAATCCGGGCGAGGCCAGTCTCGACTGGTCCGAAGCCGACGGCGAGAAAACGCGTGCTGTAGGCCAGCAGCATGACGAACAGGGTGCCGCCGAAAACCTGGCCGATTTCCTGCCGGGTCCAGTCGCGCCAGGTGTCGATGATCAGGTTGTCGATGCCGGCGACCGGAATATAGAAACCCACCGCCAATACCGCGCCCGGCAAGGCGTAACCGAGGGTGGCCAGGCGCGCGGTGAGCTGCATGCCGGGCGTCGGCTGCAAACGCTGCGCATAACCCAGCGCCAGCGCCAGGCTGACTACCAGCAATGCGCCCAGACCGGCAAGCAGCAGGGAATGCCAGGCGAAATCGAAATAACGCGCATCCAGGTCGCTGACCATGATGTCGCTGGTCCAGATCAGCAACTGGATGAGTGGAATGGCGAAGGCGAGCAGAAAAACCAGGCTGGCGAAGCCGGTTGCCATGGCTGCGTTGGCGCCGCCGAGTCGAATCCGGCGCGCGCCGCCGCTGCCGCGCGCCGAGTTGGCATAGTGGGCGCTGTTGCGCGAGAGTTGCTCCAGCATCACCAGCGCCAGCACGAAGAAGATCAGGATGGTGGCAAGCTGGCTCGCCGCCGGCAGCGAGAACATCGAGAACCAGGCTTTGTAGATCGCGGTGGTGAAGGTGTTGTAGTTGAACACCGAGACGGTGCCGAAATCGGCCAGCGTTTCCATCAAGGCGAGTGAAAGGCCGGCAATTATGCCCGGCCGCGCAATCGGCAAAGCCACCCGGAAAAAGGCGCGGCGGCGGCTGACGCCGAGCGATTGCGCCGCTTCCAGCAGGCGTCGGCCCTGGCCCTGAAACGCGGTGCGGGCGGTCAGGTAAACATAGGGATACAGCGCCAGCACCATGACCAGGATGACCCCGCCACGCGAACGAATCGGCGGCGTCCAGGTGATATCCCAGCTATCGCGCAGCCAGGTGGCCAGGCCGCCGGTGAAATCGAGCAGGCCGATCCAGACGAAAGCAGTGACATAAGCGGGCAGGGCGAGCGGCAACAACAACGCCCAGGAAAAAAATTTGCGGCCAGGAAATTCGCAGGCGGCAGTCAGCCAGGCCAGCCCGGTTCCGAGTACGGTGACGCCAATGCCGACGCCGATGACCAGCCAGAGCGTATTGACCAGCAGTTCCGGCAACACATGCCGCCAGAGGTGATCCCAGATCGCTTGATCCGGGTCGAGCATCGCCAACGCGACAACCGTAACCGGAATCAGCGTCAGAAGGGCAAGCGCGAGTGCGACGGTCCACGGGCCGAAGCGCGAGGAAGCGTTGGAAACAAAGGAAAAGGCGCCCGCAACGGGCGCCTTTTCGGCGGTGATCATGTGAGTGATTGAATCGGGGATAGCGAGGTCCGCATTCTAGCCGGGCTTACTTAACGGGGTTTACTTATACCCGGCCCGGTCCATCAACATCACCGCTTTGGCCTGCAAAGCACCGGCCTGCGCCACGTTGATCAGGTTCGGTTTGAACGTGCCCCAGGCGGCCACTGCGGCATCCGGTTTGACTTTCAGGTTGGCCGGATATTCCATGTTCACGTCGGCGTAGAGGTTCTGCGCTTTTTCGGAAGCCAGCCATTCGAGTAATTTGATTGCTCCAGCTTCATTCTTGGCATGGCGGGTCACGCCGGCGCCGGAGATATTGACGTGGACGCCGGCGGAATTGTTTTTCAGGCTCTGATTCGGCCAGAAGATCGCCAGTGGCAAGTTGGGTTTCTTCTCCATCAAACGACCAAAGTAATAGGTGTTGACGATGGTGACATCACACAGGCCGGCAGCCACGGCTTCCATCGCCTTGGTATCGTCCGGGAAGGGTTGGGTGGCCTGGTTGGCGACCCAGCCACGCACGATCTGCTCGGTTTTGTCTTCGCCGTATTCATTCATCATCATGCCGACCAGGGATTGGTTGTAAACCTTCTTCGAGGTGCGCAGGCAGAGACGGTTTTTCCACTTCGGGTTGGCCAGGTCTTCATAGGTGGTGAGTTCACCCGGCTTGATTTTGTTCGGGTTGTAAATCAGCGTGCGAGCACGCACCGAGAGACCGAACCATTCATTGCCCGGGTCGCGCAGATGCGCCGGAATGCTGGCTGCGAGGATTTTAGAGTTGACCGGCTTGAGCAAGTCTTCCTGCGCGGCTTGCCAGAGATTGCCGGCATCGACGGTCATGAATATATCGGCCGGGGTATTGCGTCCCTCGGCTTTCAGGCGAGCCATCAGCGGGCCTTCCTTGTCGGTAATGAACTTGACCTTGACCCCGGTTTCTTTGGTGTAGGCATCAAACAAAGGTTTGATCAGTTGTTCATTTCGCGCCGAATAAACAACCACTTCATCGGCTTGCACGGCATAGCCGGAAACCATCAGCGAAACAGCAAGCAACATCGATTTAAACGTCTTCATCAAGCAATCTCCAGGCAGGCTTTCAAAAAAAAGGCCTGGCAATTCTCGCATCAATGAGAACGGTTATCAAAACTATTTTTATAAAAAACGCTTTTTACCCGGATGCAGTGGTTGATTCAGTGTGCTTTTGAAGGGTTATTCAGGCGTCGCAGAAAACCGGATGCGGGTCCGCAGTTCGCCTTCGAATGTCGCATCGAAAGCGACTTCATTGGCCTGTCGGGTCAACGCGAAACCGGTCTGGACTGGCGGGTTGATATCGACAAAGCGAAACTCGGGCATGTCCCAGCGGACGCGCATGCTGACCTGCATCGGGTAGTAGCCATCGAAAAAACGTCGCATGTAAGGGCCATTCGAGAGCACGAAGGTATAACCCCCCTCGGCCACTAGCGCTTGTGTATCCGCAGTTATGCAGATCAATGCATTGCGCGCTACCTGGTCCATCTGAACGCTGTTTTCATGCACCCAACTGCGGCCAATATTTTCACTGCGTGAAATGACCAGGTTGCGAATCCGATCCCGGTGGTAAACGATCTGCATGCTGGGCACCGGATCAAGATGTTGATGGCATTGCTCCAACTTGGCCCAGCCGTTGAGCAAACTTTCAGCGTTCAGCGAAATCTGGTTCTGATGGTGGTGCACCGGGGTCGCCGGCGGGGCGGACAAAAACCGCAGTTCACCTTCGTTGACGTCGCTGACCCCCTTGAAGAACATTTCTTCTTCGGTCATGGCGGCTCCTGCCAGGCAAGGCAGCAAACCGGCCAGCCAGAGGAATTTACTGCGTCGCGGGCAAAACACGCCGCGCTCCGTTGAATCGATTCGCCCAGTATTTTTCGCCAATGCGAGAAACAGTGACCTCTTTCGTGTGACTGCTGCTTGCATGCACGAAAGTGCCGTCGCCGGCATAGATGCCGACATGGGAATTCGGTTTCTTGCGCGTATTGAAGAACACCAGATCACCGGGTTTGAGCTCGGCTTGCGTAACGACTTCGCCTTGTTTGCTCATCTCGGCCGCGCTTCGTGGCAGGCTGATATCGGCCGATTCCTTGTAGACATGTTTGACGAAACCGCTGCAATCAAGACCTTTGTCGGGGTTGTTGCCGCCAAATTTATATGGGGTGCCGATCAGGCTCAGTGCTTTCAGAATGGGTAATGTCTTGGCTTTGACGCCTTCGACAATTGACAGATCGGCTGTTTCCTCAGCAACTGCCGGGCCGCTAAAAGCCAGCGTGGCAAGCAGGGAGACAAAGAGAGAAAGGAATCGCATGAGTAAAATTTGTCGAGAAATTTGACACAGGAGTGCGAGCGATTAAGCCATCAGGAGGCGATTTAGTCGATAGCTTTGACTACTATGTAACTATGTGAACTAACAATCTACATTAAGAAGGCCCGCTATGTACTATGAAATTAATGAACAAGTTGCTTCCGACGTTCAGGCCGCAGCTTCTTTGGATGAAGGCTTGCGTGAACGGGTTCGCGCTTTGGTGATGCGCGCCCTGGTGGATCGACAGGCGGATCCGGAAGCTGTCAAAAACGTGTTGCGTTCGGCGTTGGCGGGTATTGACGGCGGTCTGGCGCAACGCGGCGAAGCGGCAGGTGAGGCGGTGCGCGAGGCGGTGAAAGGGGTCGATGAAGCGGTCGCGCGTTCGGTTTATGCGATGCAGATGGCGCTGGAAGAAGCCTGGGAGCAGGGCCGCGATTTTACCGACACCGATGCCAAGGAAGCCATTGACTCGATGCAAGTACTCGAAGACGACCTGCTTGCCACGCTGAAAAACGCGGCGGATGACAGCCGGGGTTGGATGAAGGGCGAGTTCACCGATCTGGCTGCGCATCTGGCGCGTACGGGGACGGATACTGGCGATCAGGTGCGTGATGTCATGCAGCGTTTCAACAATCGTCTGATCCGCGTGGTGAAGGGCAGCAGTGCCGATGTGATGACCGCCGCCAGCGTCTCGCGGTCGCGCTTGAGTGAAATGACCTCGGGTATCCTGCGCGGTCTGGCGGATGCCCTGGATGCTCGGACTGGCAAGGCCGATTCCGGCCCGGTCAAGGGCAACGAGAGAGCAATCGACATGGCCAACGACATGGCCAACGACAAAGCTCACGATTAAGCGCCCGGCATGCTGCGAGAAACTCTTTCCATGGTGCGCGATCTGCCGCGCCTGCATGAAATTACGTCGGTTCTGATCCGTTATGGCTGGGGTGATTTCGTCCGACTGTTGGGTATTGCCCATCTGCTTGAGCGCGCTGGCCGCTTGCTGCACTGGAGAACCTCGAACGAGATCGTCCAGCTCGATCTGCCGGTGCGTATTCGACTGGCGCTGACTGAACTCGGGCCGAGTTTCGTCAAACTGGGCCAGATTCTGGCGACGCGGGTCGATGTGTTCCCGGCATCCTGGATTGTCGAGTTCGAGAAATTGCACAGCAATGTGCCGCCGGTGCCGTTCGAACTGTTGCAGGGCGAGCTTGAGCGGGTGTTGGGCGACTCGGTGGACAACGTGTTCTTGGCATTCGATCGCGAGCCGTTTGCCGCCGCGTCGATCGCTCAGGTGCATCGTGCCCGCCTGCCGGATGGCGTCGCGGTGGTGGTGAAGATTCGGCGGCCGGATATTCACGCCAAGATCGATGCCGATCTGCGCATCCTGACCCATCTGGCGCGCCTGATGGAAATGGAAATGCCGGATATGCGGCGTTACCGCGTGGTGCAAATTGTTGGCCAGTTGCAACGCTCATTGCTGCGCGAACTCGATCTGGCGAAGGAAGCGCGCAATCTGGAAACCTTCGCCAAGAACTTTGAAACCGATGCAAGTGTGCATATTCCCCGCGTCTATTGGAAATACTGCGGCGAGACGGTGAACGTGCAGGAAGAATTGATCGGTATTCCGGGGTCGCAGATTACCCGCGCCGAGGCGGAGGGGTTCGATCTCAAGCTGCTCGCCGAACGTGGTGCCAATGCGGTACTGAAAATGATCCTGCTGGATGGTTATTTCCATGCGGATCCGCACCCCGGCAACGTCATTTATCTGCCCGGCAATGTGATCGGCCTGATTGATTTCGGCATGGTCGGCCGAGTCACCGACAACCGCCGCGAACAACTGATCGATTTTCTCCAGGCGCTGATTCAGAAAAATGAAGCCGGCATGTTGAATGTGCTGACTGCCTGGGCCGGCGATGTCGAAATTGATGAAGAGCATCTGGCTTACGACATTTCGGAATTAATTTTTGGCTATGACAATCTGGGCCTGAAGGACATTCATCTCGGCGCCTTGCTGAGTGAAGTTACCGCCTTGATGCGCGATAACCAACTCACCATGCCGCCTGATCTGACCTTGTTGTTCAAGGCGCTGATCACGCTGGAAGGCCTGGGCCATCAACTCGATCCGGAGTTTCACATGGTCGATCAGCTGACGCCGTTTGTCAGCCAGGTGCTGGAAGCGCGTTATTCGCCGCAGGCGCTGGCCAAGCGCGCCAAGCATGGCGTGAGCGAGATCGCCGAGATATTTTTCGGCTTGCCGCGCGATGTCGCACGCCTGTTCCGGCGTGCGCGCAGCGGTCGCCTGCGGATCGACCTCGACCTGAAGCGTCTTGATCATTTCGGCCAGCAACTCAACAGCGCCGCCAACCGGCTGACCATGGGCGTGCTGACCGCTTCGCTGGTGGTCGGCTCCAGCATCATCATGACCGTCGAAGGCGGGCCGGAGTTGTTCGGCTTGCCGTTCTTCGGCCTGCTGGGCTTTATCGTCGCCTTTTTCAATAGCGTCTGGATCGTTCTCTCGATCTGGCGCTCAGGCAAAGTATGAAAGCGGTTCAGGGATTGAAGTTATTGCCGGCCTGGTCGATAAGCGACGGAATCGGGTTAAAATTTTTCCTCACTGGGGGCAATTAATGAAACGTTCCATCTTGTGGGGTCTCTTCGCGCTGTTCTTTTCCGCTTCGTCGCATGCCGCCGATTTCATGGTCATGAGCGATGCCGAGAAAGAGATGATCCGCACCATTGTTAGAGAAACGCTGCGTGAATATGCCGCTGCATTGAGCGACAAGCAGCAGGCCACCAGCAACGCGAAAGACATTTTGAGTGAAATTGTGCAGAGCAATCGCAATTTCATGTTGAAGAACAAACCGGCCTACTTCGCGAAGTTTGCCGAAGGCCAGCATCCCCGTGCGACGGTGATCACCTGTTCGGATTCACGCGTGCATTCGCATGCGCTGGACGCGACGCCTGATGGCGATCTGTTCATGGTGCGCAATATCGGCAATCAGATCAGCACGGCCGAAGGCTCGGTGGAATATGGCGTGCATCATCTGCATACGCCTTTGCTGCTCATCGTCGGTCATGTCGCGTGCGGTGCGATTGCGGCGGCGGCGAGTGATTACAGCAAGGAGCCGAGCAGCATCCAGCGCGAACTCGACACCATCCAGATTCCCAAGGGCGATGCCGGTTTGAGCAGCGTCAGGCTGAACGTCAACAACCAGGTTCGCCAGGCGATGAGCAAGTTCGATGAGCAAGTCATCGGCGGTCATCTGACGGTGATTGGTGCGGTGTATGACTTCAACAATGAACTGCGTCAGGGGCTTGGCAAACTGAATATCATCAACGTCAATGGCGAAACCAATGCCGCGAAAATCGCCAGGCTTGAACTGATGCGCGGACTTGATGCGCCGCCCGCCAAAGGCGGCCGCGCCAAGTCGGATCATTAACGTGAAACACACAGTCCCGTTCGCCCTGAGCCGTGAGCTTGTCGAACGGTTTCATGATTTGGGGTGACGACTCACGTCATGAAAGTTAGGTGGCAATCACGGACGCCAGTCTGAATTTTTGACGCGTATTTCAGCAAACGGAAAATTGCATCGCTGCGGACTTCGCGGCTTTTTACTTGTAACCAGATAGGACTCTTTATCCATGGAACGTCTATACAACTTCAGCGCAGGTCCCGCCGTATTGCCAAGAGAAGTACTCGAACAGGCACGTGACGAGCTCGTCAACTGGCAGGGCTGCGGCATGTCGGTGATGGAAATGTCGCATCGCGGCAAAGAATACTTGGGCATCCAGGCCCAGGCTGAAGCCGATCTGCGTGAGTTGATGGGCATTCCGGCCAACTACAAGGTGTTGTTCCTGCAAGGCGGCGCATCCAGCCAGTTCGCCATGGTGCCGATGAACCTGCTGCGCGGCAAAGCCTCCGCCGATTATCTGAATACCGGCGAGTGGTCGAAGAAAGCGATCAAGGAAGCGAAGAAATTCGGTGCGGTGAACGTGGTTGCCAGTTCGGAAGACAAGAACTTCAGCTACGCACCGACCCAGGACGCCTGGAAACTCGACCCGAATGCCGCTTATGTGCACTACACGCCGAACGAGACCATCGGCGGCGTCGAAATCTTCTGGACACCGGAAACAGGCGATATCCCGCTGGTGGCCGATATGTCCTCGACCATCCTGTCGCGCCCGATCGATGTGTCCAAATTCGGCCTGATCTATGCCGGCGCGCAAAAGAATGTCGGCCCCGCCGGTGTCACGCTGGTCATCGTGCGGGACGACCTGATCGGCCAGGTGCTGCCCGGCACGCCGACGATGTTCGACTACAAGACGCACAGCGAAAACGAATCGATGTACAACACGCCGCCCACCTACGGCATCTACATCGCCGGCATGGTGTTCAAACTGCTGAAAGCCAAGGGTGGCCTGGTGGCGATGGAACAGACCAATCGCCTGAAGGCCGGCTTGCTGTACGACTACCTCGATGCGACCGATTTTTTCAATTCGCCGGTTGCTCGCGACAACCGCTCGCTGATGAACATCCCGTTCACGCTGAAGGATGCAGCGCTGGACGAAGAATTTCTCAAGGGTGCCAAGGCGCGCAATCTGGTGCAACTGAAGGGACACCGTTCGGTTGGCGGCATGCGCGCTTCGATCTACAACGCGATGCCGGTGGAAGGCGTGCAGGCGCTGGTCGATTACATGAAGGAATTCGAAAAGTCTCGCGCTTGATTTGAATTTGCAGTCAACCTTGGCCGGCGTGTTGAACAATGCGCCGGCCGTGCTTTTTTTAATTCCACTGGGGAAGCGGCATGGCCAAAACACAGAAAATTCTGACTCTGAACGCCATTTCAAAACGTGGCCTGGCAAGGCTGCCGGAAACCTATGTCGTGGGCAATGATGTCAGCGGCCCGGACGCCATCCTGGTGCGTTCGCAGGACATGCACAGCATGTCGATTGCAGGCAGCGTTCTGGCCATCGGCCGCGCCGGCGCCGGCACCAACAACATTCCGGTGCCGGCGATGAGCGCGCGTGGCATGCCGGTGTTCAATGCCCCTGGCGCCAACGCCAACGCGGTGAAGGAGTTGGTCATCGCCGGCATGTTGCTGGGCGCGCGCAATCTGGCTTCGGCCATCGCTTTCGTTGCCGGTCTGGAAGGCGATGCCGGGTCTTTGCACAAACAGGTGGAGGCCGGCAAAAAGGCGTTTGTCGGCCACGAACTGCCCGGCCGCACGCTGGGCGTGGTCGGCCTTGGCGCGATCGGTTCGATGGTGGCCGATGCCGCCATCCGGCTTGGCATGAACGTCATCGGCTACGACCCGGAAATCACCGTTGACGCCGCCTGGCGCTTGCCTTCGCAAGTCAAGAAAGCCGCCTCGGTGGAAGATCTGGTCAAACATTGCGATTTCATCAGCCTGCATACGCCGCTGGTACCGGCCACCAAAGACCTGATCAATGCCGACCGGGTCAAACTGATGCGCAAGGGCTGTGTGCTGCTGAATTTTGCGCGCGACGGGATTGTCAACGAGCAAGCCGTGCTGGATGGCCTGAACGACCACAAACTGCACGCCTACATTTGCGATTTTCCGAGCAACTTGTTGAAGCAGCATCCACGCTTCGTCGCTTTGCCGCACCTTGGCGCTTCGACCGAGGAAGCGGAAGAAAACTGCGCCATCATGGTTGCCAATCAACTGGTCGATTATCTCGAACACGGCAATATCCAGAACGCGGTCAACTTCCCCAACATCAGTCTGGCGCGCGAATCGGTCGATCGCCTGGCGATCGCCAATGCCAACGTGCCGAACATGCTGGGGCAGATTTCCACTTCGCTGGCGGCGGCAGGTCTCAACATCCACAACATGGTGAACAAATCGAGAGGCGAAATGGCCTTCACCCTGGTGGATGTCGATGCCGCCGTGTCGGATGCGGTCATCGCACAACTTGCCGGCATCGAGGGCGTGCTGCGGGTGCGTTATATTCCATCGAATTGATTCATTGTTTGACTGACACTTTTTTTGACTGACATGAGCGAAGACCTCCTTTCCCTGCGTAACCAGATCGACGCCGTCGATGAACAGGTTTTGCGTTTGCTGAACGAACGCGCGCGCCTGGCGCAGACCATCGGCCATCTGAAGAACGGCATCGTCTACAAACCGGAGCGCGAAGCGCAGGTAGTGCGGCGGATGCAGGCCGACAATCCTGGCCCGTTGCCGGCCGAGTCGATTTCCGTGCTGTACAAGGAAATCATGTCCGCCTGTCGCGCGTTGGAACAGCCTCTGAACATCGCTTTTCTGGGGCCGCGCGGCACCTTTTCCGAAGCGGCCGCGATCAAGCATTTCGGTCACGCCACGCAGGGTCTGGCCTGCACCAGCATCGATGACGTGTTTCGTGCGGTTGAACGCGGCGAAGCCCACTACGGCGTCGCGCCGGTGGAAAACTCGACCGAAGGCGCGGTCAATCGCACCCTTGATCTGCTGCTCAGCAGCCCGCTGAAGATTTGCGGCGAAGTGATGTTGCGCGTGCGCCAGCATCTGATGCGCAAAGGCGAAGGCCTGGCCGGTATTGAAGTGATCTATTCGCATGATCAATCACTCGGCCAGTGCCACGAATGGCTGAGTCAGCACCTGCCCGCGGTGCGCACCATTCGCGCCACCAGCAACGGCGAAGCGGCGCGCTTGACGTCGGAGAATCCGGATGCGGCGGCGATTGCCGGCGAATTGGCAGCCGAGCGTTACGGCCTGAATATCGTCGCCCGCGATGTCGAGGATGAAGCCAACAACACGACTCGCTTTCTCGTGCTCAGCCGGGAAGAAACCGCGCCTTCCGGGTGCGACAAAACCTCGCTGGTACTTTCCGTGCGAAATCGCCCGGGAGCTTTGCTGGAACTGCTCGCGCCCTTGGCCCGCCACCAGATCGGCCTGACCCGGCTGGAATCGCGCCCGGCGCGCAACGGCGCCTGGGAATATGTGTTTTACATCGATCTCGACGGCCATCATGCCGATGCCAATATCCAGGCCGCATTGCACGAAGTCGAGGATCAATGTTCCTTTCTGAAGATTCTTGGTGCCTACCCGGTCGCTGTTTAGCGTCCTCGTTCAGCATTTTTTTCAGATCTCAATTTCAGAATCCTATGCATCCTTGTGACCTGGCACCGGTTTACGTGCGCGCCATTGCGCCGTATCAACCGGGCAAACCGATTTCCGAATTGGCGCGTGAAATGGGGCTGAATGAAGCCGACATCGTCAAGCTCGCATCGAATGAAAACCCGCTTGGTGTCAGCCCGCGCGCGCTGGCGGCGATGGCAGGCGCGCTCGATGAACTGGCCCTGTATCCGGATGGCAATGGCTTTGAATTGAAAGCCACCATTGCCGCCAAACTGGGCGTCGAGATGGCCGGCATCGTGCTGGGCAATGGCTCGAACGATGTGCTGGAACTGGTCGCGCGCGCTTTCCTGGCGCCGGGCACGTCCGCCGTCTATTCGCAACATGCGTTTGCGGTTTACCCGCTGGTCACGCAAGCCACCGGCGCCACCGGCATCGAAACGCCAGCGCGCGACTTCGGCCACGATCTGGCGGCAATGCGCGCGGCGATATGTGACAACACGCGCGTCGTGTTCATCGCCAATCCGAACAATCCGACCGGCACCTTGCTGGCCGCCGATGCGCTGCATGCATTCCTGAAATCGGTACCGGCGCAGGTGGTGGTCGTGCTGGATGAAGCCTATGGCGAGTTCCTGGACACCGATCTGCAGGCCCCCAGCGTCGCTTGGCTGGCCGAGTTTCCCAATCTGGTGCTCACCCGCACTTTCTCGAAAGCCTACGGCCTGGCCGGTTTGCGTGTTGGTTATGCGCTGACGCGGCCGGAAGTGGCAGGCTTGTTGAATCGCGTCCGGCAACCGTTCAACGTCAATAGCCTGGCTTTGCTGGGCGCTACGGCGGCGTTGAACGATGCCGAATTCATCGCCGAATCGAAACGCATCAATGACGCCGGCATGGCGCAGATGCTGCAAGGTTTTCATGCGCTTGGCCTTGACCATATCGACTCGTTCGGCAACTTCGTCTGCGTCAAGGTGGGTTCGCCGCAACGTTCGGCAGCGGTGGTCTTCCAGGCCCTTCTCAAGCGCGGTGTCATCGTGCGCCCGGTCGGCAACTACGGCATGCCGGAATACCTGCGCGTCAGCATCGGCTTGCCCGAACAGAACGCGCGTTTCCTGAGCGTACTGGGCGATATCCAGCAAGAAACCCCGGTGCCGGCATGATCAAGCATCTGGTCGTGGTCGGCGTCGGCCTGATCGGCGGCTCGTTTGCACTCGATTTGAAGCGACACGGGCAAGTCGAGCGCGTCACCGGCATTGGCCGCAGCCGTGCCAATCTGGAATCCGCGCTGCAACTCGGGATCATCGACCAGATCGGCGATGACCTCGCCAGCGCCGCTGCCAGTGCCGATCTGATCTTGCTTGCGGCACCGGTCGGCGCCATGCCCGAACTGTTCAAACAACTTGCGCCGGTGTTGCCGCCGACCTGCATCGTCACCGATGTCGGCAGCACCAAGCAGGATGTGATCGCCGCCGCCCGCGCCGGTCTCGCCGAATGCATTGCGCAATACGTGCCGGGTCACCCGATCGCCGGCGCCGAGACCAACGGTCCCACCGCCGCCCGCGTCGGCTTGTATGCTGACAAGCCGTTGATCCTGACGCCGTTGCCGGAAAACAGCGCCGCCAATGTCGAGGCGGTCGAATCGCTCTGGCGCGTCTGCGGTGCCCGCGTCGCCCGCATGAATGCGGCCTTGCATGACCAGATCTTCGCAGCAGTCAGCCATTTGCCGCATCTGCTGGCGTTCGCATTGATGGACGAACTGGCCAGCCGGCCGCTCGCCGAGACTTATTTCCGCTACGCCGGGGCCGGCCTGCGCGATGCCACCCGCATTGCCGGCAGCCATCCGGAAATGTGGCGTGACATCACGCTGGCCAACCGCGATGCCTTGCTGGATGAACTGGATGCGCTGGGCGAAAAGCTGAAATCGTTACGGGCGCTGGTCGCGGCCCGCGATGGCGCCGCGCTGGAACAGGTTTTCGCGCGCGCACGACAAGCGCGCACCAACTGGTTGCAAGGCAAGTACAACAACGACTGATTCGGCAACCAAGTTGATTAAATCAACGTTGGACGTCTTGGGGTGGTGGTGACAATAGGCACACATCTTCGTATGATGGTTGCATGAAGCCATTTCGCTGGAACGCCGAGAAAAATGAAACGCTCATATCTGAGCGGGGCATTTCGTTCGAGAGCATCGTTGTCGCCATCGAGTCTGGCGGGTTACTGGACATCTTGGCCCACCCGAACCAGTCGAAATATCCAAGACAGCGGGTTCTTGTCGTCTCAAGCGACAACTACGCCTACTTGGTGCCATTCGTCGAGGAGGAAGATTACTTCTTTCTCAAGACCGTGATCCCGAGCCGAAAGGCTACTCGGGACTATCTGAATCAAGGTGAACCAGATGCCACAAATTGATGAATATGAACTCGAAGTGCTAAACGCCTTCGAAAAAGGCCAACTGAAGTCTGTTGCAACGAAGGCCGAACTTGCCAATTTCAAGGCCGCCGCGCGCGCCACCGCAATCAAGGATCGGCGGGTCAATATTCGCCTGTCTTCTGGCGACCTGAACGATATTCAGGTCAAAGCACTGGAAGAAGGGATGCCGTACCAAACGCTGATTGCCAGCGTTTTGCATAAGTATGTGACTGGTCGCCTTGCAGAGCGGTCGGTTCCCGTTACGAGTGCAACTCGAAAGCCCGCAGCAGCAAAACGTCGCGCTACATCAGGTCGCTAATCCATCGCCTTGGCACAGACGCCCAACCCTTCATTCGAGCGGACCTGAGCGAAAAGTCGCGCAGCCAGCTCATTTCCGACGATAGGTCACCTGTTCATGGAATTCATCAATCTTCCCGCGCTCTCCGGCGCCCGCGGCAAAGTCCGTTTACCCGGTTCGAAAAGCATCTCCAACCGCATTTTGCTGCTCGCCGCGCTGGCTGAAGGCAGTACGCTGGTCAAAGGCCTGCTCGACTCTGACGACACCCAGGTCATGCTCGAATCGCTGACTCGGCTCGGCGTGAAATGGGAGCGCCTGGATGCCAGCGACCACTATCGCGTGCACGGCATCGGTGGCGCGTTCCCGCCGGGTTTCCCGGTAAAACAGGCCGAACTGTTCCTGGGTAACGCCGGTACCGCGTTCCGCTCGCTGACTGCCGCGACGGCGCTGGCTGGCGGTGAATACATCTTGCGCGGCGTCGCCCGTATGCATGAACGACCGATCGGCGACCTGGTCGACGCGTTGCGTCAGCTCGGCGCCCAGATCACCTATCTCGGACAAGACGGTTTCCCGCCGCTGGCGATGGCGCCCGCCCGTCTGGATGCGACCTCGGTCACCCGCGTCAAGGGCAATGTCTCCAGCCAGTACCTGACCGGCTTGTTGCTCTCCGCACCCTTGCTCGGCCGCGAAGTGATGATCCACGTCGAGGGCGAATTGATCTCGAAACCGTATGTCGAAATCACCCTGAATCTGATGCAGCGTTTCGGCATCGAAGTGATCCGCGACGGTTGGCAAAGCTTCACCTTGCCGGCTGCGGTGTATCGCAGTCCGGGCGAAATCGAAGTCGAGGGCGATGCCTCCTCGGCGTCCTACTTCCTCGCCGCCGGCGCCATCGGCCACGGCCCGGTGCGGGTTGAAGGCGTCGGCCGCAACAGCATTCAGGGCGATGTGCGCTTCGCCGAAGCGCTGGCGCGAATGGGCGTCGAAATCGGTTTTGGCCGCGATGACGCAACCTCGTGGATCGAAAGCCGTCTCGGCTGTGGCAGCAAACTGCATGCGCTCGACCTCGATTGCAACCACATCCCGGATGCCGCAATGACCCTGGCGGTGCTCGCGTTGTTCGCCGACGGCGTCACTACGCTGCGCAATATCGCCTCCTGGCGGGTCAAGGAGACCGACCGCATCGCTGCAATGGCCAACGAATTACGCAAGGTGGGCGCGACGGTGGAAGAGGGCGCCGACTTCATCCGCGTCACCCCGCCAGGCAAGTTGCTAGCCAACGCCGAGATCGAAACCTACGACGACCACCGCATGGCGATGTGCTTTTCGCTGGTCAGCCTGGGCGGCGTACCGATCCGGATCAACGAACCCAAATGCGTCGCCAAGACCTTCCCGGATTACTTCGCTGTTTTCAGCGGCATTGCCCAGCCGGCGACCTGTTTTAACTAGTCGGAATGTTGGTTGCGGAAAAGTTCGGTTTCAGAGACGCGGCAAGCCAAGTTAGAATGCCGCGCTTCGGAGGTGTGGCAGAGTGGTCGATTGCACCAGTCTTGAAAACTGGCAACGGGAAACCGTTCGTGAGTTCGAATCTCACCGCCTCCGCCAGGTTATTGTTTTTAAATGAATATTTCAGCGAGCCCAGTTTTTGTATCTCGCTTTTCCGACCCCCGTTTGAGTGATTGAAGCGCCATGCTAGAAGCTATTCGTGAACGCTCCCAAGGCTGGATAGCCAAGGTGATCCTGGTTTTATTGATTGTCCCGTTCGCTTTGTGGGGGGTGGATTCCTATATTTCTGGCGGTGGCCAGGAACCGCCAGCGGCGACCGTCAACGATGTTGAAATCAGTCAGCGCGAGTTCATCAAGAGCCTGCAAGAGCAGCAGGAGCAAAAGGGTGGCAAGGTAGACGAGAAGGCGTTGCGCAAGCAGGTGATGGATCAGATGGTCAATACCCGCCTGCTGTCTCAGGCAGCTGGCAAGGCGGGTTTTTCGATTCTGGAGCCGCAGGCTCAGGCGGTTCTGACCGGAATTGAAATCTTTCAGGATAACGGTGCCTTTTCCGAAGCCAAGATGGATGCCTGGCTGCGGGGACGCGACATGTCGCGTGGTGAATTGATGGCGATGGTCAGCCAGGATCTGCTGCTCAAGCAGGTGCAGATTGGTTATGGCGAAGGGGCGTTGATTGCGACGCCGAGCGTGACCCGGATGTCCAATCTTCTGGCGCAACAGCGCGAGATCAGTGAAGTCATTTTCGACTACGTTGCTTACACCCAGGCCGTGAAGATTGAAAACGCGACGATCGAGGCGGAATACAAGGCGCGCCAGGCCAGCTTTGCGACGCCGGCGATGCTTCGCGTGCAATACCTGACGCTGTCGCAATCTGTGTTGGAAGCCGGGATTCAGGTCAGCGACGAACAAGTGCGCAAATATTTTGACGAAAATCCGGCGCAGTTTCAGGAGCCGGAGCAACGTCGCGCCAGCCATATCCTGATCAAGATCGATGCGGGTGCTGATGCTGCGGCAAAGCAGGTTGCAAAGGCACGCGCTGAACAATTGCTGGCTGAAGTTCGCAAGACGCCGGCCAAGTTCGCCGATCTCGCGCGTCAGCATTCACAAGATCCGGGTTCCGGCGCCAACGGTGGCGATCTCGGCACGTTTGCGCGCGACATGATGGTGAAGCCGTTCGCGGATGCAGTCTGGGCGATGCAGCCGGGCCAGATTCAGGGGCCGGTCGAAAGCCAGTTCGGTTTCCACATCATTCGCCTGGATGGCATTGTCGGCGGCGCCAAGATGGGTTTTGCCGTGGTCAAGGATGACATCGCGACTTCCTTGCGCCAGCAGGAAGCGCAAAAACGCTTCATTGATGCTGCCGAGCGATTCAGCAACATGGTTTACGAGCAGTCTGACAGCCTTGAGCCAGCGGCGAAGGAATTTGGTCTCAAGATCGAGCAAAGTGACTGGATCAGCGCAGGTAATGCGCAGCCGGCCATGTTGGGTGATAGCCGTTTGATGGCCGCCTTGCTGAGCGATGAAGCGCTGAAGAACAAACAGAATGTGGAAGCCATCGAGGTTGCCCCGAATACCTTGGTGTCCGCCCGCGTTATTGAGCATCGCCCGGCCGGCGTGCGCCCGCTGGCTGAAGTGGCTGCCAGCATCCGCTCCAGCTTGACTGCAACCGCTGCACGCAAGTTGGCTGCCGAGGCGGGCAAGAAGGCATTGACCGCCGCGATGGCCGGCAATCAGAGCGGTTTGACGCTGTCTGCGCCGATGTCGGTGTCGCGCATGCGCCCGTTGAATGTGCCTGCCGCTTCCTTGCGCGCGATTTTCAGCACCCGTGCCGACACGTTGCCGGCCTGGACCGGGGTGGAGTCGCCAGAGGGCTATCGCTTGTATCGCATCAACCGTGTTGTGGCGGGAGAAATGCCGCCGGAACAGGTCAGCGCGATGCGCAACGATATGCGTCGTCTGCTGGCACAGGAAGAAATGCGCGCCTATCTGGAAAGCACCAAGGCGCGGAGCAAGATCAAGATTTCACCGACCGCGCTGGAGCGGAAAGCGGAGTAATTTCGGTTCGACGCAGGCTGATGCTTTTTTCGGCAGCTCTGCGTCACCTTTAAATTGATCAAGTCAGAACATCATCTGGCCTGATGAATTGCCGTTTTAGCGGTGTTTTGAACCCGGGAATTCGCGCACCAGAAATTCGAATTGGGCGCTTGGCCCCTGTTCTTCAGCCTGAAAATAGGTTCAAACTTGCCAGCGTTCGGGTTTAACCAATTCGCATGCCTACCCCAATCCTCCTGGAAGTCAGGTTGCAACTTCTGCCGGCACCGCCGCACACCGTAATTTCGGTAGCGGGTGATGTCGAATCGTTGCTTGGTTACCGCGCCAGCAGCATTCTGCAAGGGCTGGTATCGATCTCGGCGCTATTACATCCTGCCGATCAGGATGTGCTGGATGCGATGCTGAGCATTCAGCCTCGATTTGCCTCCCAGCCGCAACATCACGTCTGCAACCTTCGCATGCGCCAGGCAAATGGGCGCATCCGATGCCTGGTTGCGGACTATGACCAGGAATCGACGGTTGCTGGCGCGGTTCTCAACCTGCGACTGCGCGATGCCAAGAGCCTGTTCGATCCTGTGGATGCACTGGCTGCCCACGCTGGTTTTCGCTCGATGATGGAAAACACCAACGATTTCATCTTTTTCAAGGATCGAAATCATGTCTTTACCGGCGCCAGCCAGACCCTGGTCAGCATTGCCGATCCATCCGAGCTTTGGACCGATCTGATCGGACAGACGGATTACGATGTGTTGCCCGAGGAATATGCCGATATTTACTACCGCTTGGAGAAGCAGGTATTTGCCGGCATTGAGGTGGCGCAAGAAATTCAGGAATACCAGACCAACGATGGCCAGAAGGGCTGGGTCGACAACCGCAAGTATCCGATCAGGAATGCACAGGGCGAGATCATCGGTCTGTTCGGCATCGCCCGTGTGATTACCGACAGGATATTGGCGGAACAGGCCTTGCGGCAGGAAGACGAAACGCTGCAGTTGATTC
>JBBQQT010000006.1:0-48437 GCA_038215555.1 Burkholderiales bacterium | reverse complement strand
ACACGCACCACCGTGAATACCGGCTCTGCCCTTGATACCCGCCAGCCACTCGTTATCCCTGACGTGCTGCCCAATCTTGCCGGTCATGGCATGAACTTCCGCCAAAGCAGAAGTAATACGCGCCAGAATTTCATGCAGGCGAATGGAATCAACAGCGGGGTTGGCGCGCAAAGCTTCAAGGCTCGACTTTTGTCGATCAAGCTCTTGAATTAACTCACTTTTCATCTCGGACCGAGTCGTTACATCGACAATCTCGAAGACACCAAGCAAGGCCGCGTGGTGTGAACGTGCATCTTCCGCCCGAATAAAAAACAGGGCCTTGTCGAACAGGTCTTCCAGCCGCAACCAGGTACGGATGCGTTCGCTTAAAGGAAATTCGTAGACGGTCACCAGGTCAATCCGACGAGTTGGATGAGAAATTCAGCGCAAGAGCTTGAATAAGCAGTGATTTTGCAGGATTGCCCCGGTTTAGTGCAATGAATTGTTTTAACGCTTGCAAAATGACACTGCCGCAAGTTTCAAATACTTCTGATGCATTCGTTGAATTTGATGATCCAGGCCCATGATGTCACCCCGGTTTTCGATCAGATCATCTGCAATTTGAAGACGAGACGCCTGATTTGCTTGGGCAGCCAGAATAGATTTGGCCTGCTCCAGACTCAGCCCCGAGCGCGAAGCGATGCGCGCAAGTTGTTGAGATTCTTCGCAATCAACCACGGCGATGCGATTCAGCAAGTGCTGATAAGAGGCCAGGTTTTCCACCAACAAAGGCACAACAAGCAGGGCATAGGGTGCGGTAACAGTCTGCAGCCTGAGTTCGGACTCAGCCCGAATCATCGGATGCAAAATAGCTTCGAGTTTTCGCCGCGCATTGGGATCGGCAAAAACACGTCCGCGCATCACCGCCCGATCCATCGCGCCGATGCTGTTTGCGATCTCGCTACCGAAACATGCAATGATCTCCGGCATGGCGCGCCCATCAGGCCCGGTCAGTTCATGCGCAATGACATCGGTATCGATGATTGCCGCACCCAACTGCACGAAGCGGTCGGCTACCATACTCTTGCCGCTGCCGATACCGCCTGTCAGGCCTATGCAAAAGACCTTGGACTTCATCCCAACCAAAGTTGCAACAGGGTGTCGCCCCAGAACAAGGCAACCAGTCCGCCAAGCGCAAGCCAGGGCCCGAAAGGCATCGGTTTGGCGCGATCTCGGCCGGCGAAGACAATCATCGCGATGCCGATCAGCGCACCCGCAAAACTGGCTGCCAATACGACGGGCAGTATCATTTTCCAGCCTAGCCACGCCCCGAGCGCTGCCAGCAACTTGAAATCTCCAAATCCCATGCCTTCCTTGCCGGTCAACATTTTGAACAGGTGATAGATCGACCAGAGCGAAAGATAGCCTGCAACGGCGCCGATCACCGCCTCATCGAGCGGGCAGAAAACGGCGTTCAAATTGACCAGCAAACCAACCCACAACAATGGCAGGGTAATACTGTCCGGCAACAACTGGGTGTCCAGATCAATAAAGCTCAATGCGATCAAACTGGCCAGCAGGCCCCAGATCAGCACCGTTTGCATGCCAACTCCCCAACGCCATGCGGCATATCCGAACAGCGCGCCAGTCAAGACTTCCACCAACGGATAACGCTTTGATATCGGCGCACCGCATTCGGAACATCGACCGCGCAGGGCAAGCCAACTCAACACGGGAATATTTTCAAACCACGTGATCTGATGTTTGCAAGTTGGGCAGGCTGAGCGTGGAAGAACCAAGTTGTAAGGCGGTTCTTCCTCAAGCGTATTGCCACTAAACCAGGCACATTGCTCTCGCCAATCACGCTGCATCATATGCGGCAATCGATGGATCACCACATTGAGAAAACTGCCCACCAGCAAGCCAAGCAGGACTGCCAGCACGACAAACAGTCCAGGCTGCGCGGCTAACAGTTGGAGCATGGGAGAGACTGAAAATATCAACGCAAGATCAGAAATCAGACGACCGATCCCATCTTGAAGATTGGCAGATACATGGCGATCACGATGCCACCGATCAACGTACCCAGAATCACCATGATGAACGGTTCCATCAAACTGGAAATACCAGCCACAGCGTCATCCACTTCACGTTCGTAATAATCCGCCACTTTTGAAAGCATGGAATCGAGCGCGCCCGACTCCTCGCCAATGGACACCATCTGTATCAGCATATTGGGAAACACGCCTGAACTCTGGAGACATACCGCCAGACTGGAACCGGTGGAAACCTCGGTCTTGATTTTCAAAGTGGCTTGCATGAAGACATTGTTGCCCGCCGCGCCGGCGACGGAATCCAATGCCTCAACCATCGGCACGCCGGCGGAGAACATCGAGGAGAAGGTTCGCGCCCAACGTGAAACCGTGGCCTTTTCGATCAATGGTCCGAACACCGGGACTTTCAGAATGATGACATCCATCTTGTTACGGAAGGCAGGCGACTGTTTCCAGGCGCGCAAAACGAGAAAAACCGTCAGCCCGATGCCACCGAAAATCAGGTACCAGTAATTCACGAAAGCATCCGAAATCCCCATCACTAACATGGTCAGTGCGGGTAGATCGGCGCCAGATTTTCCATAGAGATCCTTGAACGCAGGGATCACGAACAACATGATGCCGGCAGTTATGATGAAGGCCACGGTCAATACAATAGCCGGATAGAACAGCGCCGACTTGATCTTGCCCTGGATAGCCAGCATTTTTTCCTGGTAGGACGCGATGCGATCCAGCACGGTATCCAGAATACCGGCCTGTTCGCCGGCATAGACCAGGTTGCAGTAAAGACCATCAAAGTATTTCGGGTACTTGCGGAAAGCAACGCTCATGCTGGAGCCGGTTTCCACGTCACTCTTGATTTCACCCAGGAGGCGTTGCAACGCAGGGTTGGAATGGCTGCGGGCGGAAATATCGAAAGCTTGCAACAAAGGCACACCCGCTTTCAGCATGGTTGATAGCTGACGAGTGAACAAGGCGATGTCCTTCGAGGTAATCGTTCCACCCCGCTTGAACATTCCCTGTTTGCCGACTTTGACCACGTTGATGCCTTGCCGACGCAAGGACTGGCGCACAAACGCCTCACCCGGCGCGAGCATTTCACCCTTGATCTTTTTGCCAAGCTTGTCAGTGCCCTCCCAGACATAAGGAACTTGCTTGGTCGCTGCAACAGGTGCTGCTCGGGCCACCGCCATGGAGTTTTATCCTCTTGATCGTTATACGTTGGTCACCGCCAACACCTCTTCGAGGGTGGTGAGGCCTTGTTTTACTTTGAGCAAACCCGCCTCGCGGAGGTTGAGAACACCATCCCGCTTGGCTTGTTGTTCGATGTCGATAGCCGTGCCATTTTTCAAAATAATACGATTGATTTCTTCACTGATCGGCATGACTTGATAGATCCCCAAGCGCCCCTTGTATCCGGTTTGCTTGCAGATATCGCAACCGACCGCACCGTAAGGCTGCCATGAGCCATCCAGATCAGACTCGGAAAACCCGGCATTGAGCAAAGCTTCTGGCGGAATATCAATCGGCTTCTTGCAGTTACTGCAAAGCTTGCGCCCAAGACGCTGCGCCGTGATCAATTGCACGGAAGCCGCCACGTTATAACTGGGAATACCCATATTGATCAGACGGGTCAGTGTTGCGGGCGCATCGTTGGTGTGCAAGGTCGATAACACCATGTGACCCGTTTGCGC
Organism: Burkholderiales bacterium; assembly: GCA_038215555.1. Lineage (GTDB taxonomy): Bacteria > Pseudomonadota > Gammaproteobacteria > Burkholderiales > Thiobacillaceae > PFJX01. The sequence goes on along the minus strand of JBBQQT010000006.1, from coordinate 44,710 downwards.
GGCCTTGATCGCGATATCGCCGGTTTCGTGGTCGCGAATCTCGCCAACCATGATGATGTCAGGATCCTGGCGCAGGAACGCCTTCATGGCGACAGCAAAATCGAGTCCAGCTTTCTCGTTGACGTTGACCTGATTGATACCTGGCAACTGAATTTCAACCGGATCTTCAACCGTAGCAATATTCACATCGGGCTTGTTCAGGATATTCAGGCAAGCATAAAGCGAAACGGTCTTGCCGGAACCGGTCGGTCCGGTCACCAGCACCATGCCATAGGGACGCTGGACTGCATCGACCAATAATTTGAGCTGGTGAGGCTCGTAGCCCAGTTTCTCGATCCCCATCGTGGCAGAGGTTGAATCAAGAATACGCATGACGATTTTTTCGCCATAAATAGTGGGCAAGGTCGAAACCCGGAAGTCCACTGATTTATTGCGCGACAACACCAGTTTCATGCGTCCGTCTTGCGGAACCCGTTTCTCCGAGATGTCGAGTTTGGAAATAACTTTGATGCGAGAAGCGATCTTGTCCTTGATCGCAAGAGGCGGCTGCGCAACTTCATACAGGATGCCGTCCATCCGATAACGGATGCGATAGCTCTTCTCATATGGCTCGAAGTGAATATCGGAGGCGCCGCTATTGATTGCGTCAAGCAGCATTTTTTGCAGGTATTTGACCACCGGCGCATCGTCGATATCGACGGCGGCAGCGGTATCTGCCGCGTTTTGCGCCTCGTCATCACTGAACTCTAGGTTCAGATCTTCGGTTTCGATGGTTTTGAGGATGCTGTCCTCAGTAACCTCACCGTAGCTATCCAGCCAACGGCCCAACTTGTCATCCTCGACAACCACCGGCTCGGCAGCGAGGCTGGTCTGAAACTTGATATCGTCAAGCGCTTTCAGGTTGCTCGGATCGGATAGCGCAACAAACAGGCGATTGCCGCGCAGCGTGATCGGCAATACACGATGCTTGGTCAACAATTTCGGATCGACCGAGCCTTTCGGGATGACGCTCGGATCAAGCGCATCCAGATTGAATAGCGGCAAGCCAAAGGTCACAGAAGCGAAGGCTGCGATTTGATCGGCACGGAAACGTCGGGTGCGTAACAAACTGGCGATAAAAGTTTCTCCAGAACCTCGCGACTGGTTCTGCAGGCTGTCACCTTCCTCCGGCGAAAGCAGCCCCTGGGTCACCATTGCCCGGCAAAGGCCTGTCAGATTGGCGCCTACGGTTACTGCAACCATGACTCCCCACTCTCCATTGAATAAGCGGCAATTCGCTTGGGGATATTGCCCCCCGCCTTACGAAATGTAAAGAAACTCGACAACACAGAATAATTGCCCGGATTCATTGCTGGGCGCGGCGCGGACCGATTCTCGCTGTCTTCACCATGCGATCCTGAACCTGCACGACTTCTACCGGGTAGCCGGCGATCATCACACTGACACCTGCTTCCGGCATCGCCTCCAGATGTTCGAGCAACAAACCATTCAGCGTACGCGGGCCATCGAGTGGAAACTGCAACTTCAGCTTGCGATTCAGTTCCCGCAATGATGTCGCACCATCGACCAGAAAACTGCCATCTGGCTGCCGTTTGTTGGCACCATGTTCGCCGGGCATAACTGCGGTAAATTCGCCAACGATTTCTTCCAGAATATCGACCACAGCGATGAGCCCCAACAACTCACCGTACTCATCCACAACCAGGCCAAGCGAATGGCGCGTGGCTTGAAACTGGGTGAGTTGGATATAAAGCGAGGTTCCGGAAGGAATGTAATAAGGTTCCCGCAGCCAGGTCCGAAAAACATCGATATCGAATGCCTCTTCCTGCAAACGTGCCAACGCACGGCGCACATGCAAGATGCCAATGACATTATTCGGGTCGCCTTCATAAACCAGCAGCCGGGCATGGTGACTGGTTCCGAGCTGATGCAGGATTTCATCAGATTCCGCCGCAAGGTCGATCGCCTCGATTTGGCTGCGCGGCAGCATCGCATCATCAACCGTCACTTCTTCCAGCTCGAACAAGTTGGTCAGAATGCTGTGATGCTGGCTCGGCAACAAGGCACCCGATTCAGCCAGCACGGTACGCAACTCCTCCACCCCCATGCTGCGCTCCGAGGCTGCGCTGGGATTGAGCCGGTACAGCCGCAACTGTGCCTGAACGAACAAATTTACAAACCAGATTACCGGCCGCAGCAGCTTGACCAGAAAAGTCAGCGGATAACTGATGATGGGAGACAGCCGCTCCGGCCAGGAAGCGCCAATCACCTTCGGTGTGACTTCGGAAAAAACCAGGATCAGAAAGGTGACCAGCAATGTCGCCATCGTCAGCGCCAGCTCGCTTTCGCCAAACAGGCGGAAAACAATCACGGTAACCAACGCTGCTGCCGCGGAATTGACCAGATTGTTGCCGATCAGAATCGCTGACAACAATTTGTCGGTCTGCGCCAGCAACTTCTCGGCCAGATGCGCACCGCGATGACCTTCTTTTGACAGGGTTTTCAGGCGGTAACGATTCACCGCCATCATGCTGGTTTCAGAACCGGAAAAGAACGCTGATAGAACCAGCAGCAAAACCAAGGCGCCGATCAGTGCCTCCAAGGGAATGGAATCCAAATGAGTATTGCGGGAGTTTCGATAAATTCAGTTTAACAGCACCTAATAAAGCAGTTCTATCGCTCAAACAACGCAATACTTTCCACATGCGCCGTATGGGGGAACATATTGGCCACGCCAGCAGCTTTCAGCCGATACCCTTTTTGATGCACCAGCACCGCCGCATCACGCGCCAGGGTGGCGGGATTGCAGGAGACATAGACGATGCGCACGGGCAACTCGCCCACTTCATCGGCATCCGGCAATGACTTCACCAACTCGAAAGCGCCATCACGCGGCGGGTCGATCAACAACTTGTCGAAGCGGCCCAACGCCGCATAGCTTTCCGGCGTCATCTCGAACAGATTCGCCACAAGGAATTCACTTCGCTCGGACAAGCCATTGCGCGCCGCATTTTCCATCGCGCGCGTGACCAGGCCCTGGCTACCTTCAATCCCGACCACATGCGCACCGCGCCGGGCGATGGGCAGACTGAAATTGCCCAGTCCGCAGAAGAAATCGGCAATCTGTTCGCCCGACTGCACATCCAGTAAACGCATTGCGCGCCGGATCAGCATGCGGTTGATGCCGTGATTGACCTGCGTGAACTCGGTCGGCCGAAACGGCATTTCCAGATTGAACTCGGGTAGTGAATACGCCAGTTCGGCCGCATCCAGCGGATGGAACGGGTATGCGGTTTCCGGTCCCTTCGGTTGCAGCCAAAATTGAATTCCATGCAGGTCGGCAAACTCGCGCAGCTTGCTTTCATCATCTCCGGTCAGCGGATCCATGATGCGCAAAACCAATACCGATAACGTCTCGCCGGCCGCCAATTCAATTTGCGGCAGACGATCTCGAATCGACAAACTCGCTACCAACTCGCGCAACTTGGGCAACAACGCCGAAATTTGCGGCAGCAAGACCTCGCAACTGGTCATGTCGGCGACATAGCTGCTGCGCCGTTCGTGGAAGCCGACCAGGACGCCACCTTTCTTCGGCACATAACGCACAGAAAGTCGCGCCCGGGTGCGGTAGCCCCAGGTCGGGCCGTGCATCGGCGACAACATGGTTTCCGGCTGCACCTTGCCGATATGCTGGAAACAATCTTCCAGCACCCGCTGCTTGGCCGCGACTTGCGCCGCTTCATCCAGATGCTGATGAGTGCAACCTCCGCAGATGCCAAACCAGGCGCACTTGGGCGTCACCCGATACGGGCTGGACTTGATGATTCGAGTCGCCTGCGCCAACTCGAATTCAGGTTTTTTACGATAGCTGGAGGCGATCACGGTTTCACCAGTTAACGCACCATCGACAAAGATCGTCTTGCCTTCGCGGCGGCCGATGCCTTTGCCTTCGTGGTCCAGCGATTCAATCTGCAATGGCAGCATCGCTGCCACGATGTCCTTCTGTTTGGCTGTCTGTTTCACCGCTTGTTTGGTGGTATCAATCTCGCTCATGCCGGCCATGCCTCAAGAAATTCGAACCAGTGATCGGCGCCGATTTCCTCCAGCGCTGTGCGCACGACAGCAATTTCATCATCGTATTGCGCAGCCGTCAGCACACCGCGCATCTTCTGGAAGCGCAGAAATACCAGATAGGTATTCACCACATCGGTCTCGCAGTAATCGCGGATGGCGTCATGCTCGCCACGCTGGAACGCATCCCACACCGCGCTGCCGTCCATACCCAGCTTGCCGGGAAAGCCATACAGCTTGGCCAGCGCATCCAGTGGTGCATTGGCGCGACCCTGGAACATCGCCAGCACATCCATCAGATCAAGATGGCGGGTGTGATAACGATTCAGGTAATTGTTGTATTTGAAATCACGATCATCATCACCCCAATCCCAATAACGCGGCGCGCTGACGCCATGCAGCAAGGAACGGTAATGCAACACCGGCAGATCGAAACCGCCGCCGTTCCAGGACACGATTTGCGGCGTGTATTTTTCAATGCCGTCGAAGAAGCGTTGCAGCATCTCGGCCTCGCTGGTTTCCGGATGCGCAAGCGACCATACCTTGAAGGTCTTTTCGGTACGCAGCACGCAGGAGATGGTCACCACGCGCTGAAGATAGTGGGGCAGAAAGTCGGAGCCGCCGGTTTGCTGGCGACGCATCAGCATCCCCATCTCGGCCACCTCGTGATCGCTGGCCTCCGGGCCAACATTGTGAAGACGGCGCAAGCCATCAATATCCGGGATAGTTTCAATATCAAAAATCAGAACAGGAGTCATGGCGGGCGGGATTCGCGTCAGAAGCAGCTAAAATTCGGCTGATTTTATCTGCATTCCCCCACTAAACCGATGCGCCTCCTCCATCCGGACTTGTTATCGAGCAATTCATCACGACCACGCTGGCATGTTGTCGATGATTCGAATTGGCTGGCAACCGCGGTCTCCTGGGTCAACCAGGCCGCAGAATCCGCGCTGGCCGCAAGGGGAGTCTTCCATCTCGTCCTGGCCGGCGGCGGCACGCCGGAAAAACTCTATCGAGCCCTGGCCGAACAGCAACAGGACTGGTCACGCTGGCAGATCTGGTTTGGCGACGAACGCTGTCTTCCGCAACAGGATCCGCAACGCAACAGTCAGATGGCATCGGCAGCCTGGCTGGATCGAGTCGACATTCCCGCTGCCAACATCCATATCATTCCTGCCGAGCAAGGCGCCGCAACAGCCGCAAAGCTTTATGCGGAGCAACTTAAAAACCAAGGTGCCTTCGATCTGGTTCTGCTCGGCCTCGGCCAGGATGGCCATACTGCCAGCCTGTTTCCCGGTAATGAGTTACCCGGCTACAACATCGGTTCAGCCTCGGACTCACCCGATGCGCTGCCGGTATTCGACGCACCCAAGCCGCCGCCAGAACGCGTTACGCTATCTGCCCAACGTTTATCCCGTTCGCGTTGTGTGTTATTTCTCATCCGTGGCGCCGACAAGCGCGAGGCTCTGAGTGCATGGCGACAGGGCGCAAATATTCCCGCAGCGGCAATTCATCCGGATGCCGGTGTTGATTTACTGATTGATACGGACGCCTGTCCGCCTGGAGAACCTGAATGAAACCCACCCTGCTCGCACTTGCGCTACTTGCCGCCAGCCCCGTTTTCGCGCTGGATGAACGGACCAGCACCGCAGCGGATCAAACCGCGCTCGCCGTCACCATCTACAACGGCGACCTGGCCCTGGTCAAAGATGCCCGCAAGATACGCGTCCAGAATGGCGATAACCTGCTCGCCTGGCGCGGCGTTTCGGCTCAACTGCAAGCTGAAACCGCACTCCTGCGCTCGACCGATGGCCGAAAACTGACCTTGCTGGAACAGAACTTCGACTTTGACCTGCTGACCCCGCAAAAACTGCTGGAAAAATCAGTCGGGGAATCGGTCCGCGTCATCCGCACCCAGCCGATCACTGGCGTTGAGTTCGCCGAACAAGCCATGGTGCTCGCAGCAAACGACGGCGTCGTGCTCCAGTTCAAGGACCGGGTTGAAACCGGCATCCCGGGCCGCATCGGGTTTGGCACCGTCCCCAGTTCCCTGCGCGACCAGCCGACACTCTCCATGCTGTTCAACACCGACGTACCCGCCACCGGCTTTCTCAATACCAACACGCAGACCGAAACCAGCATGGAACTGAGCTACCTCACCGGCGGCCTGACCTGGAAGGCGGACTACGTAGCCGAGCTTTCCGCGCAGGAAAACAGCATCGACCTGAATGGCTGGGTCACACTCACCAACACCAGCGGCACGGCCTACCCGAATGCACGCCTGCAACTGGTCGCTGGCGAAGTCAACCGCACCCAACCGGAACGCGGCCGCATGCCGGTGATGATGAAAAGCATGGCGATGGCCGATGCCGCCCCCCAAATGCAGCAAGAGAGCTTGTTTGAATATCACCTCTACACGCTCGACCGCCTCACCACCCTGCTCGACAAACAAACCAAACAGGTTGCCTTGCTCTCTGCGCAAAAAGTCAAAACCAACAAGGAATTCCGCTTTCAGGGCGCGAACTGGTACTACAACAGCCAGTCGGGCGATCTCGGCAGCAAGCTGAAACCCAGCGTGTTCATGGAATTCAGCAACTCAGGCGACAACCTCGGCGTTCCATTGCCGAAGGGCATCGTGCGCGTCTACAAGAAAGATGGCGCCGGGCGTGCGCAATTCATCGGCGAAGACCGCATCGACCACACCGCCAAGGGCGAAAGGATCAAGCTCAAGCTGGGCGAAGCATTCGACATTACCGCCGACAAAAAGCAAACCGATTTCCAGAAGATTGCAGCCGGCTTCAATGCGCGTGGCGGCGTCATCGAAACCGCTTATTCCATGGAAATCCGCAACGCCAAAAACGAACCGATCGTTGCCAAAGTGATCGAGCCGATGCCCGGCGATTGGCAAATGATTCATGAAAGCCATGCCCACACAAAAGATGCGGCTCACACGGCAATCTGGAATGTGCCGGTACCCGCCGAAGGCAAAACCACGCTGACCTGGCGCGTGCGGACCAAATACTGAAACCAGAATGCCGACAGACAAGATCGTCGCCGCGCTGGCCACCTCTGGTTGGTGCGTGGTACCAGACTTTCTGAGCGCAACGGAAACCGCCGCATTAAGAAATGAGTGCCTCGCCGCGCATGCCCGCGGCGCTTTTCACGCAGCCGGCGTAGGCAAGGGTATGGCGGAAGTTCGCTCGGAAATCCGTGGCGATCAAGTACTCTGGATCGAGGAAAGCGTTGCCGGACCTGCGCTGCGAGTGGTGCAGGAAAAACTCGAAGGCCTGCGCAGCGCAGTCAATCAAGCCCTTTATCTCGGCCTGTTCGACGTTGAACTCCACTTCGCCGCCTACCCGCCCGGTTCTGGCTATCGTCGACATCTTGACCGCTTTCAAAACGACGACCGCCGCACCCTGACGGTAATTGTCTATCTGAATGAAAACTGGACAGCCGCTGATGGCGGCCAACTCCGTTTCTGGCCGGAAGAAAACAACAACCCAATAAACGACGACCCGATGAACGACAACCCGATCGAAATCGCCCCAACTGGCGGCACCCTGGTGACGTTTTTATCGGATCGTTTCTGGCACGAAGTCGCCCCGTCGCAGCGCCAACGACTCAGCTTGACCGGCTGGCTCAGACGACGCTGAAGTCGTCAAGAAGCCAACCCAACCGAACCCGCCGAACTGGAATTGCCCGGCGGGAAGGCTTGCAAGACTTATTGTTTTCGACTGGCTAGCCGCATCCAGGTACTCACCACGGTATCCGGATTGAGCGACATCGAATCGATGCCCTGATCCATCAGCCAATCGGCCAGATCGGGGTGATCCGACGGACCCTGGCCACAGATGCCGACGTATTTGCCGTTGCGCTTGCAGGCGGCGATGGCTTCGGCGAGCAATTTCTTGACTGCCGGATTGCGTTCGTCGAACGAGGCGGCGACCAGGCTGGAGTCGCGGTCGACGCCGAGGGTCAGCTGGGTGAGGTCGTTGGAGCCGATCGAGAAGCCGTCGAAGCGTTGCAGGAACTCGTCGGCGAGCAGCACGTTGGCCGGAATCTCGCACATCATGACAATTTTGAGGCCATCCTTGCCGCGTTCGAGTCCGTTCTCGGCCAGCACGCCCAAGGCGGCGTCGGCGTCGAATAGGGTGCGCACGAAGGGCAGCATGATTTCCACGTTGGTCAGACCCATGTCATCGCGCACCCGGCTGATGGCGCGGCATTCGAGCTGGAAGGCGCGGCGGAACATCGGACTGGCGTAACGGCCGGCGCCGCGGAAGCCGAGCATCGGGTTTTCTTCGTGCGGCTCGTATTGCGGGCCACCGATCAGGTTGGCGTATTCGTTCGACTTGAAGTCGGACATGCGCACGATGACCCGCTTCGGCCAGAATGCGCAAGCGATGGTGGCGATACCTTCGACCAGTTTTTCGACATAGAAATTGACTGGGTCGCCGTAACCGTGAATCTTGGCATCGATCGCGGTTTTCACGTCCTCCGGCATCTTGCGGTATTCCAGCGCGGCGTTGGGGTGGATGCCGATGGCGTTGTTGATGATGAATTCCAGCCGTGCCAGGCCAACGCCTTCATGCGGCAGCGTGCAGAAATGGAACGCCTGTTCCGGGTTGCCCACGTTCATCATGATCTTGACCGGGATGTCGGGCATGGCCTGCATCACCGTCTCGTTCTTCTCGAACTTGAGCAGGCCGTCGTAAACGTAGCCGTCTTCGCCCTCGGCGCAGGACACGGTAACTTCCTGGCCTTCCTTGATCAGCTTGGTGGCGTTGCCGGTGCCGACCACCGCGGGTACGCCTAGTTCGCGCGCGACGATGGCGGCGTGGCAGGTGCGGCCGCCGCGATTGGTGACGATGGCGGAAGCGCGCTTCATCACCGGTTCCCAGTCCGGGTCGGTCATGTCGGCGATCAATACGTCACCGGGTTCCACTTCGTGCATTTGATTGATGCTGGCGATGACGCGTGCCTTGCCCTGGCCGATCTTGCTGCCGATGGCGCGACCGACGATGATCGTCAGGCCTTTTTCCAGCAACTTGAAGCGGGTCTGAACGTTGCCATCACGCGACTTCACCGTCTCCGGCCGGGCTTGCAAGATATACAGTTTGCCGTCGATGCCATCGCGGCCCCACTCGATATCCATCGGCCGGCCGTAATGCTCCTCGATGGTCAACGCGTAGCGCGACAGTTCGAGCAATTCGTCGTCGTCCAACGCGAAACGGTGGCGCAGACCCATCGGTACATCCTCGACGATGGTGGAACGCTCCGCCTTGGATTCATGGCCGAATACCATGCGGATGGCCTTTTCGCCGAGTTTCTTGCGCACCACGGCGCGCTTGCCCTCGCGCAGCTTGGGCTTGTGCACGTAATACTCGTCCGGATTCACCGAACCCTGCACGACAGTTTCACCGAGGCCGTAAGCGGCGTTGATGAACACCACATCGCGGAAACCGGATTCGGTGTCCATCGTGAACATCACGCCGGCCACGCCAAGATCCGAACGCACCATGCGCTGAATGCCGGCGGACAGCGCCACCACCGCATGCTCGAAATTGTTGTGTACGCGATAGGAAATGGCGCGATCGTTGTACAGCGAAGCAAAGCAAAGCTTCACCGCGTCGATCAGATTGTCGGCACCCTTGATGTTGAGATAGGTTTCCTGCTGGCCGGCGAAAGAGGCGTCCGGCAAATCTTCGGCGGTAGCGGAGGAACGCACGGCGAATTGCAGGTCTTCGCCGGCTTCGGCGCACATCAGACGATGGTTATGCCGAATGCCGGCTTCGAGTCCGGCCGGCAATGGCGCTTGCATCATCCAGCCGCGAATCTCGCGCCCGGCCTCGGCCAACGCCTGGGTATCATCGACATTCAACGTGGTGAGTTTGGCGGCAATGCGATCCGCAAGTCCGTTGTAGGATAAATATTCACGAAATGCATCGGCCGTGGTGGCGAACCCGCCGGGAACGCGAACACCTTTATCGGTCAGGTTGTGAATCATCTCGCCGAGCGAAGAATTCTTTCCACCGACCTTATCCACATCATGCATGGACAGGGTTTCAAAGCGCGCTATATAGTCAAATGCGTGGTCCATTCGTGCGTCCTCTTAACAATTGATCAAGGGGCGCTTTCCCCCCTGCCCTTGCCAACTATGACACCTGCCCGTCCGGTCTATTTCATCTCCGATCACACCGGCATCACCGCCGAGATCATTGGCAAGAGTTTGCTCTCGCAATTCCCCAGCGAAGCGTTCGCGCAAGTGAGTTTACCCTTCGTCGACTCACTCGAAAAAGCGAATTTTGCAGCGCAGCAAGTTTGCGATGCCTGGAAGTGCTCGAACATAAAACCTCTTGTATTTTCAACGCTGACCGACCCCGCCGCACGTGCAACATTGGATGCCTGCGGCGCAGTGGTAATGGACATTTATGGTCATTTTCTGAACATGATGGTGGGTGAAATCGGCTATCCGCCGGAACCACTGCGCGGCCGCTTTCACGGTATGTCGGATGACAACTCCTATCGCACCCGGATCGATGCGGTGAATTTCGCTCTGGCGGCGGACGACGGTCTCGGTTTGGAGAAATACCAGCGCGCCGACCTGATCCTGGTTGGCGTCTCACGCAGCGGCAAAACGCCGACCTCGCTATATATGGCGATGCAATACGGTTTGTGCGTCGCCAATTACCCGCTGACGCCGGAGAATTTTGAACAGCCCGGCCTGCCCAAATCGTTGCAGCCCTTCCGCGTCAAGCTGCGCGGCCTGACCCTGGCGCCGGAAAGACTGATGCAGATTCGTTCCGAACGTCGACCGAACAGCGCCTATGCCTCGCTGGAAACCTGCAAGAAAGAACTCAAGCAGGCTGAATTGCTGATGCGCAGTGAAAGCATTCCGATCGTCGATTCAACGCATCGCTCGATCGAGGAGATCTCGACCATGATCAAGCATTCATTAAGCAGCGATCGAAAGAACTGAGACAGATCGGCGCATTCGGCGGTAGGCGCTATCGCTTTTCCGCCCTACCCCGGCTGCCTTTACAATTCGCCGCACGCAACCACCCCGCAGGAATCTCATGAGCAATATCGACTATCTGGCCATTACCGCCGCTGGCGAAGACAAGATCGGCCTGGTGCAACGCTTCACCAGCCGCATCGTCGAAGCCGGCTGCAATATCGAAGAATCGCGCATGGCCGTGCTGGGCAGCCAGTTCTCCATCCTGATGCTGATCTCCGGCCCGTGGAATGCGCTGACAAAACTGGAAGACCGCCTCGCCCAGATCGGCGAGGAACTCGGTCTCACCATCCTGCACAAGCGCACGCGTCCGGCCGAACGCAAGACGCCGCTGGTGCCTTACCGGGTCAATGTGGTGGCGATGGACCACCCTGGCATCGTGCACAACCTGGCTGACTTTTTTGCCCGTCAAGGCATCAATATCGAAGAATTGATTACCGAGACTTACCCGGCACCGCATACCGGCACGCCGATGTTCTCGGTGAACATCACGGTCGGCATTCCGGCCGACATGCATTTGCCCACTTTGCGCGGCGATTTCTTCGACTATTGCGACAACCTGAACCTTGATGCAGTGATGGAACCGGCGCGAGACTGACCCACCAGCATGAAGATTCAACCCGGCCGCCTGTTTTTTCCGGAAGATGAAAAACGCCAGCCCTGGCTTTCATTGCTGCTGGAAATTCAGTATCTGACCAATCAGGGCGTCGCCAATGCGATCAAGACCGATGGCCGCAAACTGGCGTGTGACCGCGGTTGCGCCAGTTGCTGCCGGACGCATACCGATATTCCGGTATATCCGCTTGAGCTGATGGGCATCGTCTGGTACGCCAGCGAGAAATTAAGCGGTGAACTGCCCGACCGCGTCAGGCAACAGTTGCTGCAACATCGCGACCTTGGCGCTTGTCCGTTTCTGGTCGATGAAGCCTGCGCCATTCACCCGCTGCGGCCGATGGCTTGCCGACAGTTCAACGTTTTCAACACGGTCTGCGCGGTGGGCGAAGATGCTTTTCATACCCGTCTTGCCGACGTGCTGAAGCCGGATATGAAGTTGAAGAATGAAGCTCTGCGCGAAATGCTGCGACATCACAAGATCACTGATGGTCGCGAACGCCGCCGGCTGGTCGAAAGTGGCGAAGTTCACCGCTTGGCGCAAAGTCTGCGCGAAATGCGCTGGGAAACCCTGGCCGCCCGCATGGGGGCGGCCGCAACCTAAGCCGGCGTTCTGCCGACGCCGTGTTCTCGGCAGTAACGCGCGGCGGCAGAAGTCAGTATCTGCACTTCCTGGCTGTTCAGGTCGGCGTAGGCATCGCGGATCGCCTTTGCCGCCCAGAACTCGGTGGGATGGCCATTGAGACCAGAACCATGCTGAAAATACGGTTCGACCAGACGCACAACATCGTCGAAAATTTCACGCAGGTTGACATGCTTGCGCCGTTCCGGTTGCGGCACGTCAGTTGCTTCGGCAGGAGTGTTCATCGAAAAAATCCACGGACAGGGAGCCCGCATGCTAGCAGTCTGTAACGCGCGCGGAGCGAATTGTCCGCAGTGGATAAGCACTTTCCATGTACCCGTCCGACGGCAAGCGTTGTCCACAGAAACCATTGCCTCAAGTATTCTTGGACAATTTCAGTACGAGGTCTGAAACCATGAGCCACAAACACGAACATCTGCTGCACAGTATTTTCCAGGATCCGATCAGCGGAAATATCCATTGGCGAGACATCGAATCCCTCCTGCATCACCTTGGAGCCAATATCGAACCGATCCAGGGTGCGCGTATTCGCGTCGTGTTGAATGGTATCGAAGGGATTCTGCATCACCCGCACCACAGCAATGTGCTGCAACGGCAGGATGTGAAAAACCTGCGTCAATATCTGGCTTCGGCACACGTCACGCCATCGCTTTACGAAATCGAAAAGAAGGACTGAAAGGGTGAAATTTCTCAATACCGCGCCTCTGCTGGCGCGTCTGCTTTTGCTCTTGCTCGTTATCTCAAACCCGGCAACCACCCCCGCCGCCATCGCCACCGACGAACCGGCGGTCACCGCATCTCCGGCAACCTCACTTTCTCCCGAGTTTGAAGCCTGGCTGGCGCAATTGCGCCAGGATGCACGCCAGAAAGGTATCAGCGACAAGACGTTTGATCAGGCGCTGGCCGGATTTCAACCCATCCCGCGGGTGATCGAACTGGATCAGCGGCAACCCGAATTTGTCGATACGTTCTGGAACTATCTTGATCGCCGGGTTGAAAACCGGCGCATCGCGCAGGGTCGGGAGCAGCTGCGCTCGCAGGCAAAACTGCTGCGCTCTATGCAGTCCAAATATGGTATTCCAGCGTCGGTTTTAGTCGCATTCTGGGGGCTGGAAACCAATTACGGCGGCACCACCGGCAACTTTCCGGTCCCGCTCGCGCTCGCGACGCTGGCCTATGACAACCGACGCAGCGCATTCTTTCGGAATGAATTACTCAATGCGCTGACCATCCTGGAGCAGGGCCACATCAGTTTGGGCGACATGAATGGCTCGTGGGCCGGCGCAATGGGTCAGATGCAGTTCATGCCGTCCACTTTCCTGCACTATGCCGTCGATGGCGATGGCAACGGGCGCAAGGATATCTGGCGTTCCCTGCCTGACGCGTTTCACTCGGGCGCCAATTACCTGAAGAAAATTGGTTGGCGCTCAAATGAAATCTGGGGACGGGAAGTGCTGCTGCCGGAAGGTTTTGACTTTGAATCCGCCCGCCTCGAAATCAAGCGGCCGTTGCGCGAATGGGCGGCGCAGGGCGTTCGCAAAGCGGATGGCGATCTCCTGCCACGCACCAAGCAGATCGGCGCCATCGTGTTGCCGCAAGGCCATGACGGCCCGGCATTTCTGGTTTACCGTAATTTTGATGTGGTCATGGAATGGAACCGTTCCATCAATTACGCGCTGGCGGTTGGCCACCTGGCCGACCGAATCTCCGGCGCACCCGCATTGACGCTCGGACGCAACGTCGACAATCAGCGCCTGACGCGAGATCAGTTGATGGAAATCCAGCGCCAGTTGAGCCAATTCGGCTTCGATCCCGGCAACATTGACGGCGTCCCGGGCTCGAAAACACGTCTCGCCATCCGCGCCTACCAGAAAGCGGCTGGTTTGCCGCCGGATGGCCATGCGTCTGTCAACCTGCTGGAATTCATGAAAAAAGATTCGTCCAGCACCGCGCCGGCAGGCGCCTGAGGCCAGCAGCCGAAACGCCTCTTCGGCTGGTTGAAGATCAGCGATTGCCGCCGCCGGAAGCGCGCATCAGCACCCAATCCATCGCCCGCACCGGCAGAAAACGTTTCAGCCACCAGAACGCTACTGCCGGCACAGTGACCGGGTAACGCGGACGCGGGAACGGGTTTTCCAGCGCGTGCGCCACTTTTTCCAGCACCGCTTCCGCCGGCAGCGTAAACGGCGCGGCGGGGCCCGGGGTGTTGAGGCGCGCCATTTGAGATTCATATTGGGCGCGATGCACGCTGTTGCGCCAATCGATATGTTTCTCGAAGTGCGGCACGCAGTTTTCCCGGAAGCGTGAAGTAATCGGGCCGGGTTCGACCAGCGCGACATGGATACCGCTGCCTTGCAGTTCATGGCGCAAGGTATCGGTCAGCCCTTCCAGCGCAAACTTCACTGCCACATAGGCACCGCGATACGGAAAGGCGGTATAGCCAAGCACCGAGCTGTTCATCACGATACGGCCATGGCCTTGCCGGCGCATCACCGGAACAATGCGATTGGTCAGTTCGACCCAGCCGAACAGATTGGTTTCGAACTGTTCGCGCAAGGCGTCGCGCGTCAGGTCCTCCACCGCGCCCACCTGGCCGAAGCCGCCATTGTTGAACAGGGCATCGAGCTGGCCGCCGGTTTCTGCCAGCACGGCATCGACTGCCGCCTGAATGGAAGCCGAATCGTTCAGATCGAGCAGCAAGCTTTGCATGCCTTCGGCTTGCAAGCGTTCGACATCTTCCGGTTTGCGCGCAGTGGCAAACACGCGCCAGCCGCGCTCCGTCAAACCTCGCGCGACGGTGGCGCCGATGCCGGTGGAACAACCCGTGATCAGGACACTTCGCATGGCGACCTATACCGCCGGCTTTACCGCTGGCCGGCCGATAAAACGCATCAGGCGGACATGGCCGGACTCATAGAAGGACAACATCGCGGGCAACCAGAGCAACGCAATAATCGTGGTGAAGGCCAGACCGAAGGTGATCGAAGTGGCCATCGGAATCAGGAATTGCGCCTGCAACGAGGTTTCCATCATCAACGTGGAAAGACCGCCGATGGTGGTCAACGAGGTCAGCAGGATCGCGCGCAAGCGCAGACAGGCGGCGTTGACCAGCGCGTCCTTCACCTGCATCCCTTTCTCGCGCTGATGCCGGTAGAACTCGACCAGCACGATGGCGTCGTTGACCACGATGCCGGACAGGCCGAACAAGCCGAACATCGACAGGATGGTCAGGTCGATACCCATGATCCAGTGGCCGCTGATGGCACCAACCAGGCCGAATGGAATCGCCAGCATGATGATGATTGGCCAGCCGTAATGGCCAAACACCCAGGCCAGGACGATGTAAATCAAACTCAAGCCAAGGATCAGGCCGGTTTTCATATCCGCCATGGTCTCGCGCTGGTCCGCCGCGCGGCCCTGGAAACTCCAGCTGACACCGTACTTTGTTTCCAGTGCCGGCATGGTGCTGGCAGTCAGGCCGGCCAGAATTTCATTGCTGTTACCGCGTGCGCTATCGACCGAACCATTGACTTCGATCGCCAGCTGACTCTCCGCGTGGCGCAGTGCCTCGAAGCCCTGGCGCGTCGTCCAACTGGCGACGCTGGGCAGCGGCGCCCAATCGCCGGAAGGTGTCCGCACGGTCATCCGATCCAGCAGATTCAGGCTGGCACGTTCCGACGCAGGCAGGCGCACGCGCACCTCGACTTCATCGGCGCCATCCTGGAACAGTTGCACCAGCTTGCCGTCGAGGCCGGCACGCAACTGGCGCGACAGATCATCCAGCGTCAGCCCCATCGCTTCGCCCGCCGGCGTCAGCTTGAACACCAACTGCTCGCGACCATACGGCATGTCATCTTCAACACCGTACACCCCGGTGATCTGGCGCAGACTGGCTTGCAGATCCAGCGCGGCAAGCTTCAGCGTATGCGCATCCTGACCAGCCAGACGCACCACCAGATCGCCGCCCGGCGGGCCTTGCTTGCGCGGCACGACGACAAAGTTTTCGATCCCGGCCGGCACCTTGATGCGCGATTGCCAATCCTTGATGAAGGCTTCTGTGCGCACTGAACGCACCTCGGAGGGCGTCAATTCGACGCTAATCGAGCCAAACTGATCACCCTGACGTGGATTCTGATCGCCGGCCAGCGCGCCAGCCCGAAACACCGACTGTTGGATCACCTTGCCTTCGCTGCCATAGCTTTTCTCGGTCGCATCCAGGCTTTGCCGCAGATGCTCCAGAAAGGCATTCACCTTGCTGCGCGGCGTGCCGCTGGCAAACGTTGCATTGGCATAGACGATCTGTGGCTCCGGCGTCGGGAAGAAAGTGAATTTGACCCGCCCGCCGGCCAGCAAGCCGACCACCAGAATCAGAATCACCACGCCGGCCATGACCGTGACACCGCGAAAGTCGATCGCCAGGGTAACGGCGCGGCGGAAGGGACCGTCGCGAAATGAACTGAACGCGTTATCCAGCCAGATGCGCAAGCGATAAGGTTTGTTGCCAGGGTCATGCGTGAAGGCATTGCGCAAATGCGCCGGCAGGATGAAAAAGCATTCGATTACCGAGGCAATCAGCACGCAGATCATGATGAACGGAATGTCGCCCAGTATCTTGCCCATCGGCCCGGACACCAGCATCAGCGGCAGAAAAGCCGCCACCGTGGTCAGGCTGGAGGCGATCACCGGCCAGAACATGCGGCGCGCACCGCCTTCCGACGCGTTCATCGGGTTCTCGCCCATTTTGTGATGCGCATAGGCGTCTTCACCGACCACGATCGCATCATCCACGATCACCCCGAGCGCCATGATCAGTGCGAACAGGCTGATCATGTTGATCGAACCGCCCACCAGCCAGACCACCGCCAGTGTCGCCAGGAATGCGGTGGGAATACCGAGCGCGACCCAGGCGGTAACGCGTCCATTGAGAAACAGCAGCAGGATGAACACAACGATGAACAACCCCATCGCGCCATTGCTGACCAGCAGCCCGATACGGTCCTCGATCAGGCTCCAGACCTCGTCATACACGGCAAGCTGAATGGTCGGCGGCAACTTGGGGCGGGTCTCATCCAGCCAGCTATTCAGTATTTTCGCAGCGGCCAGCGAGTTGCCGGTTTCAGCCCGTTTGAGAAACAACTCGACCGCCGGCTGGCCATTCACCTCAAGAAACAGACTGTTGTCGCGCGGACCCCGCTCAATCTGCGCGACTTGTCCGAGTTCGATGCGACTGCCGGTTTCTGTCACCAGTGGCAGATCCTGGTAATCGCGCGGATCGCGGCGCAGATTGACGCCGCGTACTTCACGCTGCACCTCGCCCTCGCCCACCTTGCCGGCAGGCAGATCGCGGTTGGTCTGGCTCAGCCGTGTCGCCACCTGGTCCAGTGTCAACCCAAGACGTTCCAGTTCCTGGCTGGGCACGGTGATGGAGACTTCTTCATCCGGCAAGCCGATCAAATCGACCTTGTCGATGCCGCGACCAAGCAATTCCTGCTCGTACTTGCGCGCCAACTGGCGCAATTCCAGCAAGCTGCCGCCGGTCAGCAGAATGTGAGCGATCGGTTCATAACGAATCACCCGACTGACTTCCGGCGGCTCGGCATCCTGCGGCAAGTTGCGGAACTGATCGACCGCCTGCTTCACCTCATCCACCGCGCTGATCGGATCGGTGCCTTCCTTGAACTCGATGGAAATCGAACTGATGCCCTGGCTGGAAGTGGAGGTGACATGTTTGATGCCAGAAACCGATTTCAACTTCTGTTCCAGCGGCGTGGTCAGCCCCTCCTCCACGTCTTCCGCCGCAGCGCCGCGCCACTCGACACGCACGCTGACAAAATCAAGATTGAAATTGGGAAAGAACTGAACGTTGAGCTTGGACACGGCAAACAAGCCGGCCAGCATCAGAATCAGCATGAACAGATTGGCCGCCACCGGATGGTGGACAAAAGTGCCGAGCAGGTCCTGGCGTTTCATGAGTCGAACTTCATCGGTTAGACCAGCGGTTAAACATCGTTAAACGTCATTTGACGATTTCGACTTTCAGTCCGCTCATCGCATTCGGCAAATGCGTGACCAGCAGAATGTCGCCTTGCTTCAGCGCCGGGCTGCGAACCAGCAGACGCGGTGTGTCCTGACCAAAGGCGCCACCCGCATCGCCCAGCACCTCGACATCGAGCGCTTTCAGTCGCCCCGCTTCAATACGATAAAGTTGGCGCCCGCCAAACAGCGCCGTGTAAGGCACGGCGACCACATTGGGGATCGCTGCACGGGCGACTTGCAGATTGATCAATTCGCCGATGCGCAGATTTTTGCCGGGTCGGCGTGCGGCGAAGAAGGCGTCGAGACCGCGCGCGTCGGCTGCGGCGCCGCTGCGCACCAAGGTAAATTCAAGCAGCTCGCCCGCCACCATCGCCTTCGCTTGCGGCCGCTCGCCGCGCCGCAGTGCGCTGACAAAAGCATCCTGTTGGGTCGCCGGCAACTTGGCGCGAACTTCCAGGCCTGCCGCCGGGTACAGACTAATCAGACTCTGACCGCTATTCACCTGGTCTCCCTCGGCCACCTCCACTTTCGCCACATAGCCGACAAATGCGGCAACCACCCGGCTGCGCTGCAACGCCAACTCGGCTTGTTCCAGATTGGCGCCCGCTTTGCTCAATCGCGCCTGCAACTGGCTCATCCGCGCGCGATGATCGGCGACAGCCAATTCCCGACTGCGCAGCGTGATTTGCTGACGCGCCAGATTCTGGCGACTTTGATCCACCGCGCTCTGGGAATAGAAATTTTCCTGCCGCAATTGTTCAAAGCGGCGGACATCGGCGGCGGCAAATTCCAGCAATTGCCGTTCCTGTGCAAGTTGATCCAGATCCGCCTTGTGACGCAATTCTTCACTTGCAATGGCGGCTTGCAGCTCATCCACTTCGCCGCGCGCTTGATCCACCTTGGGTTTGAAATCACGCGGATCGAGTTGCAGCAGAAGTTGTCCCGGCGAGATGGATTGTCCTTCGCGCACATGAACCTGCGACACCCGCCCTACTCCAGGTGCAGCGGCGCGCGTCTGTTCCGGACTCTCGACACGCCCATTCAGCGCGGTAACCGGGCTGATGCTGGCCAGTTGAGCAGTCATCGTCTGTACATACCAAACCGGTTCCTTGACTGGCGCAACCGGCGGCTTTGGCCGCGTCGATTTGAGCGCGACAAAACCACCGATACCGAGTGCCAGAAGCATCACAGGCAGGAATATTTTTTTCTTGTTCATCACAGATCGGCAATTGCTCAATAGGGGCTGAGGCCGGCGATTATCCTGCCCACATCAAGCGAAGCAAAGGACACCGGCGATGAATAAAGTTTGAACTTTTGAAGGTACGTCACAGGCAAGTCACAAAAATCCAAAAATTCCGCATCTGAAAGTACCCCACTGACGCAAGAACTGAGTATGATGCGCGGGCGCTTGCGTCAAGTGGTTGTCTAAGTGGTATCAGGTCTGTCCAGTTTCTCTCTGTTTGAAGCTGTCGCGGTTCGAATTCCCTCGGTTACATTCCTTGAGCTTGGGCATTTTTTGGGCCTAGCCCGCATTTATAGTTAAAGGAAAGTACATGAGCACTCAAACCGGCACCGTGAAATGGTTCAACGATTCCAAGGGCTTCGGCTTCATCACCCCCGATCAAGGCGGTGAAGATCTGTTCGCGCATTTCAGCGAAATCCAGAGCAACGGATTCAAGACCCTTGCTGAGAACCAACGCGTCCAGTTCGAAGTGACCCAGGGTAAAAAAGGCCTCCAGGCCAGCAAGATCCAAGCGATCTAAGCACCCTCAGGTAGCAATAAAAAAAACGCGGCTTCGGCCGCGTTTTTTTATTGCCTGGCGTTTAAGAAAACACGCCAGCGATCGAATGCAGAAAAATCAGCGTCGACGGAACTGAGAAGACGGTGGTGGACTGCCAGTGGGACGTTCATCCTTGTGGCGAAAGCTGATGCGGCCTTTGCTGAGATCGTAAGGAGAGAGTTCAAGTGTGACTTTATCGCCAGCCAGAATACGAATCCGGTGCTTTTTCATTTTGCCGGAAGCATAGGCCTGGATTTCCATACCGTTATCCAACGTCACCTTGAAACGAGTATCCGGCAAGACCTCGTTCACAACGCCTTCCATTTCAATCAACTCTTCTTTTGCCATGTGTGGTTTTGCTCCAGCTGCAGCGGCCAGTTAACGGGCGTGCAATAAATCGTTCGTGTTAGCGGTTAAGGTGTTAGTCGCAAAGGCTAAACAGCCAAAAATTAGCCGTGCAGACTAACATGCCCTAATCAGATTGTGGGTGAATAATTTTCTTGACTGCTGATTCCACTGTTTCTGCAAATTCAATAACGCCTCGTATTTATTCCGCCAGTGCGTCGGTCACGATGCTTTGCGCCTCTTTCACGATTTCCTGCAGGTGCTCGGGGCTCTTGAAGCTTTCCGCATACAGCTTGTAGATATCTTCGGTGCCGGACGGGCGCGCCGCGAACCAGCCATTTTCCGTTGTTACTTTCAGACCACCGATGGCTGCGCCGTTACCGGGCGCGCGCGTCATCTTGGCAAGGATTGGCTCGCCTGCCAGCGTCGCGGCGGTGACACGTTCGCCGGTGAGCTGCTTGAACGCGGCCTTCTGCTCGGGTGTGGCAACCGCATCGATACGGATGTAATACGGCGTGCCGTGCTGCGCCGCCAGTTCCTGGTAGTAACGACCGGGATCCTTGCCGGTGACGGCGGTAATTTCCGCTGCAAGGAGACCCAGGATGATGCCGTCCTTGTCGGTAGTCCAGACGCTGCCATCGCGACGCAGGAATGACGCGCCAGCGGATTCTTCGCCACCGAAACAGAAGCTGCCATCGAGCAGGCCGCCGGAGAACCATTTGAAGCCGACCGGCACTTCCAGAAATTTGCGGCCTAGTCCGTTTACCACGCGGTCAATCAAGCCGCTCGACACCAGCGTCTTGCCAACCGCAGCGGTTTCCGGCCATTGCGGCCGATGTGTCAGCAGATAGTGGATGGCGACGGCGAGAAAGTGATTCGGGTTGAGCAGGCCGATCGAAGGCGTCACGATGCCGTGTCGGTCGGCGTCGGCATCGTTGCCCCAGGCGATGTCGAATTGATCTTTCAGTTTGACCAGACTGGCCATCGCATAAGGGCTGGAACAATCCATCCGGATCTTGCCGTCGTGGTCCAGCGTCATGAACGCAAACGCCGGGTCCACCTTCGGATTCACCACTTCGATGTTCAGGCCATATTTCTCGGCGATCGGCTTCCAGTAAGCCACCGCCGCGCCGCCGAGCGGATCGACACCAATCTTCAAACCGGCGGCACGGATCGCCGCCATGTCGATAACCTTGTCGAGATCAGCGACGTAAGGCGCGACGAAATCTTCCTGAAACGTGGTCGGGGCCGCGAGCGCCTGCGCATAAGGCACCCGCTTGACGTCGCGATTGCCTGCCGCCATCAGCGCATTGGCGCGCTGTTCAATCCAGCCGGTGGCATCGGTATCGGCCGGGCCGCCGTGTGGCGGGTTGTACTTGATGCCGCCATCTCGCGGCGGGTTATGCGACGGCGTGATGACGATGCCATCCGCGCGTGGCGCGTTGTCGATTGCGTTGTAAGCCAGGATAGCGTGCGAAATGACCGGCGTCGGCGTATAGCCATCATTGCTCTGCATGCGCGTTTCGACGCCGTTGGCAGCCAGCACCTCCAGCGTACTGCGCTGCGCCGGTTCGGATAACGCATGCGTGTCCTTGCCGAGATACAACGGCCCAGTGATGCCCTGTGCGCTGCGGTATTCACAAACCGCCTGAGTAATCGCCAGGATATGCGCTTCATTGAAACTGCCATTGATCGCGCTACCGCGATGGCCGCTGGTACCGAAGGCGACGCGTTGCGTCGGCTGACTCACATCCGGTTGGTTGAAGTAGGCGGCAAGCAGCACCGGAATATCGGTCAGAACATCAGCGGGGGCCGGCTGGCCGGCTAGAGGATGGGTCATGTTGGCTCTCCAGACAAAGAAAACAATTATTCCCGCAATCTTACGTCGGCTGGACGCGCAAGGAGCGTCTGAAGCGTGAATCCTTGGTTAAAGCCGCGCTATCCAGCCAAGCCAACTGCACTGAATCAAGTCATCAATGCTTGAACCTGGTGCGTAAAGACGCGCAACGCCTCCGCCACTTCATCGACTCAACCGGCTGATTGGCTGCGGAATTCAAGCCTGGCAAGGCACTGCAAGCAATCTGGCAGTACGCCTGTCAATCCCGAGCATCCCGGTACGTTTCTTGCGTCACACATCGGCAGGTTGTCATCGATCTGGATCAAGGAGGTCAACATGAACATCATTACCCCCAACCTGCTACTCACTTTCACCCTGTTTGGCCTGATTGCAGCAGCCCAGGCCGCATCGGAAACAAGCGGAACAAACGCGACAATGCCGGCTGCATCCCCACCAGATTCCGCGCCATGCAGCATGCTGATGACCCAGCGGGAATGCACTCAACACAAAACCACACTGGCTCAACTCGACCCGGGGCCAACTCGCGATCATTATCTGGCGGAGCTTGATGCGATGCTGCGTGATCGCGAAGCTGCTTGCAGTTGCAATCGTAAAATCATGAACGAAACGATTTATCCGGCAGGCCAACAAGCCCTGCTGCAATTCTGATCCGCGGCTACAAACACCCACCTGAAATCACCTTCAGGCCAGCACCTTGATGCGGGTGTCCTGGCATTCCACAGTCTGGCCGGCGCGTATTTTTGCCGTCTTGCGATGTTCGGTGACGCCATCGACACGCACCTGACCGCCAGCGACCAGGGTCTTGCCATGTCCACCACTGTCCGCCACGCCAGCCAGTTTGAGCAGATTGCAGAGTTCGACGAAGTCGCCTCGAAGTTTGAATTCAGTCTCGGTCATGGTGGTTTTCAAAGCCGGTTCACAGCCTGCTCATAGCAATTTGATCGGTTCGACATGAACCGTGATTGACGTATCGGTCAGCCATATCTGGCCATCCTGGATGCTGCATTGCAGCCGCATGGTGCGATTGGCCAGCGCGGCCAGAGCCTGACTGGTTTCCGGCAACAAGTTGATCACTCGCAAACTTTCCTGCCGCTCGAATTTGCTCTTGTTCGCACTCCACCACATATCGGCAGTTCGGCCACCATAGCTGATCACCACTACTTGCTCGGCGCGACCACAGGCTTTGCGTATCCATTTCTCATCCGGCAGCCCGACTTCAATCCACAACTTGATCGCGCCGGTCAGATCCATCTGCCACAGGCCCGGTTCGTCATCCGCGTTCAAGCCTTTGGCAAAAATCAGATGCTCATGCGCAAACAGCGCAAACGCCAGCAAGCGCACCATCATGCGTTCATCGGTTTCAGATGGATGCCGCGCCAGCGTCAGACTATGTTCCGCGTAGTAATTGCGGTCCATGTCGGCGATCTGAAGATCAGCTTTGAAGATGGTTGCTTTAATGGCCATGAAGGGAGCGGTTAATGATTAGGCATCCAGGCGGGCGGCGACTTCCTGGATCAGCACCCAGGGTGCGGCAACAACGGCCCAGAATTGGCTTTGCTGGGCATGCCAGACGAGTGCGTCATCGGTCGCAGCACGAGCAATCAAACCTTGTGTCAGCCAGGTTTCCACCACTGCCTTGTCATCGTGTGACATTGCCACTGCCACCTCGACCAGATCCAGATCGCCCGCCACCTTGATCACCACACCACGCGCGAAATGACGTTCCAGTTCGCTCCAGGGCAACTTGCCGGTTTCGGCATTCAGCTTGGCGCGCAAGAGTTCATCGGCTTCGGACATGAGAGCGAGATAAGGCAAAGAAAGGGATCGGCATTGTAATGGGGTTCTACGCAAACCCCGCTTCAGGTCAGTCCACGCCAGCCCAGCCGCTCGATCAGCGCAGCAAAATCCGCCGCCACTTCAGCCCGCAAACACAAAGCCTGGCCGCTGAGTGGATGCGTCAGCCGCAACTCGGTCGCCGCCAGCAACAGACGCTGACAACCGAACAATTCCTGAAACAGCCGGTTGTGCCGTCCCTTGCCATGCGTCGCGTCACCAATGATCGGATGCGAAACATGCTTCAGATGGCGGCGCAATTGATGCCAGCGACCGGTCTCTGGCGCAAGCTCAAGCAGCGCATAGCGGCTGCTGGGATAGCGATCCACCCGATAGGGCAGTTCCACAGTCGCCAGTCGGCGGAAACGGGTCTGCGCAGGTTGTGCGATCTGTGCGTGAACACCGGCCGATATGCCGGCATGTTCATCCGCCATGCGCGCCAAAGGATGATCGATCTCGCCCGCTTCCGGCGGAAAACCACGCACCACGGCAAGGTAAGTTTTGGCCACTTTACCGGCTTCGAACTGGCTGTTCAAACAGCGACCCACCTCGCGATTCAGCGCAAACAGCAGAACACCGGAAGTCCCTTTGTCGAGCCGATGCACTGGAAACACCTGCTGCCCGATCTGATCACGCAAGATTTGCAGCGCAAACCGGGTTTCATGGCGATCCAGCGCACTCCGATGCACCAGCAGCCCGGCGGGCTTGTGAACGGCAATCAGGTTTTCATCACGAAAAATGATCGGCAGCGTTTCAGCGACGCACTCCGACACGTTATTTTTTGCCTTTGCAGGGGAAGCTCGCCGTCAAAGCCTGCTGCAGCACCGCGCCGGCTGGCTGCTTCAACGCTTCCTGATTTGTGCCAATCCACGCAACCAACGCACCCGGCACTTTTTCCTTGTCACCGCTCTCCAGGCAGAACGCCACCTTGCCCTTGCTGAAATGATGCGCACCCTCGATGTAGCCATTCAAATAGCTGTGACACATCACGGAAAGCGCCTTCACCTTGTCCGCTCCCTTGCACATGCGCAAGATCACGCTGCCATCGTTGATCGGCAGAGCGGCAGCCGGGAGATGAGTCGAAAACAGCAGCCCGAGCGAAACGAAAAAAACAACGGACAAGAAACGCAGATGAGTCTGGATCAATCGCATATCGAAGTACAAATGTCGAAAAGATTAAATTTTAGGTGCATCCGGAATTTGGCATTGAAAAAGGCGATGGCTGCTACCCTGAAAATCATTCGCAATTTACCCAGCACGGAGGTTTCGATGTCAGAACACAACACGCATCTCATCAAGCAGATTCTTCTTCCATGGGTCATGTTCATGGCCGGTTGTTCCACGCATCAAGTTGCCCCGCCGGCAACCGGCGACATGGCAACCGAGCAACGCTTGAGCGACCTGGAACGACGCGTACAACGACTCGAAAATCGGCCACTTATCGAGGCGCCATTTGGCAACCAGGAAGAAATACAGGCACGTATCGATCAGTTGGAAGCGGAGCGGATCAAGCTGCTGCTGCGCTACACCGATCAACACCCCGCCATTCGCGACATCAACCGCAAACTGCTGATCCTGCGTGAGCAACTGAAAATGCTGCAACCAGGAAGTTGATTGAAAAAGTTCAAAGCCGCTTGTCGGCTCGACTGATCATCTCGATATACAACGCTTCCACCCGTTCGCGTGCCCACGGGGTTTTGCGCAGGAACTTGAGGCTGGATGAAATACAGGGATCCTGGGTAAAGCAGCGGATATCGATCTTTTGCCCCAGCGCAGGCCAACCATATAACGCCACCAGTTCGTTCAACAGTTTTTCCAGCGTGATGCCATGCAGTGGATTTTTCGGCTGAATATCATTCATCTGGGGTCCCGATACTGAATCGCCTGTCGTCTAAATTTTCTTCACAAATTCGGATTTCAACTGCATCGCGCCGATTCCATCGATCTTGCAGTCGATATCGTGATCGGCCTCAACCAGGCGGATATTTTTGACTTTGGTGCCGACCTTGACCACCGAAGACGAACCTTTGACCTTCAAGTCCTTGATTACCGTCACGCTGTCGCCGTCAGCCAACTCATTGCCATTTGAATCACGCACCACACGCCGATCATCGGCGCTCACCGTCGCTTGTTGCGGCCATTCGTGGGCACATTCCGGGCAAACGAACATTTCGCCGTCGGCGTAAGTGAACTCGGAATGGCATTTGGGACAGTTGGGCAGCGTGCTCATGGTTCTTCTTTACAGACATTGTTTTGCAAGGGGCAAACCGTTTCCCCTGAAAAAACGCACGGTTTCCGAGGGGCCAGCGCATTGCATCTGAAATGCGCGAATGGCAGGACGAATCAGGCCGTCGTATCGACCAGATTGCCCAAGTGCGCGGGATTGGCCAACTGCTGCACACCTTCTGCCAACAAATCAGCCATCTGGCGTTGACTCTCGTTGGCGAGACGAACCGCAATCAGGCTCGACTGCGCTTGTGTTGTGGCAAGCATGGCTGCGAGGGAGGAAGTGGGATCAATCATGAGCGGAATATAGTCCGGAATGCAGAATGGTGTTTACGAGAATCAGATGTGACCAAGCCAATCGTCTTCGGTTAAGTCTGAAACAACTTCCCCAATAACTCCGCCGCCCGCGACAAAGCAGTGACCCCATGATTCAGCGTTAGCGCCGCCTGATGCTCAGGCGCGGCAACCCAATCGCGCAATTCCCGCGCTTGCTGCCACAGAATCAGATCCGCAGCTTCGATCAAGCCTTGTTTGACCAACACGTTCAGATTGTGGCCAAAGGAGAGTGGATGCGCCTTGCCCTGGCTGTCATTGCAAAAGACCGGCAGTCCCTTCTGCGCACAGCGCGCCCGAGCACCGCTCTCCAGCACGCGATAACACTGCTCCACCCCTATAGCCAGCAACGGTCGGAAGAAATAGCCATACAACATACCGCCGCGAGCCGCTTCAAACAGGCGGGCAACATCCGGGGGAACACAGGGATCGAGGCGAATGGCCAGAAATGCCTGGCGCCAGACACGTGCGTCCGCAACCTGAGCGCGTCCTTCGGCATCCGCCATCAACCAGTTGTCATGATTGATCGCTTTCATGCCGCCAATTCTCCCCCAGCCTCGCCATCCTGAGTATCGCCGAGACAGCATGCCTCCGTTTTGAGCCCCCAAAACCACTTTTTCCGCGGCGCTGCAGGACAGAAAGCTTGACCCTGACGACCAATCAGAGAACAAGACAAGTTTGGGGCGACAGATAGATGGGAGGCCCGCTTGGGAAACAAAACGTGCAAAAACATGAACACTTGCGCGTTCGATCCGGACTTTTCCTAAATTGCCCCAAACCGCGACCGTGGTCAGGAGAAATTACGCACCGATAAAAACGCTCGAATCAAACGGGGTAACAACCCCACAAAGCGGGCAACCCAGTCGCACCGCTTCCGCTTTGACTAGTCGGATAAAGGGTTTTTATTAGCGCCAGCTTTGCGGCCCGCAGCAACAGGCGGAACGTAGCCGGAAATTCGGCACTGAAAACCATCGACACGCTTGTCGCCAATGAAATGGGTGACGCTGCACTGAGAGATTTCACCGCGTAACGTCAAGTCGGCAAGCATCTTGCGGACTTGAGGCAGCGAAATCCCGGTTGCGGATGCAATCTCCAAATCGAGAAGCTGCCCATGTTTTTTAAGGTGGCTTAAAACTTGGTCCGTCTGCATGGAGATTCCTTTGACGTGTGAATGAATGTGTAACCCCGACATGGGGGCTAAACCGAAAATGACAACAGAAAGCAAAAAGCCACTCTAGGGGAGTGGCTTGAATACTTGTTGAGTCTGGCTCCCCGACCTGGACTCGAACCAGGGACACACGGATTAACAGTCCGTTGCTCTACCAACTGAGCTATCGGGGAATTGAGAGGCCGCGATGATAAGTGGGGTGCGGCTTTCGGTCAATATGCGGGGCGGTAATTCTGGCTAATTTTTATCGATCAGGCCAAAGCCTTGGCAACGCGTTCGATAGCCTTTTGAAGGTTTTCCATTGAGGTGGCGAAGGAGATGCGGATGCAGCCTTCGCTGCCGAAGGCTGAGCCAGGCACCAAGGCGACGCCAAATTCCAGCAGGCGTTCAGTCAGCGCCATGTCATTGGCGGCGGCGAGTTTGCCTTCAGCATGTAGTTTGTTGATGGCGACACTGACGTCCGGGAAGGCGTAAAACGCGCCACCGCTGTCGACACAACTGACGCCGGGGATGGCGTTGAGCGCGTCGACGACATAGCGATGCCGCTCACGGAAGGCGGCCAGCATCGGCGTGATGCATTCCTGGTCGCCGTTGAGGGCCATTTCGGCGGCAACTTGGGAGATCGAAGTGGGATTGGATGTGCTTTGCGACTGAATGTTTTCCATCGCCGCGATGATTTCCTTCGCTCCGGCGGCGTAACCGATGCGCCAGCCGGTCATGGCGTAGGCCTTGGAGACACCATTCAACACCATGGTCTGGCCGTACATATCCGGGCAGGCATTGAGGATATTGCTGAACTCGCCATCGCGCATCAGGATGTGTTCGTACATGTCGTCGCTGACGATCAGCACGTTCGGATGCCGGCGCAGCACTTCGCCGAGTGCAGCGAGTTCTTCCTTGGCATAGACCGCGCCGCTGGGGTTGGACGGGCTGTTGATGACCAGCATGCGGGTCTTCGGGGTGATCGCCGCTTCCAGTTGCGCCGGGGTGATCTTGAATCCCTGTTCGATGCCGGCATCGACGATGACCGGCACGCCGTCGGCGAGAATCACCATGTCCGGGTACGACACCCAGTACGGCGCCGGGATGATCACTTCGTCGCCCGGATTGAGGTAAGCCTGCGCCAGATTGTAGAAACTCTGCTTGCCACCGCAGGAAACCAGAATCTGGTTAGCCTGATATTCAAGGCCGTTCTCGCGCTTGAACTTGTCGATGACGGCTTTTTTCAGGCTGGGCGTGCCGCCGACCGCCGTGTATTTGGTGAAACCGGCGTTGATCGCGGCAATGCCGGCATCCTTGATGTGTTGCGGGGTATCGAAATCAGGCTCGCCGACGCCGAGGCCGATGATGTCCTTGCCTTCAGCCTTCAGCTTTGCCGCGCGCGCGGAGACGGCCAGGGTGGGCGATGGTTTGATGTTCTGAACGCGGCGGGAGAGTTGCAAGGCGAGCACCTTTTGTGAAACGCGGATACGCAGAAGATACGCAGGACGAAATGTTAGGATTGACCGCTTTTTTGAGCGCGCGGATTTTAACTTGGCCGTCACATTTCCCAATAGCCCTTTTGCACTGCATCAACCGTTTCCTCCGGCGGGGGATCAACCCGTGGCGATCGAGCAACTGGTAGCGGGCATCGATCAGGGCATGCGCTTCCAGACCCTGCTTGGCGTCACCGGTTCCGGCAAGACCTTCACCATGGCCAACGTCATCGCGCGCACCGGCCGACCGGCCTTCGTGATGGCGCCGAACAAGACGTTGGCGGCGCAGTTGTATTCGGAGTTCCGCGAGTTCTTCCCGGACAACGCGGTGGAATACTTCGTCTCCTATTACGACTATTACCAGCCGGAGGCCTACGTGCCGTCGCGCGACCTGTTCATCGAGAAGGATTCCAGCATCAACGAGCACATCGAACAGATGCGCCTGTCCGCCACCAAGGCGCTGCTGGAACGCGAGGACTGCATCATCGTCGCCACCGTTTCGGCGATCTACGGCATCGGCGATCCAGTCGATTACCACGGCATGATCCTGCACCTGCGCCAGGGCGAAAAGATCGACCAGCGCGCCGTGATTCGCCGCCTGACCGAGATGCAGTACCAGCGCAATGACATGGAATTCAAGCGCGGCGTATTCCGGGTCAAGGGCGATGTGATCGACATCTTCCCGGCTGAACATGCCGAAACCGCCGTGCGCGTCTCGCTGTTCGACGACGAAGTGGAAAGCATCAGCCTGTTCGACCCGCTCACCGGCCAGGTCGTGCACAAGGCGCCGCGTTTCACGGTTTACCCGTCGAGTCATTACGTCACGCCGCGCGACGTGGTGCTGACGGCGGTGGACAAGATCAAGCTCGAGCTTGCCGACCGGCTGGAATTTTTCCAGACCAACAACAAACTGGTGGAAGCGCAGCGCATCGAACAGCGCACTCGTTTCGATCTGGAACTGCTGGCCGAACTCGGCTTCTGCAAGGGCATCGAAAACTACTCGCGACATCTGTCCGGGCGCAATCCGGGCGAGCCGCCACCGACGCTGATCGACTATCTGCCGCCCAACGCGCTGATGTTCATCGACGAATCACACGTCACCGTGCCGCAGGTCGGCGGCATGTACAAGGGCGACCGCGCGCGCAAGGAAAACCTGGTCGATTACGGCTTCCGCCTGCCCAGCGCGCTGGACAACCGGCCGCTGCGTTTCGACGAATTCGAGACCGTAATGCGCCAGACCGTGTTCGTCTCCGCCACGCCCGGCCCGTACGAAAAGCTGCACGAACAGCAGGTGGTGGAACAGGTCGCGCGCCCCACCGGCCTGATCGATCCGGTGATCGAGATTCGCCCGGTGGGAACCCAGGTCGACGACCTGATGTCGGCGATCAACCAGCGCACCGCGCTCGGCGAACGGGTGATGGTCACCACGCTGACCAAACGCATGTCCGAACAACTCACCGAATACCTGTCGGAACACGGCATCAAGGTGCGCTACCTGCATTCGGACATCGAAACGGTGGAGCGAGTCGAGATCATCCGCGATCTGCGCCTCGGCGTGTTCGATGTGCTGATCGGCATCAACCTGCTGCGCGAGGGCCTGGATATTCCCGAGGTATCGCTGGTCGCCATCCTTGACGCCGACAAGGAAGGTTTCCTGCGTTCCGAGCGTGCGCTAATCCAGACCATGGGCCGCGCCGCCCGCCACCTGAACGGCACCGCGATTCTCTACGCCGACCGCATCACCAACTCGATGCGCCGCGCCATCGACGAAATCGAGCGCCGCCGCAACAAGCAGATCGCCTTCAACCTGGCCAACGGCATCACCCCGAAAGGCGTAGTGAAGCGCATCAAGGACATCATCGACGGCATCTACAACCCGGATGCCGCCAACCAGGAACTGAAAGCCGCGCAGTCCCGCGCCAAGTATGAAGTGATGAGCGAGAAGGAACTGGCGAAGGAAATCAAGCGCCTGGAAAAAGACATGCTGACGGCGGCAAAGAACCTTGAATTCGAAACTGCGGCGGAACTTCGCGACCGCTTACATATCCTGAAAAAACAGTTATTTGGAGTCGAAGAACATGATGAGTAAGACAAAAATACTTTTCGTCTGCATGGGAAATATTTGTCGATCACCGACCGCTGAAGGCGTATTCCGCGACAAGGTCAAACTTGCCGGCCTTGGCGAAAATGTCGAGATTGATTCAGCCGGCACGCATGACTACCACATCGGCAGGCCGCCAGATGGCCGCGCCCAGGATGCCGCCAGCAAGCGGGGCTACGATCTATCCGATCTCCGCGGCCGACAGGTCAATGCGAAGGATTTTGAAGCGTTCGATTTTATTCTGGCGATGGACAAGGACAACCTGGCCATCCTGCGCGAACAGTGTCCACCGCATTGGCAACACAAAGTGCGCCGCCTGCTGTCGTTCAGCCGGCATTTTACTGACCTGGATGTACCTGACCCTTACTACGGCGGAAAAGCCGGCTTTGATCAGGTACTGGATATGGTGGAAGACGCCGCGGAAGGCTTGATCAACGAGATCAACGACACAAATGGCCTCGTCACGAAGAGCAGCGTGTAACCCATCGCTTCAGCAAGATTCGCCCCGCGCACCATTTAACAATTGATCCTAGAAAACTCAATTGAAACCCATGTAGGTGCGAATTTATTCGCATAATCAATTCATTATGTGCGAATAAATTCGCACCTACAGGTCACGTACAATGCTTTGATACGTAACGATTTAATCCATCAACAGAGGAATCAAGGTTCAAAGGTTCAAAGGTTCAAGCAATACATACGCATCAAAAAAAAACCGGCGCATTACTGCGCCGGTTTTTTTCTTCAACAACCCAATTAGCCATCAGGCAGAAGGCGTTTGCTCCGAGGGTGTTGATTTCGTTTCCACCAACACCAGTGACTCGGCAGCAGCCGGGGCCTCGGACTTAGGCCGGGGACGACGCCGCGGATTCGAAGGTGGGCCCCACTCATTCGACTTTTCATCCGCCGCCGGTGCGCCGGCATTGGCTGTTTCACCCGTCGTGGTGCCCTCGAAACGCGTCTCCACCATCACCAGCCTCTCGGCAGCGGTCTGCTCGCTGGCACGACCACCGCGACCGCGACGCCGACGCGACGAAGAAGCAGACTCAACCGGCTCCACCTCAGGCTCAGAAACTTGCGCGCCCGGAGCTACGGTTTCGACCAGTTGCAAACCGGCTGCGGTCATATCGGCGGCGACCGGCTGACTGGTGACTTCCTTGGGTTCTGCCACTTTCTCTTCGTTGGCGAACTTGAACTCGACTTCGGCTTGCACCGGTTGTGCGGCAGGTTGGCGAACGGACTCAGTAACCGATTCAGAAGCAGCCTGAACTTCCGCTTTCGCCGGTTTCGTTTCTGTTTCGATCCGAATCACCAACGGTGCTGCGTTGCTATCGACAGCAGCAGGCGATATCACCTCACTGACTTGCGCGCTTGCCGGTTGGCCTTCCGCTTCCGCCACGATCTCACTTACGGTCTGCTCGGCCACCGCACCAGCACCTTCCGGACGCCCTTCGCCCCGCCGGCCACGGCCGCCACGCCGACCGCGACGGCGGCTATCGCGCTCTTCGCCCCCATTTTCACTCGGCGCCTCAGCCGCAATCTGACTACCTTCGATCGGCACCGGCAACGGCAGATTCGGCTCTGTGGCAGATGCGGCTTCCGCCGCGGGTAGACGTTCACGACGCGGACGTTCCGGTCGCTCACCTCGTTCGCTGCGCTCGGGACGCTCCGTCCGCTCGGGGCGGGCTTCTCGCGGCTCACGCGGCTCACGCGGCGGCTTGGCTTCAGCACGTTCCGGACGCGCCGCGCGATCACCCTGCTCAACACGCTCCGGTTTATCGCCACGCGGACGCCGGTCACCGCGCGGTTCACGCTCGCCACGCTCCGCGCGATCACCCCGATCGTTGCGGCCATCACGGCCACGCCGCGGTTCACGATCACGCCGTGGTTCGGTTTTTTTGACTTCAACCGGCTTGGCTTCTTCTGCCGGCTCGCTGCCACCGCGCAACCAGCCAAAAAGACGCCCAAACAAGCCCGGCTTCTCCGAACTGACCTGCGCCACTGGCGCAGCAACTGACGCAGCAACCGGCGCAACATGCGCTGGCGCTGGCTGCGACGGCGTGATGCCTTGCACCACTGGCTGCGGCCGATCAGGTTTGTCGGCGCTGCCGTTGCGCGGCTGCATTTCAACTTCAACCGGCTTTTCCACCATCCGATAACTCGGCGCCAGCGGCTCGGTCTGGTTGAGCTGGTCGTGGCGGAAACGGGCCAGGTTGTAGCGCGGCACTTCGAAATGCATGTTCGGAATCAACATGATTTCGACGCGATGACGCGCTTCGATGGCCAGAATGTCGTGCCGTTTTTCGTTCAGCAGGAAGGTGGCGACATCAACTGGAATTTGCAGATGCACGGCGCCGGTGTTGTCCTTCATCGCTTCTTCCTGAAGCAAGCGCAGGAGATGCAGGGCGAAGGATTCGGTGCTGCGCACATGGCCGGTACCAGCGCAACGCGGGCAGGTGACGTAGCTGGTTTCGCCAAGACTCGGTTGCAGCCGCTGACGCGACAGTTCGAGCAAGCCAAAGCGGGAAATCTTGCCGGTCTGGACGCGGGCGCGATCGTGGTGCAGCGATTCGCGCAGGCGATCTTCCACCTCGCGCTGATTCTTCTGGTTTTCCATGTCGATGAAATCGATCACGATCAAGCCGCCTAGGTCACGCAAGCGTAACTGACGCGCGACTTCTTCTGCCGCTTCCAGATTGGTGTTGAGCGCGGTCTGCTCGATGTCGCTGCCCTTGGTGGCCTGTGCCGAGTTGACGTCGACCGCCACCAGCGCTTCGGTATGGTCGATGACGATGGCACCGCCAGACGGCAACGTGACCTGGCGCGAGAAGGCGCTTTCAATCTGATGTTCGACCTGAAAACGCGAAAACAGCGGCACCGGATCGGTATACAGCTTGACCTTGTGCACGTTGGGCGGCATCACGTGCGCCATGAACTGCCGCGCCTGCTCATAGATCGCAGGTTCGTCGATCAACAATTCGCCGACATCGGGTGTGAAGTAATCACGGATGGCACGAATCACCAGGCTGGATTCCTGATAAATCAGGAACGCACCGGACTGGCCTTTGGCGGCGCCATCGATGGCGGTCCAGAGTTGCAGCAGGTAGTTCAAGTCCCATTGCAATTCTTCGACGCTGCGGCCAATACCGGCGATGCGGCCGATCAGGCTCATGCCGGCGGGCACATCCAGTTGCGCCAAGGCATCGCGCAGTTCGTTGCGCTCTTCGCCCTCGATCCGGCGCGACACGCCACCACCGCGCGGATTGTTCGGCATCAGCACCAGATAACGGCCGGCCAGGCTGACCTGGTTGGTCAGCGCCGCGCCCTTGTTGCCACGTTCGTCTTTCTCGACCTGAACGATCAGCTCAAGACCTTCCTTGAGCATGTCCTGCATCCGACCACGGCTGAAATCGCCCTTTTCGGCGCCTGGAATGGCGGAACGGGAAATTTCCTTGAACGGCAGGAAACCATGCCGGTCAGTGCCGTAATTGACGAAGCAGGCTTCGAGCGAAGGTTCGACGCGCGTGACAATGGCTTTGTAAATATTGCCTTTGCGCTGTTCCTTGTTAGCGGACTCAATGTCGAGGTCGACCAGTTTCTGGCCTTCGACAATGGCGACGCGGAGTTCCTCCGCTTGCGTCGCGTTGAACAACATACGTTTCATGTTTCACCCCAGCGCTCACGCGCCCCGGGGGATAAACCCCGCCGAACCATCCTGGTGATCAGGACGGATAACAGCGGCAATGCAGGACAGGGGATCAGGCGGCGTGTTTAGTTATGTCGCTGAGCGGCTGGGGCATGGTTGAGGTTCATCGTTTTTTTCCTGTCGATTCAATATGTTCGCTTTGCAAGCGAACACTGAACCAGACGCAGATTCATCCGGGTGCGGGTCGCGCATATAAATTGCGTTACCATCGCTGCTTTTTTCGAGCGTTGCCTTTCGTGTCCACCCAGATTCGCTGATCTTCCTTCGTTCCGCGCTCTAGCGCACAAACGAACTTGGCGAACAAAGTGAAACAGGGGGCTGGCGGCCTTAGCCGGTGAGCGAGATAACCGGCGCCCAAAATCAGTGCGTGGGCAAGGTCTTCAACGCCCCGTGTGCATGCTTTTTGAGCAGGGCGAATATACATTAATGCAATCGACAGGCAAAGCAGCAGTCACAAAAGTCAGCATCGGTTCCGAGCAGGCTGGACAACGTCTGGACAACTTTCTATTCAGGATGTTGAAGGGCGTGCCGAAAAGCCGCATCTATCGGATGTTGCGGGAAGGCGAATTGCGCGTCAGCGGCCGCCGCTCGAAACCTGAATACAAGCTTGTCGATGGCGACGAAGTGCGCATCCCGCCAGTACGGGTCGCAGAACCGGCGCCGACTCCCATCCATGGACCGATCACGAATCCCTTGTTGAATCGCGTGATCTATCGCGATGAAGCCCTGCTGGTGATCGACAAACCCGCCGGTCAGGCGGTGCATGGCGGTAGCGGCGTCAGCCTCGGCATCATCGAACAGTTGCGCCAGGAGTTGCCGGACGCGCGTTTCCTTGAGTTGGCGCATCGTCTCGACAAGGAAACCTCCGGCATTCTGGTGCTGGCGTTAAAACGGTCTGCATTGGTTGAACTGCACCGCATGCTGCGCGATGGCGAACCGAAAAAAACCTATCTCGCGCTGGCCGTCGGTGAATGGCGCGATCCCATTCGGCATATCAAGCTGTCGCTGCACAAATTCCTGACCGAGGACGGCGAGCGACGGGTCGAGGTCAACGATGACGGCCAGCGCGCCCACACCATTTTCCGTCGCATCAAGGTCACCGGCGGATTCAGCCTGTTGGAAGCGGAGTTGAAGACCGGTCGCACGCACCAGATTCGGGTGCATCTCGCTGCGGTGCAGCACCCGATTGCCGGCGATACCAAGTACGGAAACCCGGAACTTAACCGTCAGTTGAAGTACCAGGGATTGAAACGCATGTTCCTGCACTCGGCACGACTGGAAATCCGTCACCCACTGACCGGCGCCGAACTCAAGCTGGAAGCACCACTTCCAACGGAGCTGCAGAATTTTCTCGATACGTTGGGTTAGCCCGGATATTTCATAAATGCTCGCGCGCCCTCGCTGATCCCTTGCCTGCACTGGAAAGTTTCGCTCAGTCGGACGTATGAATAACTACGCCACTCCTTCGCGAAATTCGCAGTGCAAACAATGGCCGGCGCGATCATCACGCGAATTTATGAAATATCCGGGCTAGATCAACGCCAAGCCGCGTTCCAGATCGACGATCAGATCACCCGGATGTTCCAGACCGACGGCGATGCGAATCAGACCGTCGCCGATGCCCGCTGTTGCGCGTTGTTCCGGCGTCATTCGGCTGTGGGTAGTGCTGGCCGGATGCGTGATGGTGGTGCGGGTATCGCCCAGGTTGGCGGTGATCGACATGATCTGCGTCGCATCGATGACTTTCCAGGCGGCTTCCTTGCCGCCCGCCAGTTCAAACGCGACGATGCCGCCACCGGTGCTTTGTTGCTGCATCGCCAGTGCATGTTGCGGATGTGAAGGCAAGCCCGGGTAGAGTACGCGAGCCACTTTCGGATGTGCTTCCAGCCAGGTTGCCAGTTCCAAGGCATGCGCGGAATGGGCTTGCATACGCAGGCTCAAGGTTTCCAGGCCCTTCAGCAGTACCCAGGCATTGAACGCCGACAGCGTCGGGCCAGCGGTACGCAGAAACGTGTAGACGCCTTCCATCAATGCCTTTTCGCCCAGCACCGCGCCGCCCAGCACCCTGCCCTGCCCATCGAGATATTTGGTGGCGGAATGAATGACGATATCGGCGCCCATTTGCAACGGACGCTGCAACACCGGCGTGCAGAAACAGTTATCCACCGCCAGCCAGGCGCTAACTTCATGCGCGATGTCGGCCAACGCCCGGATGTCGCTGACTTCGGTCAACGGGTTGGAGGGCGATTCGACGAAAAACAAGCGCGTATTCGGTTTGACGGCAGCACGCCATTCGGCGGGATCGGTTGGCGAAACAAAGGTCGTTTCAATGCCGAAGCGGCCCAGGATGTTCTGGAACAACCGCACGGTGGAACCGAAGATCGAACGCGAAGCGACGACATGCTCGCCGGCGCGCATCAAGCCCATCACGGTAGCGAGAATCGCTGCCATGCCGGAGGCAAATGCGACGCAACGTTCAGCCCCTTCCATCGCAGCAAGGCGTTCCTCGAACATGCTGACGCCAGGATTGGTAAACCGCGCGTAGATCGGACCGGCTTCGGCGCCGGAAAAACGAGCTGCGGCCTCCGCCGCGCTACCGAAGACGAAACTGGAGGTGAGATACATCGCCTCCGAATGTTCCTGGAACTGGCTGCGCTGGGTGCCGGCGCGCACCGCCAGAGTGTCGGGGTGCAAGCCTGCGAGATTCATGATGTGGTCGCCAGATTGAGGTCCATTTGCCGCGTCGCCGGGGCCGGCGTCATCGGAATATCGCCATTGCGCTGGCCTTCCAGACGCGCCAGATACGCCTCGGTGACATCGCCGGTGACATAGCAACCGTCAAAACATGACGCATCAAACGCATCAATCGCCGGATTAACAGATTGGATGGCGGCAATCAGATCGGGCAAGTCTTGGTAGATCACCGCATCGGCGCCGATTTCCTGTGCGATTTCGGCATCGGTGCGGCCATTTGCCAGCAGTTCATTGCGCGTCGGCATGTCGATGCCATACACATTGGGGAAGCGCACCGGCGGGCTGGCGGAGGCGAAGTACACCGCAGTGGCACCGGCATCGCGTGCCATCTGGATGATTTCCCGGCTGGTCGTGCCGCGCACGATGGAGTCGTCCACCAGCAGCACATTCTTGCCCTTGAATTCGAGCGGCATGGCGTTCAATTTCTGGCGCACCGATTTCTTGCGCGAGGCCTGGCCGGGCATGATGAAGGTCCGACCGATGTAACGATTCTTGATGAAGCCTTCGCGGTAATCGAGTCCCAGCTTGAACGCCAGTTGCAACGCGGAGGGCCGGCTGGTATCGGGAATCGGCACCACAACGTCGATTTTCAGATGACTGAAATCGCGTTTGATTTTTTCCGCCAAAAACTCGCCCATCCGCAGACGGCTTTCATAGATCGAGGTGCCATCCATCACCGAATCCGGACGCGCGAAATAAACAAATTCGAAAATACACGGCGTAAAGCGAGCCGTTGGCGCGCAATTGCGGCTGAATAATTCGCCGCGCGAATCGACCAGAATCGCCTCACCGGGCGCCACGTCGCGTACTACCTGGTAGCCCATCGCCTCGATGGCAACGCTTTCCGAGGCCACGATCCATTCCGGCCCCTCCAGCGTGTCCATGCGGCCGATAACCAAAGGCCGGATGCCGTTGGGGTCGCGGAACGCCAATAACCCATAGCCGGCGATCATCGCCACCACGGCATACGCACCCTTGCAACGCCGATGTACGCCGGCGACGGCGGTGAACACATCGTCCACTTTCAGGCGGTGGCCCTGCACCGCTTCCTGCAATTCGTGCGCCAGCACATTCAGCAGCACTTCCGAATCGGAACCGGTATTCACGTGGCGCAGATCGTCCATGAACAATTCCTGCTGCAGCGCCTCGGTATTGGTCAGATTGCCGTTATGGCTCAACACGATGCCGAACGGCGAATTGACATAGAACGGCTGCGCTTCGGCCGGACTGGCGGCGGAACCTGCGGTTGGGTAGCGAACATGCGCAATGCCGATGTTGCCGACCAGATTGCGCATATCGCGGGTTCGGAAGACATCGCGCACCATGCCCAACTGCTTGTGCATATGGAACATGCTGCCGTCCATCGTGACGATGCCGGCGGCATCCTGGCCGCGATGTTGCAACAACTGCAAACCGTCATAGAGCAACTGGTTGACGATTTGATGCGAGAAAATGCCGACGATGCCACACATGTCGATTGCCCTTAGTAACGAATCAGTGCTGCCAGAACCGGCGGCGATCAGGGGTGAAGATGCTTGCCTCGAATCGCAGCGGTTCACATCTCAGCGAACGCGGCGCGGACAGGCTGGCCATGTTGAACCCGAACCTCATGGCCCAAGCAAGACCGGGCTGAAACCCCTGGCCTTGAGTTTGGCCTGCATTTCCAGAGCCCGTTCTTGCTGCGGAAGGGGGCCGACACGGACGCGGTACTGACCATTGGTGCTCACCATCACCGCATTGAACCCCGCTGCGACCGCCTTGCCATGCAATTGACGTGCATTTGATTCATTGGTAAATGCGCCCAGTTGCAGAAAATAGCCTTGTGCGGCAAAGGTGGAATCGGGCTTCAACTTGGGCTTCTGCTCGGTCTTTTGCTCATCCTTCAAGACGAGTTTGACCTCGGTTTTTGTTTCGGGTTTTGCTTTAACTTCCGGCTTCGCTTCCGATTTGACCTTCTCTGCCGTTGCTGCTTTGGTGGATTCGGCTTTGGTGGATTCAACCTTGACCGAAGCGGAAGTCGGCGATGCGCCATTCACCGCGGTCGGTTCCGCAGGCACGGGTACCGGCTGCTCTGTGGATGGCGGCGTTTGCACCGGTGGCGCCAAGGCTGGTGCAGTTTCAAACGGCGAATTCTGGGCTGGAATCCGGATATCGACATCCGGCCCCAATGGCTTCGGTTCGCTATCAAACAACATCGGCAAAATGACCACTACGGTCAACGCGATGGCGACCGCGCCAACCAGACGCCGCCGAGCACGACGGCGCAATGCAAGCTCATCCTGAGTCACGACAAGTTCAGCCATTCCGGTGCAGTTCCATCTTGGGTCCAGCCATGCATTTCAAAGAGGGTTCATTTCCATCACCGCAGCCACGGTATGGAACGAACCAAAGGCCAGGATTGTATCAGCCGGCCCCGCCTCAACGCATGCCGCGCGCCAGGCTTGCGCCACGCTTGTGTGTTGTTCGCAAGCACAGCCAGCGCCATTCAGCAGATTGGCCAGGCCGGCGGCATCAAGGCCGCGCGGCGTGTCCAGGCCAGCAACATGCCAATGCTGGATGTGCGCTTTCAAAGCCTGCACGACAGCGGCGACATCCTTGTCCGCCAGTATCGCGCACACCGCGATCACCCGCCCGCCCGGCGGCAGATCAGCCAGATTGGCGGCCAGCGCGCGCGCTGCATGCGGATTGTGTGCGACATCGAGAACCTGCAACGGCTGTCGTCCGATGATCTGAAACCGGCCCGGTTGTCGCGCCGTAGCCAGCCCAGTGCGCAAGGCATTCATGCTCACCGGCAATCGCAGATGCAACACCGACAGCGCCGCCACCGCGCAGGCTGCATTGGCATATTGGTGGCGCCCCGGCATGGCTAAAGGCGGCAGTGCCGGGAAAGCTTTTTGCCCCTGCTTGTGGTTGAGATTTTCGTTGACTCGGCAACGCCAGCCGACCTCGCCGACACTGCCAAGATCGACGCAAATTTCCACCCCGACTCGCAGCAACTGCGCACCCACAGCCGCCACTTGCGCCAGCAGAGTGGCCGGCGGATCCATATCACCGCAGATCGCCGGCTTGCCGGTTCGATAAATGCCGGCTTTCTCGAAACCAATCGCCTCTCGTGTATCGCCAAGAAACTGCTGGTGGTCAAGATCGACGCTGGTCACTACAGCACAATCGGCATCCCAGACGTTGACCGCATCAAGCCGCCCGCCGAGGCCAACTTCCAGCACCGCCACATCCAGTTTGGCGCGTTGAAACAGCCACATTGCCGCCAGCGTGCCTTGCTCGAAGTAGGTCAAAGGCACATCGCCACGCGCTTGCTCGACAGCGGCCAAAGCCTGACACAGGTCGGCATCACTCGCCTCGGCGCCTTCCAGATGCACCCGCTCGTTGTAACGCAACAGGTGCGGCGACGAATAACAACCGACGCGATAGTTGGCCGCACTCAGCATCGCTTCCAGATAGGCACAGACCGATCCCTTGCCATTCGTGCCGCCAACCGTAATCAGCGGAAAAGTCGGATGCAGCGCAAGCCGGTCGCGCACCAGCGCCACCCGATCCAGACCCAAGACGATCGCTTCCCGGTTGCGCGACTCAAGATGCTGCAACCAGGCTTCAAGCGTGGCGGGATAACTCAATCCGATTTACGCCAGCACAGGGTCAAAACCGGGCTTATTGAAGCGGCGACTTGCGCATCAGCTGAGCACACAGACGGGCCAGCGCCGGCTTCATTTCACGCCGGTCAATGATCAAGTCGAGAGCGCCGTGCTCGACCAGAAATTCGGAACGTTGAAAACCTTCCGGCAGGGTTTCGCGAACGGTTTGCTCAATCACGCGCGGACCGGCAAAGCCGATCAGCGCTTTCGGTTCCCCGACAATGATGTCACCCAGCATGGCGAAGGAGGCCGACACGCCACCCATGGTCGGGTCGGTCAACACTGAAATAAACGGCAGGCGATTGGCGGACAACTGGGTCAGCGCCGCCGAGGTCTTGGCCATCTGCATCAGCGAATTGAGGCCTTCCTGCATGCGCGCGCCACCACTGGCGGCAATGCAGATAAAGGGTTTCTTGCCGCGAATGGAAGCTTCCACCCCGCGCACGAAGCGCTCGCCGACCACCGAGCCCATCGAGCCGCCCATGAAACGGAATTCAAACGCCGCTGCGGTCACCGGCAAGTCGAGCATGCGCCCTTCCATCACCACCAGCGCATCCTGCTCATCGGTGGACTTGACCGCTTCGGTCAGGCGGTCGGTATAACGCCGACTGTCCTTGAACTTGAGTGCATCGATCGGCAGGATGTTGGCGCCGATCTCATTGCGACTGCCCTCGTCCAGCAACATTTCCAGCCGTTGCCGAGCACCGATGCGGTTGTGATAACCGCAATGCGGACAGACATGCATGTTGTTATCGAGATCGGCGGCATAAAGCACCGCTTCACAGCTCGGGCATTTGCTCCACAGGCCTTCCGGCACCACCTTCTTGGCCGTCTCGCGACGCTTGATCTTGGGTGGGATCAGTTTCTGGAACCAGCTCATGGTCGTGTCCTCAGTTATCCATTGCGGCGCGCACGCCGACGACAAAGTTCTTCACGTTATCCAGCATCGCCTCGGGTGCCGATTGCTCGATTTCCTGCACGATGCGCGAACCGATGACCACCGCATCGGCCACTGCCGCCACCTGCCGCGCCGTTTCAGCATCGCGGATGCCGAAACCGACGCCAATCGGCAAGCCTGTCGCAGCATGAATCGCCGGCAGACGAGCAGCGACTTCGCTCATGTCGATGGTTGCA
The DNA here is from genome assembly GCA_038215555.1 of Burkholderiales bacterium. Taxonomy (GTDB): domain Bacteria; phylum Pseudomonadota; class Gammaproteobacteria; order Burkholderiales; family Thiobacillaceae; genus PFJX01. The sequence goes on along the minus strand of JBBQQT010000006.1, from coordinate 1,969 downwards.
GCCCCCGTGACGCCCTTCAGCGAGACGTAATAAATGAATCCACGCGCGTGCTTGGCCACCGCATCGACCCGCGCCGCCGGCGTGGTCGGCGCCAGCAGATAGATGTTGTCCAGCCCTGCGGCGGCGCATTTGGCGGCAAACTCGCCGGATTCCTCAGGCGGGTAATCCACTGTCAGCACGCCATCCACGCCGGCGGAGGCAGCGGCAACGCAAAAACCATCCCAAGTCATCGCCTCGATCGGGTTGGCATAACCCATTAATACAACCGGTGTATTGGCATTGGTCTTGCGGAACTCCGCCACCATGCCCAGCACATCACGTAAACCGACGCCATGCTTGAGCGCACGTTCTGAAGCCCGCTGAATCGTCGGCCCATCCGCCATCGGGTCGGAAAACGGCACCCCCAGTTCCAGGATGTCGGCACCGCCCGCAACCAGCGCATGCATCAATGGCACGGTATTGGCCGGTGCAGGGTCACCCGCGGTGATGAAGGGAATCAGGGCCTTGCGGTTCTGGGCTTTGAGTTGTGTAAAGGTTTGGCCAATGCGGCTCATGGGTCAGTCTTCTACAAAAAAATCTGAATCGATACGTTTGATTTCGTAGGTATTCACTGTGGAAACACCCAACCCGAAATCAATCATGAGATCAGCAAGTGTGGGCCCGTCAATCAGCACAATCTTGCTGCTTACTTTTGCTGCGGTCTCGGCCAATTCCGATTCAGATAATGCAAATTCCTGAGCGAGAAAAGGCCTTGCATCGTGCCTGCCATCTGCGCAGACCCGCAGCAGTGGAAGCATGAGTGTCTGAAAATCGGGAACGGGCATGATCCGAATCAACCCCGACTTGCCAACCAACGTTGCAATGAAGCCTGACTTTCCCCGGATGGCCGCCCCTCCAGCAAACCCAGCAGACTGATATCTTCATCCAGATCTTCCCAGTGAATGCCTTCACCCCGTCCAATCAGTCGCCAGTTCGCGCGTTCCTTGGCAGAACTATTAGCGAGACGCGGATACCAGGTCAGTGGTACCAGGATGCTGCGACCGTCCCTCAGATCAACACTCAGCGTGTCTTCGCTGACCGAAACACTTTCAGCCGTAGGCGCTTCAATTTCAACTCTGCTGACAGTAAGCATTCCAGGCCTCCTTCAATTCAAACTGACGTTCCATCACAACCCGCTGGATTTTGACAATTTCAGCGCGCCCAAAGCCGCCGCTGGATGCCAGCCTGACGGGTGAAAGCCCGTATTTGGCGACACGCTCGTCTCGCTCGACATGGATATGCGGCGGTTCGGCGCAATCACTCGCGTAGAAATAATATCGATAGGGGCCATCTCTCAGCGCAGTCGGCATCGTGCTTAAAGCTCAATCCCCGCCAACATCGCCACCGTGTTGATGTCCTTGTCGCCGCGACCCGACAAGTTCACCAACAAGATTCGATCCTTGTCCATGGTCGGCGCGATCTTGGCGGCATGGGCCAGGGCATGGCTGGATTCCAGGGCCGGGATGATGCCCTCGTAACGGCACAGGTTGTGAAAGGCGGCCAGGGCTTCGTCGTCGTTGATGGCGACATATTCGGCGCGGCCGATATCCTTGAGATAACTGTGTTCAGGGCCGACGCCGGGGTAATCGAGGCCGGCGGAGACGGAATGGGTTTCGATGATCTGGCCGTTGGCATCCTGCATCAGATAGGAGCGGAAGCCGTGCAGCACGCCGGGCGTGCCGGCCGACAGCGGCGCGGCATGGCGACCCGTGGCGACCCCGTCGCCGCCGGCTTCGACACCGATCAGGCGCACGCCCTCGACCGGAATGTAGGGGTGGAAGATGCCGATGGCGTTGGAACCACCTCCGACGCAGGCGATGACGGCATCCGGCTGGCGGCCGAGCATTTCGGCCATTTGCACTTTGCATTCGTCGCCGATGACGCACTGGAAATCGCGCACCAGCATCGGGTAAGGATGCGGGCCAGCGGC